>JBKDQC010000355.1:0-1712 GCA_046342295.1 Deltaproteobacteria bacterium | reverse complement strand
GGATTTGGTCATCGAAGGGGCTCCTTTTCGTACGGGTGTCGGCAAACCAACCGTACCGGGGAAGAGCCCCTTCGTCTTTCCGTCACGCGCGCAGGAGGCCGAAATCATGCGACTTCAGGCCGCCGCATTCGATCCGCACCCAAACGCTTCCGCGCAGCCTCGGGCCAGGCCTCGAATGTGCTGACGTCGGCGGGAATCCGCCCCATGCTTGCGGTCCAGTCGAAGCCACAGGTCAGACCGCTGAGGTCGGCTTGCTCTTCGAGCATCCTCGTTTCAGCGTCAATCATCACCGTCGGCGCATTGAGCTCAACGAGCCGACGGCGACGAACAAGGGTACGCCCACGCCTGCGACCGCTCCCCGACACACGGCGAAGCAACACTTTAAGTGAACGGCACTCCAGACTGTTCGCGTTGCCCGATTCGACCTCCCACGCTCGCGCGCGGGCACGCATCTCGTCGACAGTCTTGTGTTCAAGGCAAGCAACAGCTGCTGCGAGTCGAGGCGATGCCCACGCCTCCCCATCGGACGTCTCAAGCCGCACGATCCCATGTGTCCGAAGCGCCTCCAGCTCCGCCCTGTACCATGCAAGGATGTCGTGCTCCGCCGAGCTGGGCGTTGATTGCGCAAGGAGGTTCGCGACCACGGACAGACGCGACTCCAAGAAGGACTTCGAAGCCGGAGTGGCAGTGGGCATGGCAGTTCTTCTCCGAAACGTGAGTCGAGTCTTCTCCGAAACGTGAGTCGAGTGGGACCCCTGGGGGGGTGACACGTGTCCGCGAAGCGGGCAACCCGACCTCGTGTGCTCTCTTGATCCCAAGGCGTCGCCGGCGCGTGTTCACCGAGCGCGTTTACGGGCTCACGAGGTTCCGCTATCGACCCGTGACCTGATAGGTGGCCACGCACGGATCAGCGTTGGCAACGTGATCGATCGCCGTACGCATCACCCATTGCTCCGGCATCTCAGGGTCCTGCCCGCTCACCCTTCCGCGAAATCGGGAGAACGAGCTGAGGCCGCCGCGTACGCTCCGAATGCCTCCAACGTCGAAGCTGCCATCGAGGAATGCGGCGCCCTCGAGTCGGCTCACGTACACGCTGCTGCGAACATCCATCGTCGCCGCTCCGCCATCGAACGTGAGCTCGATCTCGACGTTCTGCCGGGCCCCCTGGTCGCACGTGGAAATGACCTGGTCTTCACTCAGCTCAATCTGGCCACAGAAGCCATCGCATCGAAGCGTCAGCAGCTCAGCGTCGAACGAGTGCACCCTTCGCACGGTTCCGTCTCCGGCCGAGATCGATGTGACGCTCTGCTCACTCAACTGACTCAACTCGTCGAACTTGCACCCGAGGAGTGAGCAGCTCATCACGAGTGGGAACCATGCGCGTTTGCTGATTGCCATTTCCGCCTCCAGGAACCGTCCTACCTCGACGGATAGTGTAGCCGCGACGACAGGCTGTCGACCGGGTGCGGATCTCATTCTGAGCAAGATGTGACATCGACGCGCGGAACCGCTTGAAAAGCACGGGGCAGAGCCGGAGCCTTTTGTTGTCGAGACAGAAGGAGGATGCCCCGTGGTGTTACCGGGCGAGCTGGTTGAGGGGTCTCCCGCCGAGTTCGCGCACGTTGCGTGAGGGGCCTGGGCCGACGCCGTCGATGACGGGCATCAGGCTTGCCGGTTTCTCGCGTGAGCGCCCCGGGCCGTCGTAGCGACGA
>JBKDQC010000354.1:0-4558 GCA_046342295.1 Deltaproteobacteria bacterium | reverse complement strand
GGATTTGGTCATCGAAGGGGCTCCTTTTCGTACGGGTGTCGGCAAACCAACCGTACCGGGGAAGAGCCCCTTCGTCTTTCCGTCACGCGCGCAGGAGGCCGAAATCATGCGACTTCAGGCCGCCGCATTCGATCCGCACCCCCAGTCGAACCCGCGTGCCCTCCACCACCACGAGCTCACCCGTGGGCAGCACGGCGAGCCCGGTCAGCGCGGCAAGCTGGAAGCCCGTGGCCAGCACGCCGTCTGCAACGTTGCTGCCTCCACCCACGACGATCCGCCCATCGCTGATCGTGCCACCGCCACCCGGGTCCGCATCATCATCCAGCCGCCGAACCACCCACGGGTCTGACACCGTGTTCCCGGTCCTTGTCGACCAGTACATCCGCGACTGCCGATCGAAGACGATGGGCCCCAGGCGGATGTCTGCCTGCCTCCGGAAGAGGCTCAGGATCCGATTTCCCGAGACCGTTCGAAAAAAGAGGATGGAATGATGTTGTGACGACGACTGAAGGTCTGTGTAGTACAGCATCCCGTCCGGTGACACAGCCATGTTCGTGGGAACGTGAACGCGTGCAGTCGCGACCTGGTTCGGTCCGGACGCCGGGGTTCCGCAGGCCTCGCAGACCAAGGGAGCGCGGGCGGCCGGCACGGACGTGCTCGCCGTCCCGCAGGTACCGATGAGTGGCTCGAACGCCGCGGTCGAGTTCGTCCAGGACCGCAAGCGCATGATGCACCCATCGTCGCTGGTGCCGCTCGGCCCCTCGCGTCCGACGTACACCTCGCCCTCGGGGCCCACCGCGAGGGCTGTGACGTCGCTGAAGACGGTGATGGTCGTTGCATCGAGCGCCCCCGACGCGCTGTAGCGATGGATCTGGTTCCCGATCGTGCCGCCCGTTCCGGAGGTCACGAGATACACGGCACCGTCCGCGGCCGCCGCAGACGCGATTCCCCATCGGCCCGGGAACGAGGTCGTGTCCGCGCTCGCCACCCAGCCAGTCGTCGCCTCCGTCCGCATCTCGCCAGTGCCCATCGACAACACGCGCGTGACGGGATCGTAGATGTGATGGTCCGAGATGGCCCATCCGCCCATCCCGCGGATTCGGTCGTCGAAGTTGCCGACCCACCGCGTGCGCCGGTAGCGCAGCCGGGCCTCACGCGCGCCGCAGTTCACCGTGAATCCGGCGAGGCGGTCTTGAAAGGACCGGCCTGGAGCGGACGGATTCTGACAAAGGAACTCGGTGCTGAACACGTACTCGACCCAGATGTCGGCGCGCTGCGGGCCGAGCATGCGGCGGCCGAACGCGTCGTTGCCGTCCCAGGTGAGCGTCGCCGTCCCGCCGAGCCCGACGCTCGCCGTCGCGACCGTACGGCCGGCGACCTCCATCGACAGGTTCACCGTCGCGGGCACAGGCCCCGTGCCGCCTGCGGTCACCCTCGCAGAGTACGCCTCGGTACGCCCGGCTTGGTTGGCCGAGTTGTACGAGAGCTCGAACGGGGTCCCATGCACTGGAATGCGCTCTCCAAGGGCGCGGCGTTCACAGTAGATGATGGAGGCGTTCTGGGTGATCTCGCACACCCCAGGAGACGGCTCATCCATCTGGATGTTCTCGAGGAAGTTGGCGAGCGCTCCCAGGAGGTTCCAGTCCGTCGGGCTGAAGTGACTGATCGGAACCCGCATGTAGCGGCTGTTGTCGGGGAAGGTCGAGGTGGCGTTGCAGACCGCCGTCAGCTCCGGCGTCGGCACGGTCACTGGCGCTCCGCCGACGCTGATGCAGTTGCTGGAAGCGGAGCTGACCCCCACGTAGGTGCCATCCGGCTCCGGGCCCCAGAGCCCACGACGCTCGTGGTACGCTCCGACCGGAACAGTGGTCCCCACGGGCAGGTCCAGGTTGGACGGCCCACCGGAAGTGCCGACGAACGTGTCGGTTCGAAGGTACATGACAATCGATGACCGTGCGCTGGCCGGCCCCCCCGCAGGCGCGAAGTAGGGCTGTATGAGGAACGGTGATGTCGAGTTCACCCGCACCCGACCCTCGCCCGCGAACGTGTACGCGGTACTGGTTGCGACATCGGCTGGCATGAACGCGTCGTCGCGGACGCCAGACACTCGGCGAGTCATCTCCGTCCAGCACAGGTCGAAGCTGGAGCTCCCACTGCCGGGGTTGGACGAAGTACGTACCTCGGTGTTGGGAGGGATATAGGCCACGACGCTCCGTGTGCCGCGACCGTCAGTCACACTCCACGAGGGGTGCGTGTAGAGGCCACCCGTGACGCCATTCACTGCGACACAGGCCGGTTCGGGGACGAGGACGACGTCGGGGACCGTGACCTCGTCATTCCAGCCCACGTCCACAACCCGCTGCAAGGTCACGTAGCCAGGTGCCGAGAACGAGAGTGTGACAGGCGCCCCGCCGTTCACGAGCAGGTCCCAGGCGCCGACGTTCCCCGCATCATTGCGGCTGCGTGTGATCGGGGCGTCCGGGCGGTCGAGCACCCGGACATCGGCGGCGGCCAGGTCGACCACCACCGATCCGCTCAGCGCGCGCACTCTTCCTCGAAGATGCGCCGCCCGCACCTCATCGACGGCGCCGCCGAACATCACGGTGCCGAGCATGAAGCCGTACGCATCGAGCACATGCGTCGGCTTGGAGCGATCCAGCGCGGGGACGGTCGGCAGGACGGGAACGAAGCTTGCGGCTGCCTCGGTGTCGACCACGAGCGTGACGTCGCTCGGAAGCGTGGTGGTCGTCGAGATCCCCGCCGGCAGGCTGAGGAGGTATCCGGGATGGGCGCTCAGGGCGGCCACCCCACCGGCGGCGAACGTCGCGACGAAGTCGCCCGTGATGTCGAACGCGACCAAGGTTCCCGACGTACCGTTGGGGCACGATCGCCTGCCGAGCACGGGGTTGCGTGTCAGGGCGGTCCAGGTGGCCCCCGCCGCCCCGCTCTCGCAGGCCGTGCCGACCGCGGCATCGGTGCTGCACAGCCAGTTGGCCGTCATCAGCGCGAAGCGCGACTCGGCGCCTGTGGCTGCGTTGGTCCCGAGCGGCGCGCGACGGACCTCCACCTCGGGAGGCGTGTTGCTGCAACTCACTACGTTGAACTGGATGCGCGCCGAGCGAATGAAGTCGCCCGAGTCGAGACCCGCAGGCGGCGCCGGCATGGCCACCAGCCCGTGGCGCACACCACCCCACCCGGAAGGTGCGTTGGAGACAGTGATCGTGGCCGAGGTCGCGTAGTTGGTCTCAGGGGTCGCAGCCGCGATGAACGTGAGGTCACTCGACGTCGACGAGAGCGTCTCAAGTGACTCGATCGCTACTCCGGCCCCCCCGCGAGTCTCAAAGGAGATCCCCTGGCACGAGGCGAACCCCGCGAGAATCAGGATCGCCGCCAACCACCGCATCCACGTGTGCGTTCCGCCCATCATCCCCTCCGCGCGGGTGCAGTAGTCCGCACGGTCCGACGACGTCAAGGGCAGGTCACAGTTCTGGCACTCGGCAGCCAACTGGTGTCATGGACGAATGCATGTCTCTCGTCGCAGACGAGGGTCTGACTCGGTGGGCTCAGGCGAGGCGGGCGAGGGTGGACGCGACGGTGGGGACGTAGCTGCCGCCGAAGAGCACGACGTGGGCGAGGAGGGGAAGGAGCTGGTAGAGGGGCACGCGCTCCTCGTGGCCGGGGGCGCGGGGCCAGCGCTCGTCGTAGGCGTCGAAGACGCGAGGGGAAAAACCTCCGAAGAGCTGCATCATCGCGAGATCGATCTCGCGGTGGCCCGCCTGGACGGCGGGATCGAAGATCACGGGGCGCCCCGCGCGATCGAACGCCGCGTTGCCGGACCAGAGATCACCGTGGAGGCGCGCGGCGCGCTCGGGCGGGCCGACGAGCTCTGGCAGGCGCGCGATCACGCGCTCGAGGCCCGTGCGCATCCGTGTCGTCGCGAGACCGTAGTCCGTACGAACTGTACCCCGGATGGTAACGGGAGCCTCTCACGGTCGTGATGCACCTCGAGGAAGGCTTTCACTGGGTGGTGCGGGGCGTCAACGAGCGCCGTCCGACGGTCTCGTGGGCTCGCAAGGGGGGCGTTCGCCGGGGTGTTGGCGCCCGCGCCGTGCTCGGGGCGCACGTGTGCCGTGGCACGCGCTCCTCGCACCGCGGCGGCGGTCACGGGCCGAAGTCGAAATCCTGCTGCGGTGGCCCTCTGGCGGGGCAGATGGGCTCGAGGTGATGCGGCAAGCCCTTGGCACGCAGGAGGCGTGCGAGGCCCTTCTTGTCGAAGATCGTCGCCACTACTTCATGCGGTGGCCACAAGGGCACGCGAGGATGTCCACGCCGAGCCCGTGCTTCATGAGCTCGCAGAAGGTCGCGTTCTTGGGGCGATACCGCTCCTCGTCGTCGGGCTGGGGCACCACGTGCGGCCGTCTCGCCGAGTGAGCCGCGAGCGCCCCGCGGTAGAGCACCTGGTGGGTACGCGGGCGCGGCACGAGCGAGGCGAGCCTCTCCAAGAAGGTGTCGGCGCTCATCGAGATCCACTTCGTGCCGTCCTTCCAGGGGCTCTTGA
>JBKDQC010000353.1:0-18949 GCA_046342295.1 Deltaproteobacteria bacterium | reverse complement strand
CGCTGATGCTGGGGTGAGCGAGGTCGTGAACCGGCCGTCCGCCGGGGTGACAACCGGCGGTCCCGAAGAGCCGTATGTGAACGGCACAAGTACGGTTCTGTGAGAGCCGCCCCCCGGCAACGGGGGGCGGCTACTCGATGGGCTGCGGCCAGACCCTCCGGCAAGAAACGTCAGAGCATGAGTCAATCCAAGTGACTCATGCTCTGAGCGGCGCGCGCTCACCGCTCGCCCGCGTCTTCTTCCTCTTTGAGGCGCGGGGTGCTCTCCTTGTGTGGAAACCTGCCTCGGACGTTCGCGTAGAAGGCGCGGATCGTCTCCATGTCCTTCACGACGTCACCCGTGGGCTTCATCGTGAAGGCGAGGCCGCCGCGCTTCTTCTCGTAGTCGAGGAAGCCCATCATCATGGGGACGTCGGCGGCTTGCGCGATGCGGTAGAAGCCGCTCTTCCAGTGGTCGCGCTTGCTGCGGGTGCCCGAGGGCGCGATAACGAGATAGAGCCGCTCCGCGCTCCGGATCGCGTCGGCGATCGACTCGACCTGGTTGCCGCGCTTGCTGCGTTCGATCGGCATCCCCCCGAGCGCCCGCATGACGCGCCCGAAGGGCGGCTTGAAGAGAGACGTCTTGCCCGCCCAGCGGATGTCCATGTCGAGCGCCCACGCCACCGCGAGCGTGAAGGGCAGATCCCAGTTCGACGTGTGCGGCGCGGCGACGAACACGGCCTTCTCGGCGACCGGGACTTCGTCGGCCAAGGACCAGCCGAAGGCGCGGAGCCAGGCCCGGCCGACCAGGCGCCGCAGCGGGCCGACGCGTGGCCCGGGGTGCGGTGCCTGCGGCGCGCGCATCACGGCCTGCGCGCCGACACCATGGCGTCGATCACGTCGCTCGGCATCGGGCGCCCGAAGAGGAAGCCTTGCAGGAAGTCGAAGCCCACCTCCGTGAGGAAAGCGCGCTGGTCCGAGAGCTCGACGCCCTCGGCGGTCGAATGCATGTCGAGGCCCCGCGCGAGCGACGCGATCGAGCGCACCAGGTTCCTGCTGCGCGGGTCCTCCATCGCCCGCACGACGAAGCTCCGGTCGACCTTGAGGCCGTCGAACGGCAACGCTTGGAGGTGGTTGAGCGAGGAGTAGCCGGTCCCGAAGTCGTCGAGCACGAGCTGCACCCCGGCGCTGCGGAGCTGCACGAGGCCGTCGGCGATCTCGGTCGTGAGGTCGACGAAGACGCTCTCCGTGATCTCCACCTTCACGCGGTCTGCGGGGATGTCCGAGTCCGCGATCATGTGCCGCAAGAGCTCCATGTGGCTCGGGTCGCGCGCTTGCACGGGCGAGAGGTTGACGCTCATCGTGAGCTCGTCGGCGTGCGGGCTGAGGGCGCGCCAGCGCGCGAGCTGCGCGAGGCTCTCGCCGAGCACGTACGCGCCGATGAGCTGGATGAGCCCGCGCTCCTCCGCGACAGGGACGAACTCGGCGGGCGGAACGGCTCCGAGTGAGCTGCGTCGCCAGCGCACGAGGGCCTCGAAGCCCGTCAGCGCGCCGTCGGCCGTCCGGTGGATCGGCTGGTACTCGACGTCGATCTCCTTGCGGACGACCGCGTCGCGCAGGTTCCGGGCGATGGCGGCCACCCGCGACGCGCGGCCTCGGAGCGTGGGCTCGTACACGACGGTGCGGTTGCGGCCCAGCTCCTTGGCGCGTTGCAGCGCCAGGAGCGCGTCGCCGAGCACGAGCTCGGGAGCCTCGAGGCCGCGCAGCTCCCGCACGCCCATCGACGCCGTCAGCAAGAGCTCGCGGCCGTCCGGGTGGAGCGTCGGACGCGCCGCGGCGTTGAGGACGTCGAGGGTCGCGTCGTCCCAGCCGCTCGTCACGAGGACGGCGAACTCGTCGCCTCCGATGCGCGCGACCGTGTCTCCTCGGCCGACCGCCGCGACGAGGCGCCTCGCCACATCGACCACGACGCGGTCACCGACGGAGTGGCCGAACGCCTCGTTGACCGATCGGAGCCGATCGAGGCCGACGACGACGACGTGCCCCGTCGCGTCCCTCAGGAGCGCTTGGCCGAGCCGGTCCAGGAAGAGCGCGCGGTTGGGCAGCCCCGTCATCCGGTCGTGGAAGGCCTCGTAGCGAAGGCGTCGCTCGATCTCCTTGCGCTCGGTCTCGTCGACCACGGTCGAGAGCACGAGGGGCTCGCCCTGGTCGCCCTCGACGACCCGCGTGACCGAGCGGCAGTTCACGACGCGACCGTCGGCGCGGAGCAAGCGCTTGTCGACCGTCTGCGAGTCTGCGTGCTCGCCGCTCTCGACGCTCTTCCGGAGGGCCTGGGCGAGGAGGTCGTGCGCCGAGACGTCCTCGGCGACGAGGAGCTCGTCGAGGTGCTTGCCGACGAGCTCTTCCACGCGGTAGCCGAGCAGCGTCGCGAACGCTTCGTTCGCGCGGACGATCGAGCCGTCGGGCGTGCGGAGCAGCATGCCGACCGGCGCCTCGTCGAAGAGCAGCCGGAACTGCTCGCGCTGCGCGACGGCAGGGATGCGGACGGGCACCGAGTCGCGCGGCGGGATGCCCGACCTCCGGTGGTCCGACTGCGCCTCCGGGTGGCCCGACTGCGCCTCCGGGTGGCCCGGCTCCCCGCGAGTGACGCTCGTGCTCGCGAGCGCCCGCACGGAACCCCTCGAGGGCGTCGGCGTCGGCGTGTCCTTCGGTGCGCTCATCGCGGGCGAGGTCGATGGTACCCAATCCGCGCGACGCTTCGTAGATCGTTTCTGCGCCTCACGCTTCGCGGGGGAGGGGCCGCCCCTCGCCCTCGACGAAGTCCATCGGCTTTCCGAAGGTCTCCTCGATGCCGAAGATCGAGATGAACGCGATGGCCACGACCACCGCGCCGACCGCGAGCGCGGCGCCCACCACGCCGAGGCTCGGCTTGAGCGCGAGGAACGCGAGGTTCATCGGGACGACCGAGGCGCGAACGAAGTTCGGGGCCGTGGTCGTCGCGGTCGCCCGGAGGTTCGTACCGAACTGCTCGGCGGCCACGGTCACGAAGACCGCCCAGTAGCCGTTCGCGATGCCGAGGAGCAACACACACCCGTAGAAGACGGGCGTCGAGATCGTCCCGAGGGTGAAGTAGCCCGCGATCGCCACGACGTTGAGGCCCACGAAGGCGTAGAGCACGCGCTTGCGGCTCTTCATCGCCTGGCTGATCCAGCCCGAGCCGAAGTCTCCGATCGCGAGGCCGAGGTAGGCCATGAGCACCGCGGTCGGAGCGACAGGCGCGGGATCCATGCCGAGCCCATCGGGGCCAGCGATCTCGGCCACCAGCGTCACGAGGATCCCGATCGCGAACCAGATCGGCACGCCGCAGAGGATCACCGCGACGTAGCGCGTCGCCCGCCGCGCGTCGGCGAAGAGGGCGAAGAAGTTCCCGCGCGGGACGCTCGACTCCTTGGTCTTCTGGAAGATGCCCGATTCGAGCACGCCGACCCGCATCACGAGGAGCAGGAGCCCCATCACGCCGCCCAGCCAGTACGCGTAGTTCCACGGTACAAACCACGACACGAAGACGGCCAGGAGGGCGCCGCAGATCCCGATCCCCGCGATGATCGTCGTGCCGATGCCGCGGGTCTCGGCGGGCATCATCTCGGAGACGAGCGTGATCCCCGCGCCGAGCTCGCCCGCGAGACCGATGCCCGCGACGAGGCGGAGCCACGCGTAGGTCTCGACGTCGGAGACGAAGCCGTTCGCGATGTTCGCGAGCGAGTACATGAGGATCGAGCCGAAGAGCACGCTCAGCCGGCCCCGCTTGTCCCCGAGGATTCCCCAGAGGATCCCGCCGACGAGCATTCCGATCATCTGGAAGTTGAGGAGGCGCACGCCCACCGACAGCACGTCGGCTTGCGCGACGCCGATGGCTCGCAGGCTCGGTGTGCGCACGACGCTGAAGAGGATCAGGTCGTAGATGTCGACCAGGTATCCGAGCGCCGCCACCAGGACGGCGAGCTTGACGGCGGACGGCGTCGCGGAAGGCGCTGCGCTTTCGGGCTTCGACATCGTCGAGGCACGCTACCACGGGCGATCCGAGGGCGCGCACGTCCGTGTGGCGTCCGAGCCCCCCGATTGCTAACGCCACGCGCGACCGCGCCCGGTCGCGAGGCAAGGAGCTCGGATGATCGAGGACGGCAAGGTGGTGAGCGTGCGCTACACGCTCAGGAACGACGCGGGCGAGGAGCTCGATGCGTCCGGCGATGCGCCACTCTCGTACCTGCACGGGGCGCGGAACATCGTCCCGGGGCTCGAGCGCAAGCTCACGGGCCGCAAGGTTGGCGATGCGCTCGAGGTGATCGTGGACCCGGGCGATGGCTACGGCATGCGCGATCCGCGCGCCGTGCAGGACGTGCCGCGCACGGCGTTTCCGCCCGATGCGCCCCTCGAGGTCGGCGCCTCGTTCGTGGTCGAGGCGCCCTCGGGCGAGCTCTTGCAGCTCCACGTCACCGCGATCACCGCGGGCGCAGACGGAGTCGACATGATCCGCTGCGACGCCAACCACCCGCTCGCCGGAGAGCGTCTCCACTTCGCGGTCGAGGTCGTCGAGGTGCGCGACGCGACGGCCGAGGAGCGCATCCACGGCCACGTGCATGGCCCTGGCGGTCCCGCGCACGGATGAGACCCCCAGGAGCGCTGTGCCCTGATGTGCCAGCCCGGAACGCCCCAGAATTGCGGCGTCTTTCAGGTCGCCTCGCTGGCCCGAATGCTGCTGACGCGCGTGCATGACCTCGCGGCTCGCCGCAGCGTTGGCATTCTCGCTCTCTCTCCCCGCATGTGCGCTCAGCCACATCCGGGGCGAGGACGGGGGGCGTTGGGAAGGCAACCCCGATGCGCCCGCGTGCGTCGGCGCGGGTCCCATCTGCGTCGTCTGCGGCGGAGACGCGCTCTGGATGTCGCGCTGCGAGGGGGGCGCGTGGGTCTGCCCGGTGGGCACCATGCCACTCGAACGATGTCCTCCCACCTGCTGGGGTCCCCCACCGCAGCCCGACTGCACGTGCGACTTCGGCTTTGCGGGTCCGTTTTGGGATTGTCCGGCTGCCGAGTGCGGGCCTGGCGTCGAGGGGCTCTCGTGCGGGCGTGACGGTGAGGTCTGCGGGGAGTGCTGCCCGCTGCCCACCGGGCCGTCGCCCTCGGGCCCGCTCGTGTGCGAGCGCGGGCGCTGGTCGGGCCTCGACTGCGGGCCGTGCCCGCTCGAGCCCCGTTCGTGCCCGGTCGTGAGGCCGATCGGTGGTCGATGCGTGGTCGAGGGGCAGCTCTGTGGCGATCCGTGCTGCGACACGGCGACGATCTGCAGACGCGGCGCCTGGGCACCCGGGCCGGTGGCGGATTGTGACGCGTGCACGTCCTACGCGTGCGGTCCGGGCACGTGCCGGAGCGATGAAGCGTGCGCGAGCCTCGGCTGCCCTGGCGACGAGCAATGTCTCCCGATTCCCTCGGGTTGCAGCGGATGCGAGTGTGTCGAGCTTCCTCTGGACGCGCGCTGCGTGGAGCGTGACGGCCACCTCTTCATCACGGGTGGCGACTGCGCCTGAGCGCCCCCTCGGGGCTCGATCCGAACTCCGAACCCGCATCGAGCCTCCCGGCAGCGGTGCTGGGCGCTCGCCGATTCCCTCGATGAATCCCTCCGACGGGCTGCTACAAACCCGGGCTCGCGCATTGCAGTGCGGCCCACATCCCGGGTGTCGGAGGCTGAAGTCGTGATGGCTCGTTCTCGATCGCATGCGGCAGCGTCAACGCTCGTTCTCGCGACGTTCGCGTCGCTCTTGTTGCCGTGGCTGGTGCCGTCGACCGCGCGGGCCGAGCGCGTGGTGCTCTTCCCGGTCACCGGAAATGCCGACCAGGACGTGCTCGACGAGGCCGAGGACGCGCTCGAGGCTGCGATTCGCCGTGTGGGCCATGGCCGCGCGCCGACGCCGGGCGGGGTCGCTGCGAGCGCGCCGACCACGTCAGCCCAGATGGAAGGGATCGCGGCCTCGGCGCAGGCCCGCTACGTGGTCGTGCCGAGCCTCGAGCCGATGCCGGGCCAGTACCGTCTGCACCTCATCGTCGGCCACGACGGTCGCGTCGAAGAGCTGCTCGTGAACGTCGCGCGCGCGGAGGAGGCTGCGCGCCTCGACGACGTGCTCCGCTCGATGCTGCGCCCCGAGGGGCTTGGCGACGACGCGCTGCGCTTGTCGGGCGTCGAGACCGAGGACGAGCGCGCCCGGCGAGAGGCGGAGGAGCGCGCCCGTCGCGAGGCAGAGGCCGGCGCAGCGAGCGAAGCGGAGGCAGCCCGGCTCGAGCAAGAGCGGCGCGCGGCCGAGGCCGAGGCGGCGCGGCGCGCCGAGGAGGAGGCGCAGCGCGCGCGTGAGGCTGCGGAGCAGGCGCGGCAGGAGGAAGAAGCTCGGCGCGCGCGCGAAGCCAGCGCGTGGGAGAACCGGCCGCAGCTCGGCAGCGATGGCCCGACGGTGGTCATGCTCGGGGTGCTCGGCGGGGGCCTCGTGCCGGTCGGGACGAGCGGACCGCAGCCCTCGGGCGGCACCGTGCGGCCACCGAGCGGCGCGCTCGCGGTGGCGGCGATCCAGGCGCGCGTCGGACACGCGCTCTCGGGCACCGGCGGGCTCGAGCTGCGCGGAGGTCTCGACGTGCTGGTCGGGGGGACCTCGGGCCTCGGGATCGTGGTGGGCGCGTCCTACCAGCTCACGCCCTTCACGGCGCCCCTCCACATCGGCGCGATGGTCGAGCTCGGCCTGAACATCCTCTTCACCGGCCCGCAGGACGCTGGCTTCGTCGGCCGTGTCTCGGCGATCGCGAGCTGGATGCCGGTCGAGCACTTCTCCATCGAGGTGTCGCTGCCCGAGCTCGGCTACGTCTCGAACGGCCCCGGCGCGGTCACGTTCGGGGCCTCGGCGCGGCTCGGCTACCGCTTCTGATGAGGGACCGAGAGCCCAGCCTCGCCGAGCGAGGCGCGAGGCACCTGAGCCAGGGCCGCTCGCCCCTCGCGCCCGTTCAAGGCGAGTCTTCCTTGTGGGCGGCGAGGCCGCTGTCGCGGAGGAAGAGGTCTTCGAGCGTCTCGCGCGACTCGTGCACCTCGACGATGCGCGCGTCCTGGGCGAGCGCGAGCGCGAGCACCCGCTTGGCGCCCTCCTCGCCCGGCATCGTGACGCGCACCCGCGCCGTACGACGGCCTTCTTCGCGAGCGATGCGCGCGCCGAGCCCCTCGAGCTCGCGCACGAGCGCATCGCTCGTGCCCTCGAGCTCCACCTCGGTGCGACGCACCTCGGGCTTGAGGAGCTCCGACAGCGCGCCGTAGGCCGTCACCTTGCCGCGGTGAAAGATCGCGACGCGGTCGCAGAGGAGCTCGACGTCCGAGAGGATGTGGCTCGTGAAGAGGATGGTCTTTCCGCGTTTGCGCTCCTCGACGATGAGGTCGCGGACCTGCTTGCGGCCGATCGGGTCGAGGCCGCTCATCGGCTCGTCGAGGATGAGCAGCTCCGGGTCGTGCAAGAGGGCCTGCGCGAGCCCGATGCGCTGGGTCATGCCCTTCGAGAAGCGGCCGATCGGGCGATCGACCGCGTGCGCGAGGCCCACGCGCTCGAGGATCGCGTCGCTCTTCTTCTTGCGCTCGCTCGCGGGGATCCCGCAGAGGCGTCCGCAGAGGTCGAGGAACTCGTGCGGCTTGAGGTATTGGTAGACGTAGGGGTTCTCCGGGAGATACCCCAAGCGCTTCATCACCGCGGGCGAGGGGCGCGCTTCGCCGAAGAGCGAGAGCGTGCCCTTGGTCGGGAAGATCAGGCCGAGGAGCATCTTGATGGTGGTCGTCTTGCCCGCGCCGTTGGGGCCGAGGACGCCGAAGATCTCCCCCGGCCGCACCTCGAAGCTCACGCCGCGAACCGCCTCGACCTTCTTGCGCAAGAACCCGATCGTGAAGGTCTTCTCGAGGCCGTCGATGCGCACGAGCGGCGCAGCGCCGCTCGGCGCGGGCGCAGAGCGGGTTTCGGTCGGGTTCTCGGTCATGCGATCGCTCTCTCCAGACAGGCGCGGACCGTGCGGATCACGCGCTCGACGTCTTCGTCGCTCAGGGCGGTGTGGAGGGGCAGCGCGAAGCCGCCGAGCACACGGGCGCGCGCCATCGGGGCCTCGGCGTGCGGCGCGAAGGCGGCGAGGCTCGGCAGCGCGGTGAGATCGTAGCTCAGGCGCCCGAGCTCGAGACCCTCCTCGCCCGCGAGCGCGACCACACGGTCGCGGTGCGCGGCGTGTCCGGCCAGGAGGCATGCGCCGAAGGTCTGCTCGTTCGAGCGCGCCCCCGGCGGGGACGATTGCAGCTGCAGGGGCGTCCCGACGAGACCTTCGCGGTAGCGGGCGGCGATTGCCCTCCGCCGCGCGACGATCTCGTCGAGCTTCTCGAGCTGCACGAGGCCCATCGCGGCTTGCATCTCGGTGAGGCGGTGGTTGGGCCCTGCGAGCTCGAAGACACCGACCTCGCGCTGGCCGTGGTTCCGGAGCGTGCGGAGGCGCTGCGCGATCGTCGCGTCGTCGGTGAGGCACATGCCGCCCTCGCCCGTCGTCACGACCTTGCGAGGGTGGAAGGAGAGGGTGCTCACGGCGCCGAAGGATCCGCACGCGCGTTCGCGCCCGTGCGCATCGACGCGGTACGAGCCGATCGCGCACGCGGCGTCTTCGAGGACGACCACGTCGCGGCGGCCGAGCCGGTCGAGCGCAGCCTCGAGCTCGTCGATCCGCGCGGGCGCGCCGAACTGGTCGATGGCGACGACCGCCTTGGTCTCGGGCCGCACGAGGGGGGCCGCCGTCTGGGCGGTCAGGTTCCATTCGTCAGGGTCCACGTCCGTCAGGACCGGACGCGCGCCGGCGAGCGCGGCCGCGTGCGCCGGGCTCGGCCACGTCAGGGCGGGCACCAAGATCTCGCCGCCTGCGAGGTCCAAGGCGCGCATGGCGAGCTCCAGCGCAGCCGTTCCATTGGCCACCGCGACCGCGTGCGCTCGACCGAGGCGCTCTCGGACGGCGTGCTCGAAGCGCTCGACGACCGCGCCCGAGACGAGCATTCCGCTCTCGAGCACGCGGGCGATGGCGGAGAGCTCTCGCGAATCGAGGGCGGGCCGCGCGAGGCGAATCCGATCGGGGCTGGCCATGGAGGCCCGCGATTGTACCGCTGCGCGGGGGGCAGTGGAGCGGAACTTCGCGTACGTGCTGTGGTCGGTCCCCAGGTCTCGGCGAGGACCGGGGCCTGTAAGCTCTCGGTCGGGCGAGGAGACGAAGCGATGACGAAGAGAGGAACGTTCCAGCACCGCGCGCGCCTCTGGCTCGTGCTCGCGTGGCTCACGGTGGGCGCCGGCTGGCTCGACCCCGGCTGCTCGGGTGGCGGCGAGTGCGCCGGGAGGGCGGAGGGTGGCTCGGTGGCCTCGATCACGGCGATCCGCGGCACCGCGCGCGTCGGCGAGACGGTCGTCGGCGCGCTCGGTCGGGTCGCGGCCGACGACACCGTGGCGGTCGAGTCCGGTGGCGAGGCGCAGGGCGGGGGGCTCGCGCGCCTCGTCCTCGACTCCGGTCCCTCGCTTCTCCTCGACCGCGGCGCGCGCGCGTCGCTCCTCGACGCCGGCAGCGTGCGTCTCGAGGCGGGCCGTGCGCTCGTCGAGGCCGCCGACGGCGAGCCGCTCGCGCTCGAGAGCGCGGCAGGCTCGCTCCGGCTCGCGGCCTCGACGATCTCGGCCACCGCGAGCGAACGCGGCCTCGAGGTCTATGTCGTGCGCGGCGAGGTCGCCTACGTGTCGGCCGAGGAGCGCGGCGTCGCACGTGCGGGCGAGCGGCTCGTGCTCGCGGCCGGCGCGGCGCCGAGCGTGAGCCCCGAGACGCTCTTCGCCGACTGGACGGGGGGCCTCTTCACGACGGGACCGGGGGAGTCCTTCGCGCCCGGCATGGGCGTGCTCGAGGCGCGGGTGCCCGACGAGATCGGGCAGGCGCGCTGGCCGCTCTCGATCCGCCGCCTCGACGTGAGCGTGTCGATCGTGGGCGAGCTCGCCGTGACCGAGGTCGAGGAGGAATTCTTCAACCCCGCGAGCGAGACGGTCGAGGGCCTCTACCGCGTGCGCGTGCCCGAGGGTGCGGTGCTCCAGCGCTTTGCGGTCGATCGCGACGGCAGGATGGTCGACGGCTTCGTGCGCGAGCAGGCGCAGGCGCGCGCGGCGTACGAGGCGCAGGTCTACCGAGGCTCGACGGACGACCCCGCGCTGCTCGAGTGGGATGAGGCTGGGAGCTACCGCGCGCGCATCTACCCGATCGCGCCTGGGGAGGTGCGGCGCATCGCGATCCGCTACGCCGAGTGGCTGCGTCCCGCGGCCGAGGGGCAGCCCCGTCTCTATCGCTTCCCGATGGGAGAGGGCGGTCGCGCGCCGCACGTGCAGGAGCTCTCGTTCGTGGCGGACGTCTCGCGCGCCGAGGCCGCGAACGTCCGTGCGGGGATGGGCGCGACGGTCTCGCCCTCTGCGAGCAATCCGGGGCGCGTCGAGCTGCGGCGCTCGGACTTCCGGCCGCGTGCCGACCTCGTGCTCGAGCTGACGCCGCGCGAGCACGCGCAACACGCCTACCGCGCAGGCCACCAGGCCCCGCGCCGCGCGCCGGGATCGCGCGTCATTGTCGGAGAAGCCGACGAGCGAGACTACTTCTACCTACCGCTGCGGCTGCCCGAAGCTCTCTACGAGGGCGAGACGCCAGCGCCCTCCGGCATCGATCTCGTGATCGTCGCCGACGTCTCGGCGGGGACCGACCGCGCCGAGCTCGAGCTCGGGCGCAGCGTTGTCGAGGCGATCGCGCGCCGCCTCGGCCCCGAGGATCGGGTCAGCGTCGTGTCCTCGGACCTGTCGATCCACGCTCTCGTGCCGACCGAGGGTGGCGCGGCAGAGAGCGCGACCGCGCTCGGCCCCGCGACGTCCGCGCGGCTCGACGCCCTGCTCGACGGGCTCGCGCGTGTTCCGGCGGGGGGCGCGACGGACCTCGGCGCGGCCATCGCGCAGGCAGCGGCGCTGCTCGACCCCGCGCGCCAGGGCGCCGTGATCTACGTCGGCGACGGAGCGCCCACCGTCGGCGAGCTCGGCGCCGAGGGCCTGCTCGCGCACCTGCTCGGGCTGCCGCGGCCCGTGCGTCTCTACGCCATCGGCGTCGGCCGCGAGTCCAACCTCGATCTCCTCACGGCGCTCTCGCGCGGTGGTGGCCTCGCGCTGCGCATCGAGGAGCGCGAGGGCGCGGCCGAGGCGACCCTGCGGATCCTCGCGCACGCGAGCCGCCCGATCCTCCAGCGCGTCACCGTCGAGCTCGGCACGGGCATCGACAACGCGTTCCCTCGCGTGCCCGTCGACGTTGCGCGCGGAGATGTGATCGACGTGGTCGGGCGCGTCCGCGACGGCACACCGAACAGCGTCGTCGTGCGGGGTCTTCGGCGGGGCGAGCCGTTCGAGGAGACCCTCGCGATCGACACGCGGCGGACCGACGAGGCCGCCGACCTGCGCCTGAGGTGGGCCAACGAGCGCCTGCGTCAGCTCCTGCTCGGCGGCGCGAGCCGCGAGGAGATCGCGGAGCTCGGAACGCGCTGCGGCCTCATCACGCCCTACACGAGCTACTACGTGCCCTCCGCGCGAGAGATGCAGAGCGGCATGTACGGTGCGCTCGGTCACCAGCTCGAGCACCAGCCGCTCCTCGAGCCGGCGTGGCGCGAGGTCGAACCTCGCCACGGCGCGGCTGACACGACGTGGGCCCAGGCGGCGCTCACGCTCGCGCTCGGCCCGCTCGCGCTCTCCGGATGCGACCTCCGCGGGTCCGTACCGCAAGCTCCCGGTGCCCAGTCGCAGAGCGCGCCGGCGGCGGTCGCGCCGATCCTCGCGTCACCGGTGTCTCCGGAGACGGCGCCGGCGTCGAGCTCGACGTCCCCGTCGCTGGAGGCGCTGGGTGAGGCCGAGGAACGCGGACCGGGCCGGAGCGACCTCAACACGGCGCGGGCCGCCCCGGTCGGCGAGACCGCGATTGGCCTCCCTGCGGCGGGCGACACGGTCGGTCTCGCGGCGGGCGGCGAGCAAGGTGCGGGCGCCGACGGTTTGGGCGCCGGCGGGTCCGGCTACGGTGGCGGAGGCCTCGGTCGTCTCGGCGCTGCCTCGGAGGCGGCGCCAGGTCCGATGCGCACACGACCGATGCGCACACGACCGCGCCTCGACAACGAGGACTCGCGCGGTCCTGCGTCGACACGCGCCCGCGCCGAGGCAGGAGCGAACGCGGACGAAGCAGCCCGGGACACGCGTGGCGAGCGACGCACGGTGACCATCACGACGACCCTCACCACGAGCGTCACGCACGCGCGGCGCCTCTGCAGCGACGCCTCGCGCCGCTCCCTCGAGGATCGGCGGGCGCTCTGGGCAGAGCGGCTCGGCCAGAGCGATTTCGTCGGTAGCTGGGTCGAGACCTACCGCCAGGCCAGCCGCGACTGCGAGATCGGCTCGGGCCGCGACCGCCGCGTGTTCCTCGAAGCGATGCTGGATCGCGCTGGCTCTCTGGCTCGGATGGTCGAGCTCTACCCATACCTGCCCGACGCCTCCGCGCGTGGATTCTTCCGGAGCGCGGTCCTCCGGCGCGTGCGCACGGCCGACGACCTGCGCCTCGTGCGGAGCGTGTTCGGCCTCGGCGCGGGCGTCGACTGGACGCTCGTCGAGCAGGTGCTCGCGCGCGCGGGCACGCCGGCCGCGCGCTTGCGCGCGCTGCGCCAGCTCGCGGCGCAGACGCCCGGTAGCTTCGAGCTGCGGCTGCGCCTGCTCGAAGAGCTCGAGGTCCAAGGACGTGCGGCCGAGGCCGCGCGTCTGGCCGAACGCCTGCGGGCCGATCCCCTCGCCGATCCGGGCGTCCGCACCGCGATCGGGGAGCTTTACCTCCGCCTTGGCCTGCCCGACGAGGCGCGACGCACCTTCTCCGAGATCGTCGAGTTCCAGCCGATGGACGAGCTCGCGCGGCGTCGCCTCGGCGACCTCTACCGCGCCCACGGCTGGTACGAGGACGCGTACCGGCAATACGAGACCCTGGTCTCGATCCGCCCCGACGATCCGACGGCCCTCCTGCTCCTCGCACAGGCGGCGGCCGGCGCGGGCCGCGTCGACGAGGCGCTGCGCCTCGAGCAGCGCGTGATGGAGACGAGCGAGCAAGGTGCGGTCGAGGGCCTCGCGCGCACCGCCATGCTCTGGTCGAGCGTCCGCTTCGCGGAGCTGCGCAAGGGCGCCCGCGAGCGTGGCGCACAGGCGGACCTCGACGCGCTCCTCGTCCGTATGCGCCGCGGCGGCGTGCTCCGCAACGCGCGCGCGCTGCGGATCTCCCTCGTGTGGTCGCACCCGGACGCGAACGTCTCGCTCTGGACCGCCCACCCCGGCCTCTCGCTGAGCCGCCCGGACGACCTCTACTCCGAGCTCGGCATCGAGGCCTTCGACCTCGCCGAGCAGGAGCCCGCGACCTACCGCGTCGAGGTGCGCCGCGATGTCCGCGACCGGCTCGGCACGGTCGAGGCGCGTCTGGTCCTCGTGTGGAACGAGGGCCAACCCGACGAGCAGATCGAGGTCGTGCCCCTCACCTTCGATCCGGAGCACCGCGCTTACGCGTGGACGCTCACCGGCCGAGACTTCACCCCTGCTTCGCCGAGCGACGAGGCTCTCCGCACGAGCGATGACGCGCCCTCGCTCCGGACGGCGCGCACGAATCGAGGTGTGCGATGAGCCGGGCCCTTCGACCCGCATGCGCCGCGTTCGCCGTGCTCCTCTCGGCGTGCGGTGGGCGCGGGCCCTCCGACGATCCGAGACCCACGGTCGCGACGGCCGAGGTGGTGCGCGGCACGATGACGTTGTCGCGTGACGGCGCGACCGAGAGCGTCGAGGGACGCACCCGCGTCGAGACCGGGCACCGCGTCGAGACGGCCGCCGACGGCCGGGGCGCCCTCTCGCTGGACTCCGGCGCGTGGGTGCTCGTCGATCGCTCGAGCGCGCTGAGCCTCGAGCTCGCCCGCGCCTCGCTCGAGCACGGTCGCGTGTGGGTCGACGCCTCCCAGAGCGACGAGACGGTGCTCGACACGCCCGCGCTCCATCTCGTCGCGCACGACGCGACGCTCGCCGTCGCCATCGAGGGGGGCAGCACGCACGTCTACGTCGGCTCCGGCGAGGTGGCGTTCACCGCGGTGGGCGCGACGGGCGAGGGCGCAGAGGGCACGGTCGCGCAGGGCGAGACTCTCACCGCGAGCCCAGGCCAGATCCCGAGCCTCGCGCCCGAGGCGATGTGGGACGACTGGACTGGCGGCCTCGCGGACCCGGCGCGCATGCGCCTGCGCACGGCCGAGCCGATCGGCGTCCTCTCGGGGCGGCGACTCGACGAGGTCGGCGTCGCGCGGACGGCGCTGCCGATACGCAACCACGACGTCCGCGTGAGCGTCACCGGAGACCTCGCGAGCACCGAGGTCACGCAGACCTTCTTCAACGCGCGCTCGGACACGCTCGAGGGTGAATGGACGATCCGCATCCCGAGGGGCGCGATCGTGCAGAGCTTCGAGGTCGACCGCGGCGCGGGCTTCGAGGTCGCGACGCCGGCGGCCGTCGGCATCGGCGCGGGCTACTCGGTGACGTGGACGGGCGCCGAGGTCGCCGAGGCGCGCTTGGCCTACGACGGTCCGGAGCGGCTGCGCGCGCGCGTGTATCCCATCGCGCCGGGCGCGAGCGTCGCGGTGCGCCTGCGCTACACGGCATGGCTCGATCGGGTCGGCTCACGGCGCACGTACACCTATCCGATGCGCGGCGATGGCGAGCCGCCGCTGCTCTCCGAGCTCGTGCTCGACGTCGACCTCACGCGGGCTGGCGCCGGCCCGGTGCGCGCAGGCATGGGCGCCGTGACGACCGACGCGCACGTGGTCCTGCGAGAGAGCGATGCGCGCCCGCGCGCGGACTTCGTCCTCGACCTCTACGATGCTCCGGCCGAGCCGCCGCACGACGAGGCGCGCATCTACACGATCGGCTCCGGCGTCGGTCGCCTCGAGGACACGCCCGCCGAAGGCCGCGAGTCCTACGCCCTCTTCGACATCCCGACCGAAGGTCTCGGCGCGGATCCGGAGGGGCCCTCGACGCCTGCCCCGCTCGAGCTCGTGCTCGTGCTCGACGTCTCGGGCGCGACCGACCCCGAGGATCTCGAGATCGCGCGCGCTGTCGTGGAGTCGGTCCTCCGCCAGCTCGCCCCCGACGACCGCGTGACGCTGCGCCTCGCGGACGTGCGGACCCACGTGCCCGAAGGAGGTGCGGCGGATCTGTCGGCCGCGACCGGTGAGCACCGCGAAGCCATCCTCGCGTCGATCGCGCGCGTCGACCTCGGCGGCGCGAGCGATCTCGGCGAGGCGCTGCGCGAGGCTGCGAGCCTGGTGGCCGCGCGGCCGCGAGGCGCCGTGCTCTACCTCGGAGACGCCCTGCCCACGACGGGCGCGCTCGACGCGACGTCGATCCGGAGCACGCTCGCCTCGATCGCATCTCCGCCACGTTTCTTCGGTCTCGCGATCGGGGAGACCGCGAACGTCGATCTCCTGCGCGCGGTCATCGGAGAGTCGGCAGCGCAGGTACGGGACCGCGAGAGCGCCTCGCGTACGGTGATGCGGATGCTCGCGGACGCCGCGAGCCCGACCCTGCGCGGCGTGACGGTCGATCTCGGCGAGGCCATCGAGCGCGTCTATCCGCGCGGCCCCCTCACCGTCCCGGTCGGCTCGCACCTCCGTCTCGTCGGCCGGCAGGCGGACGACGCGCTGCCTCGCACGATCACCGTCCGCGGCAGCCGCGACGGGCGCGCCTTCGAGGCGACGATCGACGCCGTCTCGAGCACCCTCGAGGACCAGGGCGACGTGCGCAAGCGCTGGGCGGTTGCGCGCCTCGGCGAGCTCGTCGACGCCGACGCGGGGCGCGAGGCGCTCGTGGACCTCGGCTTGCGCTTCAGCATCGTCACGCCGTGGACGAGCCTGACGCTCGGCGGCACGAGCACCCTCCCGATCCCGATCGTGCAGCGCTTCGACCGTGACCCGATCGCGACGCCTTGGAGCCTCGGCGGCGGCGCGGGCTCGGTGAGAGCGCTCGATCTCGGCAGCGACGAGCAGGGCTGGCGTCGGCGTGTCCCGCGCGCCGGAGCCGACGCGCTGGGCCAGGCTGCGGAGAGCACCTGGGCGCCGCACGTGCCCGAGACGACCTTCACGAACGTGCCGGCCGGCGACGGCGGCCTCGCCGAGGCCGCGGCGACGCGAAGGCTGCGCGAGGGCGAGCGTGGCCCACGGCAGTGTTACGAGCGCCGCGCGATCGTGCGTCCCGACTTGCGCGGCGAGGTCACCGTCGAAGTCACCGTCGGTCCGGACGGCGCGGTGCGCCAGAGCCGTGTGTCGGCGAGCTCGCTCGGTGATGCGGATGTGGAGCGCTGCGTCGTCACCGAAGTTCGAGGCTTGGCGTTCCCCGCGACCGAAGGAGAGACGGTCACGGTGACCCACGTGTTCTCGTTCCAGATCCCGGAGCGCGAGTTCGGCGGTCGGCGTGAGTGCTCCGCGGCCTCGAGCCAGCCGCTCGAGGTCCGTCGCCAGCTGTGGCAGGAGCGTCTCGACGCCGCGTATGGACGCCTCGACGGCGTGCTTGCGGTGGTGCGGCAGGCACGGGCGCAGTGCGAGCTTTCGACCTGGCGCGCGCGGCGCACGCTGCTCGACCTCGCGATGGCGCGCTTCGCCTCGCTCGCGGACAAGATCCGCTTCGTCAGCGCGTTCTCGGGCGACCCCGCGGCGCGCGCCTACCTGCACCGCGTGATCCTCCGCAGCGTCCGCACTCCGGACGAGGTCCGCATGGTGCGCACGGCGCTCGGGCTCGAGCCCGGCGTGCAGTGGCTGGTGTTCGCACGCCTCTGGCAGTCTGCCTCGAGCCCCGAGGCACGCCTCCGCCTCGTGCGCCGCTGGCTCGAAGTCGCGCCCGATGACCTCGACCTCCGCGTGCGTCTGCTCTCGCTCCTCGAGCAGACGGACGCGCTCGCCGAGGCGCGTCGCGTCGCGCGCGAGCTGCGGGCCGATCCGCTGAGCGACGCGAAGGTGCGCACCGAGGTCGGAGAATTCTGGCTCCGCCAGGGCGACGAGGCCGAGGCCCGCCGCGTGTTCTCGGAGATCGTCGAGCACACGCCGCTCGACCCGTGGGCGCGCCGACGCCTGGGCGACCTCTACCGCGCGCACGGCTGGAACGACGACGCCTACCGCGAGTACCGCACGCTCTCGATGCTGCGCCCCGATGACGGTGACGTGCTCCTGCTCCTGGCCCGCGCGGCCGCCGGCGCGGGCCGGATCGACGAAGCGCTGCGCCTCGAACAGCGCCTCGCGGAGTCGACCGACCCCGGAGACGACGAGGGCGCTGCGGCGGCCGCGCGCCTCTGGAGCTGGCTGCGCCTCTCTGCCCTCGCGGCGAGCGCCGAAGACCAGAGCCTGCGCGCGGACGCCCGCCGCCGCATGCGCGACAATGGCGTCCTGCGCGACCCGCCCGCGATGCTCGTCGCGCTCACGTTCGAGCATCCGGACGACGCGATCGGCCTCGCCGTGCGGCATCCGAGCTTCGATCCCCTACAGCCCTTCGCGCCCGCCGAGCTCGGAGGCGCGAGCCACGGCATCGTCGCGCTCCGCATCGGCGAGCGAGAAGAGGGCGAGTACCGGTTCGAGCTCCGGCGCAGCGATCGTGAGAACCTACGCGAGCAGCGCTGCACCCTCGTCGTGCTCCTCGCCCCTGGCACGGCCGAGGAGCGTCGCGTCGCGCTCGAGGTCACGCTGCCTCGCACCGAGCCGGTGAAGATCTTCGCGCTCTCGGCCGACGGCACGCTCGCTCCGGGGCCCGCTACCCCGTGACCGCACGCTCGGTTCGCGCGCGACTGGTCGCGAGCGCCGGATCGACCACCCGAGCCATCGTCACGGGGCCCAGGCTCGAAGCGATGCGATCGACTCGAGGAGCACGCGTCGCCCCGAACGGGCGGCGCTCTCGGCGCGGTCGAGGCGCGTCGTGACCTCACGGAGCGCCCGTCGCTGCCCTTCCGCATCGACGCCGAAGGTCCGGCACACCTCTTCGGCCTGTCGCGCGAGGGTGCCGAGCTGCGCGCGCGCCACCGTGCCCGTCCAGCGCGTCGCCGCGAGCCGTGCGAGCACCGGCGTTTCGCACGCAAAGCGCTGGGCGCCGGACCGCACCGGTCCGAGCTCGCGCCGGTGGGCATCGAGAAGCACGAGCGCGCGCGAGGCCTCCTCGGCCACCTCTCGCCCGGCCGCGCCGTACGCATCGAGGCAGCGCGCCCGCTCGGCGCCGCCCGTGCCGGCGCAGCGCTCGATGTCGCGCATCCATCCCGCGATGCGATCGAGCTGCGCGAAGTAGTCGCGCACCTGCCGCGCCTCGCGGTCGGTCGGGTGCGCCCACCGGTCGAAGGGCGCGCAGAAGGTTTCCAGCGCCTCGAGCGCACCGAGGGCCGCGCTCGCGCCCGCTCCGCCGGACGTGCGCACCATGCGCAGCCCTTCGAGCGGGGCGCGGTGCGTGCAGATCGGTGGCAGGCCGGACGCGTCCGCGACCAGCAGCGGGCGGATCGCCTCGATCGCCGCGGCGACCTGCTCGAGCTCTCGGCTCTGGCGCTCGAGGATGTCGAGGTTCGCGCGGATCGCGGCGTCCGTGGGGGCTTCCTGTGCCCCGGCGCGGGCCGGCGCGGTGGGATCGAGCGCCGCCGCGGCGTCCAGGCTCGGCTCGACGTCACGGGCGCCCGAGCCGCGCGCGCGAGCACGTCGCCGCGGCGAGCGCGGCGAGCCGCCCGCTGCTGGTCGCGGACGCGTCCGGGCTGCCACCGATCTGCACGCACCGCGCCCCGCTCGAAGGGCTGCGCATGGTGCGCACGTCCGGCGG
>JBKDQC010000352.1:0-1977 GCA_046342295.1 Deltaproteobacteria bacterium | reverse complement strand
TGCTCCGACGTTTCTTGCCGGAGGGTCTGGCCGCAGACCCTCCCGCCGGTTCGAGCCCGTGGCACCCGCATCGATCCATCCGAGTGCCACGGGCTCTCAGTCCTTGTAGCCCGGACAGACGCGCTCGAGCCGGCGCAGCAGGGCCGGCCACACGAGGAACTGGCTCGCGGCCGACACGCCCGCGGCACCGATCATCACGTTCTTCTCGAGCACCGATGGGTCGGTCGGGTGCAGCCGGCGGTCGGGGCCGAGCTGGCTCAGCGTGCGCACCTGCATCGTGCATGCGCGCTCGAGGAAGTACATGCGCGTGAAGGCTGCGGCGACGGACTCGCCCACCGTCAAGGTGCCGTGGTTGCGGAGGAGCATCGCGTTCTTGTGGCCGAGGTCCTGCTGGAGGCGAGGCTTCTCCGCGTGGTCGAACGCGACGCCCTCGTAGTCGTGGTAGGCGAGCTCGCCGATCACGAGCTGGGCGGTCTGGTTCAGCGGCAGGAGGCCCTGCTCGAGCGTGGCGACCGCGGTGCCGTCCGGCGTGTGGAGGTGCAGGACCGCCTTGGCGTCCTCGCGTGCCTCGTGCACGGCGGAGTGGATCGTGAACCCGGCCGGGTTCACGGGATAACCGGTATCGAGGAGGATGTTCGCGTCCTTGTCGATCTTCACGAGGCTCGAGGCCGTGATCTCCTCGAAGAGCATCCCGTACGGGTTGATCAAGAAGTGATGCTCGGGGCCGGGCACACGCGCCGAGATGTGGGTGAAGACGAGGTCGGTCCACCCGAAGTCGGCCACGAGCCGGTACGCGGCCGCGAGATCGACGCGGACCTGCCATTCCTCGGGAGAGACGCGCTGACGGATGGTGCTCATGGACGCGACTCTACACAGGATCGCGCCGGCGGCGGTCACGCGGCCGGCGAGTGACCAGAGCCCGGCGTGACGCCGGGGGCGCCCCGCGCCACAGTGCGGCCCGTGCCGAGCGCGAGCGACGAAGCGGCCCTCTCGCTGATCCGTGCCGTCTCGCGTGACCTCGTCACGCGCATGGCGAGGGATCCGATGATCGGGTTCGCCTTCGCGGGGGTGGACCTCGCGCGCCTCGCCGAGCTCGAATACCAGCACGCGTCGCGCACGCTGGGCTTCGACGTGCCCTACGAAGGACGACCGCTCGAGGCGGCCCACTTCCCGCGGCGCATCTTCGGGGGGCAGTTCGATCGCCGCATGGTGCTTCTCCGCGAGATTCTGGCCGAGCGCGAGGTTCCCGCACCCCTGCGCGACGCATGGCTCGCGCATGCCGCCGCCCAGCGGGAGCGTGTGGTGGCGCGCGGCGCCCCCGACTGCGCCTGAGCGTACGCGTCGATGCGATCGCGGCGCCGTTCTCCCCGAAAAAGCCGAGCGGTGGTTCGAAGCGCCTGTCATCGACGTGGCGCGTTGACTGTTCTGTCGGGTCCCGCTCCACTAGAGGCCGTGCGCACTTCCTCCCCGCGGAATCCGGTGACGCCCGCGCTCGCCGCGTGGCTCGCGGTGGTGTCCGCGGTTGCGGTGTACGGTTGCACGCTGTCGGGCTGCACCGGGCGGTTCGAGTCCCGGACCCAGATCCCGCCGATGTTGATGGGGCCGCGGGATGCAGGCGCGCCCCCCGTGGATGCGTGGTCGTCGACACCGCTGCCCGACGCATGGTCGCCGATGCCCCTGCCGGACGCGGGATCGCGCGCGGACGCCTTCTGCGACCCGGGCGACGAGCGCTCGAGCGCCGTCTACTTCGGTTCAAGGGAGGACACGACCCTCATGCTCACCCCGGGCCAGGTCCTCGCGATCGCTCGGGTCGAGCTCGGCGGGGGCCTCTGCTCGGGGCTCGTGATCGCGCCGCGCTGGGTGCTCCCCGCGGCGCCCTGCGCGGGCGGAAGCGGCCCGGGCTCGGTGGGCGCCGTCCCCGACCGCCGCGAGCACTCGCTGGGCGTGCGCGGCGCGATCAGCCACCCGAGCCTCGAT
>JBKDQC010000351.1:0-13214 GCA_046342295.1 Deltaproteobacteria bacterium | reverse complement strand
CTCTCAGAGCATGAGTCACTTGGATTGACTCATGCTCCGACGGTTCTTGCCGGAGGGTCTGGCCGCAGCCCCTTCCTCTCGCCGAGTGAATCGGCGAGAGCCTCCCTCCCGCCGATTCGAGCCCGTGGCACCCTCAACGATCCATCCGAGTGCCACGTGCTCTCAGGCCGGGGTCCATCAGCACCGGAGCCTCGAAGAAGGCTCGGAGCGAGGGGGCTCCGAGCTGCGAGACGCGCGCGTCGGACATCCCCGCTTCCGCGTGCTCGCGCGTCGCCCAGAGGCTCACCAGGCCCAGCGCACCTTCGCTCGTGACGACGAAGGAGCGGAGCATTCCCTCGAGGTCGACGGCCGCTGCCGCGACCGCCCCCGGCCCCACGCCCTCTGCCGGATTCCAGAGGACCAGCGTCGCGACCGCTGGGTAGGACAGCGAGCGTTGCCCGAGGAGTTCTCCGTCGATGCGTGTGGTGCCCGTGATGTCGGTCGTGACGTCGAGGAGGACCACGTCAGGCTCCGCTCCGCGGCGTTGCCGCACACCGCTCCTCCACGCCTCGGAGTAGTACGCCGCTGCGTCGGTGCGTGAGCGCCACACGTAGATCCCGCCGAACCTGCGGTCCTCCGTCAGGATGAAGTACTTGTCCTCGAGCGCGGCAATCGCCTCGTACTCGGCGACCGCGTCTCGGAATCGAGAACGCACCACGCAGTCCGGCGCGTACCAAGGTGTCGGGATGCGGACGAGCGCGATCGCCTGCGCGCTCGGCCGCGTCGGCTGGGCGCCTCGGGCCCTCGGGCCGAACCTCGGGGTGGCGCAGCCTGTCCCGAAGAACGGCAATCCTCCGAGCCACGCCAAGGCCCCGACTGCCAGCATCCCCAGCGCGAACGTTCGACCCATCGTCATGGTTCACTCTCCTCACTTCGATGGGAGAGCGCAGGCGGCGCTGCTGTGACCGGCCTCCGTTCCGATGGCGACGGGTCCCGGACGCTCAGGCGAGCGGCGCGCGCTCCACCACGACCTTCGGTGCGGGCGCCCGGAAGGCCTCCGCGGCGTCGCCCCATGGCGCGACGAGCGTCTCGACCTGCGAGGGTCGAAGGGCACCGCTCGCGATGGCGCGGAGCACCCGCGGCAGGACTGTCCGCGAGGAGACTCGGCCCGTGTGAAAGGTGATCCCGTTCATGAACGCGGGAAGGAGCGGGAAGGGCGTCCGCGCGCTGAAGTAGATCCCCACGCTCGTACAGACCCCGCCCGGCTCCGTCGAGAGCACTGCGCTCGCGAGGCCCTCGGGGTCCGCGCTCGCATCGACGGTGATCGGATAGCCCTGCGCCGCGCGGCGGTAGTCGTGCCCGAGGCAGCGCGCGCCCAGAGACTCCGCGACGCGCGACCGCGCCGGATCGGGGTCGATGTAGGCGACCTCCGAGGAGCCCAGCGCGACGGCAGCGAGCACGGCGTAGAGGCCGACGCTCGCCGCCTGGCCACCGACCACCAGCACTGGCGCTCCGGGCCGCGCCGCGAGCGGATCGGCGACGGTGCGGAAGCCATCCGCGACGTTGTCGCCGGCGCTCGCGAGCTCGAGCGCCGGCACGCCCACCGGCGCCGCGAGCAGCATCGCGTCCGCGAAGGGCACACGCACGAGGTCGGCGAGGACGCCTCCGAGATCGCCCCGCCCGAGCCCGTAGCCCGATCCGGCGAGCACGGCCGAACAGCTCGCGGTCACGCCGCGCTCGCAACGTTCGCAGGCGCCGCAGGCGAGCTGGAAGTGAACCACGACCCGCTCACCCATGCGGACGGTCCGCACCGCTTCGCCGATCTCGACGACTTCTGCGACGCATTCGTGACCGAAGCCGAAGGGGCCTGCGATGGGTGCGTTCTTGAAGAGACCGCGCTGGCCGATGCGGGGCGGAAGGTGGTCTCGCAACCAGTGGAGCGCGGCGCCGCGGAACGGCGCGCGGCCCTCGACGATCGCGCAGTCGAGGTCGCAGCGTGCGGCCGCGATCGGGCGCACGAGCGCATCGGTTGGCGCGGAGATGCGGGGGGCCTCGAGGGTGCGCCAGCAGAGGCGACCGGGGCGCTCGAAGAAGAGTTGACGCGAAGTGTTCACGGGGTGGTCTCCGGGGCGAGGGTGGCTGGCCGGCCAGTCCACCAGACAGGAAGTCACGGCACCCTCGGGGTGCCTCCTGCGGTGAGAGTCACGAGGGTGCCGCGTTGTGACATTCTCCGGTCACAAGCCGTCGTCTTCGTGACTCCAACCAGGCCATGAGTGATTCCGGCACCTCCGATCCCTTGGCCCAGCTCGCAGGCCGGGCGCTCGAGGGCGACGCTCGCGCCGTCGAAGCCCTCTGCCGCCAGCTCGAGAAACCCCTCTACCGGTTGGCGGTTCGCGTGCTTCGCGATGTCGAAGACGCGCGGGATGCAACCCAGGAGTCGCTGCTGCTCGTCGTGACGCACCTGTCGACGTTCCGCGGCGAGAGCAAGCTGTTCACGTGGGCCTATGGCATCTCGCTGCGGCACATGCTCCGGACCCGGGCGGCGCGGGATCGGGCGCGGAGCCACCTCGCGCTCGAGCTCCAGATCCGGGCGGGGCTCCTCCTCACCACGGCGGAGCCGGAGGCGGACCGCTCGGTCGAGCAACGCGAGACCTGCCTCGGGTGCACCCGGGCGATGCTCGATTGCCTCACGCTCGAAGAGCGGGCCGCGATCGTCCTTTCGGAGATTCTCGGCGCGGACGACGAGCTCGGCGCGACGCTCTGCGGTGTGGCAGGTCCGACCTACCGCAAGAGGCTCTCTCGTGCGCGCGCCAAGCTGCGGCCCGTCCTCGAGGACCTCTGCGGCCTCACGTCGGCCTCGAACCCATGCTCCTGCGAGCGGCAGACCCGCGCCAAAGCTCTGGTCGGTCGGAAGGGCGCGCGGCGTCTGCCGGTGATGACGGACGGCGAGGTGCTCGACGCGGCCGAGAGGCTCGGCGAGGTCCGACGTCTCGGCGCGGTCCTCGCGGGCCCCGCAGCGGTCGCGGTCCCCGAGGACCTCTGGGCGAGCGTGCGGCAGCACCTTGACGCCCTGCTCAACGTCCCGAGAAGCTGACCCGCATGCAGGTGCCGCCCACTGGCCAAGGTTTCCCGCCGTACGTCTCGACTGGGAGGACACCGTTCTTCGGGGTGGTCCTGGGTCTTGCGGCGGGGGCGACGGTCGCGACCGTTCTCGCCGTGTTGTACGCGATCGCGATCGTGTACATCCCCTACGTCTACGTGCTCTGTCTCCTCACCATGCTCTTCGGATTGGCGGTGGGCGGCACGGTCGCCGGGGTCATGCACGCCCTCAAGGTGCGGAGCGCGAGTTTCGTGCTGCTCGCGTGCTTCGCGATGGGCGCGTTCGCCTGGCTGCTCTCCTGGCCCGCTTGGATCCTCGCGGTGTTCTTCCGCGCCGAGGTGCCGCTCGGCCCGCTCGATGTCCTCGAGCCGTCCTTCTTCCTCGATGCGCTCGGGCAGATCTACGAGACCGGGACCTGGTCGCTCGGCTCCAGCTCGCCCGCGGTGAGCGGCGCGCTGCTCGGCGCCTTCTGGCTCGCCGAGGCCGGTCTCGTCGTGTCCTTCTCCACGCTCGCGATGCTGGTCACCTACGCCGAACAAGAGTTCTGTGAGGCCTGCGGGTCGTGGTTCACGACTCTGCCCGAGCAGGCGCGTTACGACCGCGACGCCGCTGATGCGATCCGCGACGCGCTCGCCGTGAGCGGTGACCTCAGCGTCCTCGCGAGCGCGCCGCCGCCGGGGCCGCCCAAGCCGAAGGAGCCGCGCCAGTGGGCGAGCCTCCGACTCGGTTTCTGCCGGACCTGCGGAGAGACCAACCTGGTCGGTCTCGACATCGTCGCGGAGAGGGTGGGCCCGACGGGGCGGACCGAGCGCAAGCTGGTGGAGCACATGCCCTACGTGTGCATCCGCAAGGACCAGATGCATTGGCTCCGCGAAGGGCTTGCCCGCGCCCAGCGCAGTGCGGGCGTCGAGCTGTTGCGCCGCGCCGAGCAGAAACAACTTGATGGGAACGGATAGGTCTTGGGTCGATCCGGGCTCGGCGGACCTTCCGAGCCGCGGTGCTCGATGGGGAGGCTGCCGGCTGGATTCGCTCCGCCGGCAGCGTGCGTCGGCGGTCGCTCAGGCCTCCACGTGCGCGCTCGGTCCGGTCGCCCTCTCGTGCTTGAACGAGAGACCGGCGCCTGCGGGGGCGGCATCCACCACGACCGTGTCACCGGGCTCGTAGCGACCCGCGAGGAGGTCCTCGGCGAGGCGGTTCTCGAGGTGCTTCTGAATGGCTCGCTTGAGCGGGCGCGCACCGAAGGTCGGGTCGTAGCCGACCTCGCCGAGCCAGTCCTTGGCGGCGTCGGAGATCGTGAGCCTGATCTCGCGATCGCCCAGGCGCTTGGCGAAGCGCGCCATCTGTAGGTCCACGACGCGGCGGATGTGTTCCTTGCCGAGCTTGTGGAAGACGATGACCTCGTCGAGGCGGTTGAGGAGCTCGGGACGGAATTGCGCGCGCAGGTCCTCCATCACACGCGCCTTGATCGCCTCGAAGGCCTCGTCCTCGAGCGTGTAGCGAGAGCCGATGTTCGACGTCATCACGATGACCGTGTTCTTGAAGTCCACGGTGCGGCCCTGGCCGTCGGTGAGGCGCCCGTCGTCGAGCACCTGGAGCAGCGTGTTCCACACGTCCGGGTGCGCCTTCTCGATCTCGTCGAAGAGCACGACGGCGTATGGCCGCCGCCGCACCGGCTCGGTGAGCTGACCGCCCTCGTCGTAGCCGACGTAGCCCGGCGGCGCGCCGATGAGCCGAGACACGGAGTGCTTCTCCATGTACTCGCTCATGTCGAGCCTCACCATCGCGCGCTCGTCGTCGAAGAGGAACTCCGCCAGCGCGCGCGCGAGCTCGGTCTTGCCGACGCCGGTCGGGCCGAGGAAGAGGAAGCTGCCGATCGGGCGGTTCGGATCTCCGAGGCCCGCGCGCGAGCGACGCACGGCGTTCGCCACGGCCACGAGCGCCTCGCCCTGGCCGATCACACGCGCCGCGAGGTTCTCCTCCATCTTGAGGAGCTTGGCGCGCTCGCTCTCGAGCATCCGGGACACGGGCACGCCGGTCCACTTCGACACGACCGCCGCGATGTCCTCGTCGGTGACCTCCTCCTTGAGGAAGGCCTGCTCCTTCTGCACGTCGGCCAGGCGCTTGCGGCTCTCCTTCACCTGCGCCTCGAGCGCGGGGATCTCGCCGTGTTGCAGGCGCCCGACGCTGCCGTAGTCCCGCGTACGAAGCGCCCGCTCGAGCTCGATCTTCTTCGTCTCGATCTCGGCCTTGGTGTCGCGGATGCCCGTGAGGATCTCCTTCTCGGTGAGCCACTGGGCGCGCATCGAGTCGCGCTTGCCCCTGAGCTCGGCGAGCTCCGCCTCGCACTCGCCGAGGCGCTTCTGGCTGGCTGCATCGGTCTCACGCTTGAGCGCCTGCTTCTCCACCTCGAGCTGCACGAGCCGGCGCTCGACCTGGTCGATCTCGCTCGGCAGCGACTCGATCTCCATCTTCAGGCGCGAGGCCGCCTCGTCCACGAGATCGATCGCCTTGTCCGGCAGGAACCGATCGGTGATGTAGCGATCCGAGAGCGTCGCGGCCGCGACGATCGCAGCGTCCTGGATGCGGATGCCGTGGTGGACCTCGTAGCGCTCCTTGAGGCCGCGCAAGATCGCGATCGTGTCCGTCACCGTGGGCTGGCCGACGAAGGTCGGCTGGAAGCGCCGCGCGAAGGCGGCGTCCTTCTCGATGTGCTTGCGGTACTCGTCGAGCGTGGTCGCGCCGATGCAGCGCAGCTCCCCGCGGGCGAGCGCCGGCTTGAGCATGTTCGACGCGTCCATCGCGCCCTCGGCCGCGCCGGCTCCCATGAGCGTGTGGAGCTCGTCGATGAAGAGCACGATCGAGCCCTCGGCGGCCTCGATCTCCTTGATCACGGCCTTGAGGCGGTCCTCGAACTCACCGCGGTACTTCGAGCCCGCCACGAGCGCGCCGAGATCGAGCGCGAGCAAGCGCTTGTCCTTGAGGGACTCGGGCACGTCGCCGGCGGTGATGCGCTGTGCGATCCCCTCGACGATGGCCGTCTTGCCCACGCCGGGCTCGCCGATGAGGACGGGGTTGTTCTTGGTGCGGCGCGCGAGCACCTGCATCACGCGGCGGATCTCCTCGTCGCGGCCGACGACCGGATCGATCTTGCCGCTCTTGGCCATCTTGGTGAGGTCGCGCGTGTACTTCTCGAGGGCCTGGAATTTCGCCTCGGGGTCCTGGTCGGTCACGCGCTGCGTGCCGCGGACCTCGCGCAGCGCCGCGAGGAGCTTGTCGCGCGTGAGGCCGGCGCCGCGGAAGAGCTTCTCGAGGTCGTCGTCCTTCTGCTTGGTCACCGCGAGCAGGACGTGCTCGGCGGACGTGTACTCGTCCTTGAGCGACTCGGTCTCGGCCCACGCGTCGGTGAGGACCTTGTTCGCGCGCCGGCTCATCGCGGGCTCTCCGCCGCCCTGGACCTTCGGCATCGACGCGAGGCGCTTGTTCACGCCCTCGAGCAGCGCCTTGGCGTCTGCCCCCGACTTCTCGACGATCGGCCGCGCGAGGCCGCCCTCCTGGACGAGCAGGGCCAGGACGAGATGCTCCGGGTAGAGCTCGGGGTTGCCCATCTCCGCGGCGATCTGCTGCGCCGCCATCACCGCTTCACGTGCCTTGGTGGTGAGTCGATCGAGTCGCATGGACGTGTCCCTCCCACGCTCGTGAGGCCACGAGCGCTTGGCAGCCAGCGCCCGGGCGTGGCCCGGGCAGACGAGAACGGTTCGGTCGCGTCGACGGCTCTGCGCAGGTGCTCGCGAGCGGCCGAACGGGCGGGACCATAAGCACCTCGACCCTGCGGTCAACAGGCTCGGAAAAGATCGTGCCCGGCAGCTCCGTGATTTCTTCCGGCGGCCGAGAGCGCTCGGGGCCGAGCCGGCGGATTGGCGTGCGGGGCGGGCCTCGCTACAAAGCCCGCATGACGAGTCTGCAGGGTCGCGAGCCGGCCTTCCACCAGCCGGCGGAGTGGGAAGCGCACGAGGCCGTATGGCTCGCATGGCCGAGCCACGCGGACCTCTGGGGCGAGGACGCTCTCATGGACGCGCAGGCGGAATTCACCGCGCTCTGCGAGGCGATCGCCGATCCCGACAGCGACGGTCTGCCCCGGGGCGAGCGCCTCGAGATCCTCTGCCGCACCGAGGCCGACCTGCGCCTCGCGACGTGGAAGCTCAAGTCGCTGGGCGCGCGCTTCCACCGCGCGCTCTACGGCGACATCTGGTGTCGCGACTCTCTGCCGATCTTCCTCCAAGGTGCAGCGGGCACGCGGGCGGCCGCGACGTTCCTCTTCAACGGCTGGGGAAACAAGTACGATCTGCCCGGCGACCGCGAGCTCTCGGGGGTGGTCGCGGGCCTGTCCGGTCTGCCTCGGATCCCGCACGGCTTCGTGCTCGAGGGCGGCGCCGTCGAGCCGGATGGTGAGGGCACGATCCTCACCACGAAGCAGTGTCTGCTCCACACGAACCGCAACCCCTCGATGAGCGCAGCCGAGATCGAGCGCGCGGTCGCGGGCGCGCTCGTCGGCGACGCGCTCGGCGCGAGCAAGGTGCTCTGGGTCGAGGAGGGCCTCCTGAACGACCACACCGACGGCCACATCGACACGATCGCGCGCTTCGTCGCACCTGGCCGCGTCGTGTGCATGGCGCCCTCGGGCGACGACGACCCGAACCGCGACGTGCTCGAGGCCATCGCGGCACAGCTCGCTGCCATGACCGACGCCCGCGGTCGCAAGCTCGAGGTCGTGCGCATCCCGTCGCCCGGCCGTGTGCTCGACGAGGACGGTGAGGTCATGCCCGCGAGCTACGTGAACTTCTACATCGCCAACACCGCGGTCGTGGTGCCCACCTACGGCACCGCCTTCGACGAGGCGGCGGTCGAGGCGCTGATCCCCCTCTTTCCCGGGCGCCGCGTGGTCGGTCGCAGCGCCCGGACCGTCCTCGAGGGCGGAGGCGCGTTCCACTGCATCACGCAGCAGCTGCCCCGCGGGGTGTGACACGGACTTCGACGGGCGATTCGGAGCGCCCGAGACGGGACCCGATCACTGGATGACGGCGCCGGTCGACTGTCCGCGCCGCTGCCGGTGCTCGTAGTCCGCCGCGACCATCCCGAGGCGCGTGCGAACCTCCTCGGGCACACTGTCGGCGAGCGAGATCAGCCAGCGGCCGTCGTCCTGACGGCGCAGCACCACCTCGAAGCCCGGGCGCGGCGACACGGTGGCGCGGCCGTTCGCGATCACCGTGCGGAGATCGTCCTTGCCGGCCGCGAGCGCACCGAAGACGAAGCCGGCGAGCCCCTCGTCCGTGGGCGTCGCGAGGTCGCCGAAGCAAGAGAGGTAGGTCTCGCGGTCGCGCAGCTCGAAGCGGCCGTTGCCCGCCATGCGCTGGCGGACCTCTTCCTGAGAGAGCTGCTCGACACCATACGCCGTGAAGAGCGTCGTGATCGTGTGCTCGGGCGTCGAGTATCGGACGTCGATCTCCGTGGTGGAGCCCTCGCAGCCGGCCGAGAGCGAGAGACCGAGCGCGGACGCGAGCACGAAGAGGGTGAGACCGGGCAGCCGCATGGGGCTCGGTTAACCCGACCGGTCCGAGCGCGGCAAGTTCCTGGGGTCACCGAGAGGCACCGTCCGCGGATCGCGCGCGCGGGGATCCGGGCTAGAACGCGTCCCGATGTCCCGCACCGCACTCGTGATCGGCTCCGGTTTCGGGGGCCTGGCGACGGCCCTGCGCCTCTCGGCGATGGGCTTCGACACCACCGTCCTCGAGAAGCTCGACGGTCCGGGAGGGCGCGCCTACACGCGCAGGGTCGACGGCTTCACGTTCGACATGGGCCCGACGGTGCTCACCGTGCCGCACTTCCTCGAGGAGCTCTTCGCGCTCGAGCGCGGGGCGCCGGGCCTCTTCGAGCCTGACTTTCCGCCGCACGTCCGCAACGCCACGCGGATCACGCAGGGCATCTCGGGCGGGCCCGCCACGAGCCGCTACGTCGAGCTCGTTCCGATCCTGCCCTTCTACCGGATCTACTTCGACGACGGCACGTGGTTCGACTACGACGGCGACCCCGAGCGGACGCGCGCGCAGATCGCGGCGATCTCCCCGCGCGACGTCGCAGGCTACGAGCGCTTCCACGCCAAGGCCAAGGCGATCTTCGACCGAGGCTTCCTCGAGCTCGGCTACACGCACTTCGACACCGTGGCCTCGATGCTGTCGGTCTTGCCCGACCTCGTACGGCTCGACGCGGTGCGTCCCCTCTTCTCGCTCGCCGCGGATTGTCTCGAGAGCGACAAGCTCCGCGCGGTGTTCTCGTTCGAGCCGCTGCTCGTGGGCGGCAACCCGCTCTCGGTGCCGGGCATCTACGCGATGATCCACTTCGTCGAGAAGACCTGGGGCATCCACTTCGCCAAGGGCGGTACCGGGGCGCTCGTCGCGGCGCTCGTGAAGAAGCTCGAGGAGCTGGGCGGGAAGATCCGTTACGGCGCGGAGGTGCGCTCGATCGACGTCGTCGACGGTCGAGGCTTGCCGGCGCGCTCGCGCTTGGGCCGGCGCCGCGTCCGCGGCGTGACGCTCGCGAACGGCGAGCGCCGCGCGGCGGACCTGGTCGTCTCGAACGCCGACTACGCGCACACCTACGGCAAGCTGATCGACCCCCGCGTGCGCCTCGTGCACAGCGACCTCCGCATGAAGCTCGCGCGGCAGTCGATGTCGGTCGTCGTGATCTACTTCGGTTTCCGCGACGACGGCCGCAAGCTCGACCTCCAGCACCACAACATCATCCTCGGGCCTCGCTACGAGGGTCTGCTCACCGACATCTTCGACCGGAAGATCCTCGCGCCCGACTTCTCGCAGTACCTCCATCTGCCGACGCTCACGGACCCGAGCCTCGCGCCGCCCGGACACCACGCCGCCTACACGCTCGTGCCCGTCCCGCACAACGCACCGGCGGGCGGCCGCGGCATCGACTGGTCGACCGAGGGGCCGCGCCTCGTCGAGAAGGTGCTCGGCTTCCTCGAAGCGCGCGGCTACATCCCCGATCTCCGGGCCCGCCTCGTGCATCAGAGCTTCATCACGCCCGACTACTTCGAGCACACCCTCAACAGCCACCTCGGCAACGCGTTCGGGCTCGAGCCCGTGCTCTGGCAGAGCGCGTTCTTCCGGCCGCACAACCGCAGCGAGGACATCGAGGGGCTCTACTGCGTCGGGGCGGGCTACCAGCCCGGCGGCGGCACGCCGAGCGTGATGATGAGCGCGAAGATCACGTGCCGCGCGATCCACGAGGACTTCCCGCGCCCATGAGCGCGGGGCCCTCCGAGGCCGTCAGCGCGAGAAGAGCCTGTTCCAGAGGCGCCGGTACCACGGCACGAGCTGCGCGAGGTCGGCGTCGTCGCCCGGCAGCGGCACCTCGAGGGTCTGGAGCATCGCGCTCGGGCTGAGCGGCGCCGGCACGAACGTGACCACCAGCGGTCGTGCGGGGGCGACGGGCGAGGGCGCTGGGGGCGCCGGCGCCGCCATCGCCGGTGCGGGCGCGACCGGTGCGGGCGCGGTGAAGTCGGAGGCGACCTTCTGGAGCAGCATCTGGGCGAAGTGCGCAGGGTCGACCGCCGGCGGGGCGGAGGTCTCGGCCGGCGGGGCGGAGCGCTGGCGACCGTCGCGCGCGAACAGCGCGTCGAGGTCCCGGATCACCGTGGGAGGCGGACCCCCGACCGGTAGCGGGCGCGCCGACCGCGCTGCGGCCCGAGAGGCCTCCTCGAGCGCCGGGGCCGTGTCCGCGAGCTCGTCGAGGGAGGGCACGAGCGGGGCGAAGGCGCGGGGTGACGCCGAGGGCTTCGAGCGCGGCTCGGGGCGCTCGCCGGTCACGTACCAGGGCCGCACCGATGGACGCGGGCCCGACACGCCTGCAGAGCCTGCCGCGCCGGGCGCGGTCGCGTGCGCAGGCGTTGTGTGGGGTCGCGCACCGAGCGCGGGCGGTGCGCTGGTTCGCGCGGGCGCGCTGGTTCGCGCGGGCGCGCTGGTTCGCGCGGGCGGTGCGCTGGTTCGCGCGGGCGGTGCGCTGGTTCGCGCGGGCGGTGCGCTCGGTCGCGCGGGGGCGCTGGTTCGCGCGGGCGGCGCGCTGGTTCGCGCGGGGGCGCTGGTTCGCGCGGGCGGTGCGCTGGGTCGCGCGGGCGGTGCGCTGGTTCGCGCGGGCGGTGCGCTCGGTCGCGCGGGGGCGCTGGTTCGCGCGGGCGGTGCGCTCGGTCGCGCGGGCGGTGCGCTCGGTCGCGGTGTCGGCCGGCTGGTGGCCGACTGGTGACCATCGGCTCCAGGCGTGGCGGCGCCCACTGGCGTCCTCGCGATCTGGGGACGAGAGACCTGCCGCAGGGGGCCGGTCGTCCTCGCCGCGGCGGGCACGGGGCGCCCGGTGTTGGCGGGGACGGGCGGGGCAGAACCTCGAGAAAGCGTGGGATTCTCGAGGTTCGGGACCGTGTCTTCTGCGAGTGCGCTCCGCATCGTGCCTCCGCGACCGCCTCGCTTCGTGGCGGTCGCTCCCGCTTCAGCAGCGGGCGTGCCAGCGAGGGACGCTGCTCTTTACAACGGGTCCGCGGCGCGCGAGCCTGCCGCCCATGGCAGCGATCGACGCAGTGAGCGTGGCGGCGCGGCGGGCGCTGCTCGAGGTGATGGTGCAGGTGGCCTGGGCCGATCGCGAGATCGCGCCCGAGGAGCGCCAGGCCGGGCATGCGGCGGCGATGGCCCTCGGCCTCGTCTTGCCTGCAGAGCGCGATGTGACTTGGTCGGAGCAGGGTCCGCCGAGCTTCGAGACGCTCGACTTCTCCGAGCTCGGCGCCCGGGATCGGGAGCTCGTCTACGTATGCGCCGAGTGGATGGCCCAGGCCGACTCGCTCGAGCAGGCCGAGGAGGCCGAGATGCTCTCGCGCCTTCGCGCGAAGCTCGGCGTGTCCGATGGGCGCGCGAGCGCGCTCCGCGCGCTCGCCATCGCGCTCCATGAAGCGCAGATCGTCGAACGAAGCTCGTGGTGGCGCGCGTTCGACCGGCTCGTCGTGGAGGCGGCGCGCTCGCTCGCGCGAGACCTCTGAGCCCCCGCATGCTTCGAGCCGCCATCGCTCTTGTGCTGGGCCTCGCGTTGCTCGCGCCCGGCCTCGCGTCTGCCGACCCTCCCGGGCTCGAGGCCCGCGTGCGCGCGCTCGGGCCCGCGCGCGAGGGCGAGCGGGACCTCTACACACAGATCGGCCTCGCGCTCGAGGGGGCGGAGCTCGCCTCGGGGCAGGGGGAGAGCGCGCGCGCCGAGCGACACCGAGACCTGGCGCTCGCGCTCGTGCGCGGCCTCGAGGCGCGCCGCCGCGCGGCCGAGCTCCGGGCGCGGCTCGCGGAGCGTCGCGTCGCGCTCGAGGCCGCCCGCGCGCGGCTCGCCCGTGCGAGCGACGCGGGCGCCCAGGCCGCGCTCGACCGGGCTCGGGTGGAGAGCCCGTGAACGAACCCGGATCGCACATCCCGGCCCCTCGGGCGACTCGGTCGTGGGAGCGCCCCGGCGGAAGGACCGGGGAGGACCTCGGTGAAGACCAGCCTCGCCCCGCGGTGCGAGGTCATGGCCCCAGGGCACTCGCAGCGGTGCTCGCGGCGCTCGCGCTGGGCTCCGGCGCCTGCGGCGCGGGCCGCGCGACGTTCGGTCCGCGCCTCCACCGAGAGCTCGCGGCAGTGCTCTCGGCCGAGACCGGCAGCGACGCCGCGCGGCGCGCGCGCGAGGCGCTCGCCAGCGCCGAGCGCGCCGAGTCGGTCGGGCTCGAGGAGGAAGCTGCCGAGCACGCGAGCCGGGCGCGGGCGTGGGCGGCGGCGGATCTCGGAGAGCGCGAGGTCACCACGCTCGAGGAGGAGCTCGGGCGCATCGAGGAGGAGCTGCACGGCGTCGAGGCGCGGGCGAGCGCGAGCGAGCACGAGGCCGAGGAGCGGCGCGTACGCACGCTCGCACTCGCCGATGCGCGCGCGGCCCGCGAGGAGCTGGCGCGGGCCTTCGCGCGCGCGGAGGCGGACGAGGGCTCGCCGCGGCGCGCACGGCGTGTGGGCCTGTCGGAGGGGCCGGTCGTGCAGCGGCTCGCGGACGTGCTCGCCGACCGTGCGCGCGT
>JBKDQC010000350.1:0-2337 GCA_046342295.1 Deltaproteobacteria bacterium | reverse complement strand
CCCGACCGCGACGACGACGCCCTGATGGACCCCCTCGCCCAGCTGGGACAGCTCGATCAGGGCGAGGACCATCCGCACGCGGTCCCCCGGCCCAGGCCGCGGGCCCGTCCCGCCGGGCTCGCTCGTGGGACGCGGGTCAGTGCCCTCCGGGTTGCCCGGACTGGCGGATTCTCCGTGCCCTTCCGGCTCGCGGCTTTGTTCGTCGTCGCCTCCACAGGCGACGACGCCTGCGGACACCGAGAGGCTCAGAGCGGCTCCCAGTGTGAGGAGCGGGAGTCGACGGTCTTTCATCGGTAACTCACTGAAACAGCCATCGTTTCGGCATCATCGGCGATGAACGTCCGTCACGCCTGAGAGCCCGTCCAGCGGAACGCCCGGATAGCACGGGGTCTCGAAACGGGTCAAACGAGCGCAGACGACGGCAGCCTCGCACGCCCAGTCCTCGACGCGCACCGAAAGAGGCGAACGCGGCTACTGGAGCTCCTTCTCCATGCGATCGCGGAGCGCGACCAGGTCCTCGACGACTGCCGAGGGTGCGCTCGCGTCGCGCGCACGCGCGATGACCGACTCGAGTTGCGTGATCTCGTCGCGCTGGTTCGTGCGCAGCCGCTCGATCATCCGCTCGAATTCGACGAATACGTCCTGGAGCTCGTCGCCCTCGCGCAGGCGTCCGTAGAGCTTGAGGTGCCCATCGGCCACGTGTCGGAACAGGCTCTTCATCTTGTAGGCCGGACCGACCACGCGGTGCGTGACCATGATCCCCGTGACCCCGAGAGAGAGGACGAGGATGGCGACCCCACCGAGGATGGTGAGCAGGAGTTGCTGGTCGGCCTCGCGGGCCTGCTGCTCGATGAACTCCGCCGCCTCGCCGGCCTCCACGAGGCTGATGGTCATCATCTCGGTCTGCGCGTGGGACTGTTCGTAAGCGACCTTGCCGAGGATCGTCGCGACGACCAGGGTCACGCACACGACCATGCCCGTGTACTTGAGCTGGAAGCGCGCATCGAGCAGGTAGTTGCGCAAGCGGCGCTTCGGGGGCCCTCCCTGCGGCACGGCTGGAGCGGGGGTGCTCATCGGTCTTCCTTTCGCGCGGATCGCGCGTTCGGATCGTAGGGTGTGGGGACGAACGGATTCAAGTTCCCGAGGATCAATGACCGGAGGCCGCCAGCGCGGTGGGTAGGCGGTTGAGCGCGCTGCCCACGGCCGCTTCGACCAGCGATGCATCGGCGGTGCTGCTCCCTGACGCGGTCGCCGATCCGCTCAGGATGCTCCTGACGTTCCGGCCTGGATAGTCCTGCACCACGACGGAGACGCGGGCCCGGACAGAGCCGTTGGGGAGCGACTCGAGGGTCACCGAGATGTCGAGGAAGAATCCCGCGAGCGAGCGTCGGCGGAGCTCGCGCTGCGCGGCTGAGACGCTCTCGCCGTCGGGGGCGACGGCGATGCCTCCGATGGTCCCGAGCCTGCGCTCGACGATGGAGCGCAGCCCGCTGACGACCGCCGGGCTGAGTGTTCCTGTGACGTTCGGCTGGCCGATGCCGACGTAGTAGCGGAGCGGAACGTTCGGAACGGACGGGTCGGGCGTCGCACCGCTCCCCCGCGCCACGGTCGCCGTCTCACCCCTCGCGGCCCGGGACTGGATGGCCGCCGCGGCGGCCGTCGCCGCGGTACGGACGGCAGACTCCGGATCGCGCTCGGCGTCCCGCAGAGAGGCGAGTGCCGAGGCATCGCCGACCCGCCCGAGAGAGGTCGCGGCGGCAGCCCGAACAGCCGCGTTCTCGTCGCTCAAGGCGGCCGAGAGCGCGCTCGTCACCGCGGGGTCGGGCGTGCCGTTCCCCAGCGAGATCGCCGCCTGGGCGCGGACGCGAAACGCTGACGATGTTTGCAGCAGGCGGACGAGATAGTCGGACCGCTCATCCGCGTGGCCGATGGGCGGCGCCGACGACATCGCCGCGGTCCACGCGCAGACGGCGAGCAGCGCCGTCGAGGTCCGGATCCAACCAAGCGCTCGCTGCAAGTCGAGACCTCCGTGCTTCGGCGTTTCGACGCCATCGTCGCCGATTGCTTCAGAGTATCGCCCCACGCGCTCGTTGGGAAAGGGCATTGCGCGCATCCTCCGCGGGGCCGATGCTGCCTGCGTGCTCCGCTGGTACTTCGCCACGGGACTCGTCGTCGGGATCGCCCTGTCCGCCGGGTCCGCCAACGCGGAACGAACCGTCCGCGTCCGAGCCGAGACCCGCATCGAGCTCGATGTCAGCCGGGATGGGCCGTCGTGGGCGGTTCGAGGCACGCTGCGGGACGACGGCGGTGGAGCCTTGGGCGCTCGAGAAGTGCACG
>JBKDQC010000349.1:0-22904 GCA_046342295.1 Deltaproteobacteria bacterium | reverse complement strand
CCGTGACCCACCAAGAGCACACCCGACGGCGCACCTTCGCCATCATCTCGCACCCCGATGCGGGCAAGACCACGCTCACCGAGAAGCTGCTGCTCTACGGAGGCGCGATCCACTCCGCGGGCGCGGTCCACGCGCGCAAGCAGCAGCGGGCGGTGACGAGCGACTGGATGGAGCTCGAGCGCAAGCGCGGCATCTCGATCACCAGCTCGGTGCTGCAGTTCGAGTACGGCGGCATCCGGTACAACCTCCTCGACACACCGGGCCACCAGGACTTCTCCGAGGACACCTACCGCACGCTCACCGCGGCCGACTGCGCGATCATGCTCATCGACGCGGCCAAGGGCGTCGAGGCGCAGACGAAAAAGCTCTTCCACGTCTGCCGCATGCGCGGCACCCCCATCGTCACGTTCGTGAACAAGCTCGACCGCCCCGCGCGCGACCCCTTCGCGCTGATGAGCGAGATCGAGGAGACGCTCGGCATGAAGACGGTGCCGCGCACGTGGCCGATCGGCTCGGGCGACCTCTTCAAGGGGGTCTACGATCTCGAGGGCAAGAGCGTGCTCACCTTCGACCGGACCGCGAAGAACGCGTCGCGCGTTCCGATGCAGATGCGCGGGCTCGACGACCCTCAGATCGACGAGCTCGCAGGCGCGGAGCTCGCGCAGACCCTCCGCGACGAGGTCGAGCTCCTGACGGGCGCCGGGGACTCCTTCCAGCTCGAGTCGTTCTTGAAGGGCGACATCTCTCCGGTCTTCTTCGGCAGCGCGCTCACGAACTTCGGCGTCGAGCCCTTCCTCGAAGCTTTCAAGGACATCTGCCCACCGCCCGGTCCCCGCGAGACCTCGGGCGGTCGCGTCGAGCCGGGGGAGGAGCGCTTCACGTCGTTCGTCTTCAAGGTCCAGGCGAACATGGACCCGAACCACCGAGATCGGATCGCGTTCATGCGGATCTGCTCGGGCAAGTTCGAGAGCGGCATGCGCGTCTGGCATTACCGCCTCGGCAAGGAGATCCGTCTCGCGCGCGCCGAACAGCTCTTCGCGCAGGAGCGCCAGACGATCCACGAGGCCTGGGCGGGTGACGTCGTGGGCTTGCACGATCCGGGTCTCTTCCGCATCGGCGACACGCTCTCCACGGGACAGCCCGTGACCTTCGACTCGGTGCCTCGCTTCTCGCCCGAGCACTTCGCGCGCGCGACGCTGCTCGACCCGATGAAGCGAAAGCAGATGCAGAAGGGAGTCGACGAGCTCGCGGAGGAGGGCACCGTGCAGCTCTTCTTCCAGCCGGGGCGCGAGAAGGACCCGATCATGGGCGTCGTCGGTCAGCTGCAATTCGAGGTGCTCGCCTACCGCCTCGAGCACGAGTACGGCGCGAAGGTCGCGCTCGATCGCCTCCCCTTCGGCTACGCCCGCTGGGTGCAGGGCGCCACGGGCTGCGCCGAGCTCGAGGCGCGCCGCATTCCACTGGCCGTGACCGACATCGACGGGCACCCCGTCGCCCTCCTGCAGAGCGAGTGGGACGTCCGGAGGCTCGAGCGCGACAACGAGAGCTGGAAATTCCTCGAGACGGCTCCGATCGGCAGCGGCTTCGCGAAGACCGACGCCTGATGCACGCACATCCTCGCGTGGGCAGCACATGTCCCGAGTCCGGACGTGAGCGGCTCGCCCACCGACGCTCCTGAAGCCACGCACGAACCTCTCAACCCCTCGACGATACGTGGCGATGGACTGGTCGGTTCTCGAGCTCGTCCATTCGCTTCGCGGCGCCCGAGTCCAGATCTCGGTCGGGAGGCGGACGCCGCATCGAGCCTTGCTGAAGGACACGGTTCGCAAGAGGCGTGACGACCGAGGCCGAGGAGCACGAGGACGAGCAGCGCCAACAGCGAGCCCCGAGCGTCGACGAACCCATAGCGCGGCATCTCAGTCACCGATCCGGATGCCGACGACGAGATTGCCGACGTAGATGGGGGCCTCGGCGGTCGGGCGCCCCTGTCCCATGACCGGCCAGGGGTTCGTCTTGTGGAAGACCACGCCGAGCCCGAGCGGTTGGACGACCGTGTAGAAGCGCCCGAACTGGAAACGCCAGCCGACGACCGCCATCGCCTCGAGGTCGAAGGAGTCGTAGTCGAGCCCGTCGACGGTCGAGTCGCGCACCATGCCGTAGCCGGCATTGAGCGTCAGCTCGACGTGAAGTCCCTGCCAGACGAACTGCCGGTAACCGGCGCTGAAGTCGTAGTTGGCAAAGGTTCCTTCCGCCGGGCGCTGCTCCGGCACCCGCCCCTGCGCGCCGAGAAGCAATTCGCCACAGCTCCAGACCGGCACGGCTGCGCGCACCTGGAAGAACAGCCCGGGAAAAAACGGCCACAGAACGCTGGTCTCGAGGCCGACGCCACCGGCGCCCTCGACGGCGTCGGCGCCGCTGAGGTAGTCGCCCACACAGGACGGCGGGACCGGCGCGGGCGCAGCTCACTGAGCCGCGAGCGGGGCCGGGACCACGGTGGCCATCCCCACGAGGGCGATCGCGACAATGGACTGCATGGATCGGATCATGGATTCCTCCCTCGCGCCCGCGCCTCGTGCGCGAGCGGCACTCGAGCCCCAGCGGCCGAGGCGCTGACCTCCGTCGGGCTGCTCGGCTCCGTGGCGGCACGATGGTGCAGCGTGGATCCGAGCGCGAGCGACCACAGAGCCACGCCCGCGAGACCACCAGATCGTAGAAAAGTCATGAGCCTCCTTCGCGCGCTCTTCGCCGGTGGGGCGAACGGGAGCGACGGGTGATGTTGTGAGGTCCACCGATCGGACTCACCAACACGAAGGCTGGATGGCCGCCATCAGCGACGCTCATGCATGCTCCGGTCGACGCGCGCCGTCATGCGCGAGCGGGTGGGACGTCCGGAGGCTCGAGCGCGACAACGAGAGCTGGAATTTTCTCGAGACGGCTCCGATCGGCAGCGGCTTCGCGAAGACCGACGCCTGACGCCTTCAGCCTGCGGCGAGGCGTCGGAAGAACACGCGCTTCCAGGCCTCGACCGCCGCGACATACGCCACGGTGATCGTCGCGAGCACGAGCATCATCGCCGGAGGCGCGGGGACCAGGGAGAACTGCGCGCCGAGCCACGTGTAGGGGAGCGCGACGGCGATCACCGCCACGGCCACGCTCGAGCCGAGCAGCATCGCGGACGGGCGACTCTTCCAGGCGGCGCGGCGCGTGCGGACGACGAGGGCCACCGCGAGCTCCGTCAAGAGAGACTCCACGAACCAGCCCGTGCGGAACTCAGCCTCCCGAGCGCCGAGCACCGCGTAGAGCACCGCGAACGTGAGCAGATCGAAGAACGTGGAGATCAGCCCGAAGGAGAACATGAAGCGCGAGAGCGCCCCGAGATCCCAGCGCTGCGGTCGCTCGACGAGCTCAGGGTCGACCGCGTCGCCCGCGATGGCGATGGCCGGGACGTCCGAGAGGAAGTTGTTGAGCAGCACCTGGATCGCCAGGAGCGGGAGGAAAGGCAGGAAGGCCGCCGCGGCGGCCATGCTCAGCATGTTGCCGAAGTTCGCGCTCTCGGTCGTGTAGATGTACTTCATCGTGTTCGCGAACGTCGTGCGCCCCTCGAGGACGCCGTCGCGCAGGACGCCGAGGTCCTGCTCGAGGAGGACGAAGTCCGCGGCTTCGCGAGCCACGTCGACCGCGCCAGCGACCGAGATGGACACGTCCGCGGCATGCAGAGCGGGCGCGTCGTTGATGCCGTCGCCCATGTAGCCGACCACGTGGCCCGTCTTGCCGAGCGCCAGGATGATCCGCTCCTTCTGGTTCGGGTCCACCTCGGCGAAGACGCCCGCCTTCGGCGCGATGTGCCAGAGCGCCTCGTCACGCATCGTCGCGAGCTCCTTGCCCGTGACCACGCGCTCGGTCGAGATCCCCACCTCCGTCGCGACGTGCACCGCGACCTCGCGCGCATCTCCGCTGATCATCGCGACCCGCACCCCGAGCCTCGCGAGGTCGGCCACGACCTCCTTCGCTCGCTCCTTGGGCGGATCGGCGAAGGTGAGCAGACCCTCGAAGATGAGCTCGGCCTCGGCCTCGACGCCGTACCGCTCGCGCTCCCCCACCTCGGCGCTCGCGACGCCGAGGGTGCGCATCCCCTGGGCGCCCAAGCTCCGACCACGCTCGAGAATGCGCTCGCGCGTGTCGTCGTCGAGCGGCACGACGCCCGCGCGCGTACGTACCTGGCTCGAGACATCGAGCACCGCCGCGAGCGCGCCCTTCTCGACGAGGCGGCGCACGCCGCCGGGGTCCACGGCGACGATCCCGAGCCGCTTGCGCACGAAGTCGTAGGGGAGCTCGTCGAGCTTCTGCCAGCCGTGCACCTCGAGCCCATCGCGCTCGCCGCGGGCGCGGATCGCCGCGTCCATCGGGCTCGCGAGCCCTGTCTCGAGCGCCGCGTTCACGTACGCGAGGCCGAGGACGTGGGCGCTCGGCGAACCCTCCACGTCGATGGCCTCGCCGAGGCTGATCTCGCCGCGCGTGAGCGTGCCCGTCTTGTCGGTGCACAGCACATCCATCGAGCCGAAGCTCTCGATGGCCGTGAGACGCCGGACGACGACTCCGCGCTCGGCCATGCGGCGCGCCCCGCGCGAGAGGTTCACGGTGACGATCGCGGGGAGCATCTCCGGAGCGAGGCCGACGGCGAGCGCGATGGCGAAGAGGAGCGACTCGATCGGAGGTTGCGCGGTCAGCACCGTCGCCGCGAACGTGAAGACGACGAGCGCGATCATGATGCGCGTGAGCAAGTGTCCGAAACGCCGGATCCCGCGATCGAAGTCGGTCTCCGGCGCCCGCAGCGACAGCGTGCGCGCGATGCGACCGTACTCGCTCTGCATCGCGAGCGTGGTCACGAGCATCCGTCCCGTTCCGCTGCGGACGCTCGTGCCGAGGAAGAGCGCGTTGCTCCGCTCAGCGAGCGAAGCATCCGCGGGGCTCGCCCCCGGCGTCTTGAGCCTGGGGAAGGTCTCGCCCGTGAGGATCGCCTCCGAGACCTGCAGATCCTTGGCCTCGAGCACCACGCCATCGGCGGGGACCAGACTCCCTGCGGCGAGCAGCACGACGTCGCCGACGACCACGTCGGCCGCCGGTGTGGAGCGGACCTCGCCGTCTCGCAACACATCGCACGTGAGCGCGATGCGCGCCCGGAGCGCTTCCACCGCTTTCGATGCGCGGTGCTGCTGGATCGCGTCGAGCATCGCCGAGAGCACGAGCACGGCGCTGATCACCGCCGCGTCGGTGACCTCGCCCGCGAGCGAGCTCACGGTGGCGGCGAAGACGAGCAACCAGGACAGCGGGTTGCGGAGCTGTGTGACGAGCGCGTCGAGCCATGGGCTGCGCCGCGAGACCTCGAGCGTGTTGGGCCCACCGGCACGGCGACGCGCCTCGGCCTCGAGCTGCGCGAGACCGCCCTCGCTGCTCCCGAGCGAGGCCAGCAGCCCGGCGGGCTCGAGGGACCAGGGGCGGTCGATGGCCGGCACTGAGGGAGCCTATGCGACTCCGGGACAGTCGACGACCATGTCGGGAATGACCAGAGCGGGTACGCTGCCGTTCAGGGGGCGCGCAGATTGTTGCCGCAGACGTCGAGCTCCCCTGAGCCGTCGCAGACCGGCGCGCGGCAGGTCGGCTCACCGGAACAGCCTGCGCCGCCGCAGCGGTCGCAGCAGATCAGGCCGTCCGCACACCGCAGGTCCATGCCTTCGAGCGTGCAGCTCTGGCCCTCGGCGCGCTGGTCGCGGCACTCGGCCGCGTCGACGCAGCCGCGCGCCTCGTCGAAGATCTGAAGCGGTCCGCACGTGCAGGCGGACGCCTCGCATGGGAGGGCGCAAGCGACACCGCAGCGCGAGGGACAGCAGACGGAGTCCCAGAGGCCCCCCGTGCTCCGGCAGAGCGACTCGGCGGTCGGCGCGGGCTCGGGGCAGGTGCCGTCGGGGCGGCAACCCTCGCCTCGGACGAAGCTCTGCCCCGCACCGCAGTCGCACACGGGCGCACCGCTGAGACACGTGGCCGGCACCGGGACACCGCACTGGTAGTGGTCGCACTCCTCGACCCAGAACAGCCACTGCCCGCCGGTCGATCGACACAGCTCGGGCTCGCATCCGGCGTGCGCAGCGCGACACTCTGCTTCGCTGTTCGCGCCAAGACCGCAGTCCTCGCCGACGCACTCTCCGCAACCGAAGCGCGCGCACCGCTCGCCAACCCAGTACCACGCCGGGGGCCCGTCGCAGGCCGCGCGGCACGGCGCGGCCGTCACGCGCATCGCGTCGCAGTCGGTCGGCCTGGACGCGTCGAGCAAGCTCGGGGCATCGGGTGGTCCTCCGCCATCACCCTCTGGCGAGTGGGTCGCTCCACATCCGAGGGTCGCGGCCAGGACGAGGACCAGCGCGGCCCCCAGCAGTCGCGGCGTTCGAGGTGGGATCAGGGTCCGCCAGGCGGAAGACGAAGCAAGGTGCTGCATGAGGTGCCTGGTGTCCGCAGGCGACCTCGTCCATCACGCAACCAGACCCGGAGGAGACCAGGTCCGGAGGAGGGCAGCGCCGCCGGTCCCGCCTCTGCATCAGTCGGCTTGGGGCGCCGCCGTCGCGAGGACGCTCGAGGCCGTCGGGTAGGTGGGGACCGACGGCAGCACGACCGAGCGCACGGCCACGCAGCCCGCGCCCCCGCCGCCACCCCCGCCGTTGTCGCCGCTCGCTCCATCGGTCGCGCGCGCGTCGTCTCGGCCGCTTCCCTCGCCACCGCGGCCACCGTCGTACACCGTGCCGGGTCCCTCGCACGAGGGGGCTGCCCCGCCCGGAGCGCGGCCGCCAGCACCGTCGGCGAATCCATCCTGGCCCGGGCGCCCGTCCTCGTCGGGCGTCGTAGAGCCATCGAAGCACGCCGCGCTTGCGCCGCCGCCGCCGCGCACATCGACGCGACCGCCCGAGAAGACCACCGACACGCCCTCGAGGAGCACGGCGCCGCCCGACCGACGCCGCCCTTCGCGCCCGCCGCCGCCCGTCGCGTAGAGAACGCCCGACACGAAGATCGTGCCGCGGCTGGAGATCTGGAGTGCACCGCCCCCCCGGCCGCCGGCGCCACGGAGATCGTCCGCGCCGCTGCCACGCCCTCCGGGGCTGCCTCCGCGGAGCGGGCTGAGCAGCGTGGCGGAGGCCGTGGCGCCCGGGGCTCCTCCCGTGCCGCCATCGCCACCGCGGCCGCCCGAGCCACAGAAGCTTCCGCCGCCGCCGCCGCCATCGCGGATGCCTTCCGCGATGGCGTCGCCGCCCGCTCCTGCGCTCGATTCCCCGGCACCCGCGAGCGCGCCACCGCGACCGACCGCGGCGACGTTGCCGGCGATCGTGACGTCGCCCGTGGCCAGGACGACCAGCGGGCGGCTGCCCACCACCTCGATCTGCGCCGTGCTCTCGATCCGCAAGCTCCCGACGCTGGCCACGCAGTAGTCGCCGACGACACGGAGCACGCCGGCGGCGATCCCAGCCCCGCTGCACGCGCTCGTGTCGACGGCGCCGCTCACGGCGACGGTCACGTCGGGGCCGCCGCGCATCTCGCCGGCCGCCACGTTCGATGGCACGAGCACGAGGCAGTGTGGCTGGGGGTCCCGCGCGGACGTCCCACACCCGAGCGGGCTGCACGTCGCCTCTGCACGCCAACGGCCCGCCGAACAACGGTCGAGGCGGGTGCCCAGCTCGCAGCGTGTCGAGCCCTCGGTGCACTCCGCCGAGAACGCGTCCGGCGGAACGAACGCGTCCGGCGGAACGAACGCGTCCGGCGGAACGAACGCGTCCGGCGGAGCGAACGCGTCCGGCGGAGCGAACGCGTCCGGCGCCGCGTCCTCGGGCAGGAACGCGTCGAGACCGCCGTCGGGCGCGCGGAACGCATCGGCGCCGAATGCATCGACCCCGAATGCGTCCAGTCCGGTGTCCGGCGAGGACGCATCGACGAACGGCGCGTCGATCATCGCCGCGTCTTCCGACCCGGAGATCGGTCCTCGATCGATGAGGCAGCCAGGGAGCAGGGCGACCACGGAGAGGCCCGCGAGAGACGATGCGCGCATCGCGCTCAGCGTACACCGCGTCGGCGAGGAATGGCTCTCTGGAGCGGCCGCGGGCCCCGACCGTCGCGAGAAGCCGAAGCCGCGAGGCGATCAACTTCGGACATGCCGCTTCAGGAATCCGTCGATCGCGGCCTCCGCGTCGGCCAGGTCCGCCCGCCCGATCGCAGGGCTGCCCGCCTCGGCCTGGGCGAGCATCATCCACGAACGCGCGCGACCGGACAGACGCAGCGGGCCGCCGCCGCATGCCCGGCAGACGATGCCGCCGCGGCCCGGGTCGAAGAGCGCCGCTTGCCCCGGCTCGGGCGCTCGCCCGCAGGACACGCATGCCGAGAGCATCGGCGCGAGGCCGATCACCGAGAGCACCCGGAGCGCGCAGCGGGCGAATGGACCAGACGCGCCCGGGTCGCGGTCGAGCTCGCCGAGCATCGCCTCCACCGCGTCCAGCAAGCGCGGCTCTCCCGCGCGCTGCGGAGCGACCGCACGGACCAGCTCGAGCGCACGCCCGGCCTCCCGCATCGCCTCGAGGGAGCCGAGCAGGCGAGGGAACGCCCGCACCATCCGCGCCTCCGCCAGCCGCCCCACCTCGCCCGCGCCGAGAGCGACGGTCGCCTCGAGGCTGGCCCAGGGCTCGAGCGCTCCAGACAAACGCTACAGGCTCCGGCGCGCGCCGCGGGCCATCACCGAGACCCGTCCGTGCCGGTCTGTCAGCAAGGTCAGGATCCGGTCGGCCTCACCGAAATCGACCGAACGCAACAGCACCGCCCGCGTCGCCTCCCCGGCGGGACCACGCCGGCCCCCCCCTCCGCGGGCTCCACTGACGGGCCGCTCGGTCACGTCCGCGGGGTCAGACCGGCGGCGGTGCCAGCTCGAGCGCCACGTGCTCCGCGCCGCTCAGCTCCACCGGGGCGTCCCGGTGCCGCGGGCGAAGGACGATGGACAGGGCGAGCGTGAAGAGAATCAAGAGGATGACGAGCGCGATGGCGAGCCCGAAGCGGCCCCCGCGGTCCTTCTGGCCGACGGCCTCCAGCGCGACCGCAGGGGGCGCCTTCGAGGGGCGGCTCGCCTCCTCGTAGCGGCGGAGGGCGTCCTCGACGCCGAGACCCACGGCCCTGGCGTACGACTTGACGAAGCCGCGCACGAAGACCTCCCCCGGCAGGCCATCGAGGCGGTCGTCCTCGAGGAGCTGGAGCGAGCGCAGTGGGATGCGCGTGGCCTGAGACAGCTCTTCGAGGGAGAGCTGGCGAAGCTCGCGTTCGGTCCGGAGAAATTGTCCGATCGACTCCATGATGCCTCCGCGTGGCTCCCTGCCGTCGTTCTCTTCCGAGGATGACGGCCGTCAGGAGCCAGTAGAGAGGAGGCCGGCGCACGCCCGGCCGGCCTCCGTGTTCGCGTCCAGCTCGACGCACCGTTCGAAGTCCGCGATGGCCTCCTCACGGCGCCCCAGCCGGGCACGGGTCTCACCACGCAAAAGCCAAGCATCTTGAAGGGCACGACATTCGTCCCGGTCGACCTCGAGCGCGTGCGTCAGGGCCTCGTCGGCCTGCGCGAGGGCTCCCTGGGCATCGCCGCTGGCCTCGACAGACTGCCGAGCCTCGGCGAAGCGAACCTGCCCGACCCGGTACCAGCCCGCGCAGAACTGCGGCTGGAGGCGAACGGCCTGCCCGAGCGCTTCGAGGGCCTCGGGATAGCGCTCGAGCTCGTAGTAGGCCCAGCCGAGGTTGCCCCAAGCCAGGTGGGGCGTCCGGTTCATCAGGTCCCCGGTGGAGGTCCGAAGCGCCGAGACGGCCTCCTCGAGGCGGTGGGTGTTGATGTAGAGGACGCCCAGCGTGTTGTAGGCGTCGGGCGTGAGCGCCGGGAGCCCGGCCGCGCCGAGGCGCTGGTTCGTCTCGATCGTCGTCCTCAGGTGGCGCTCGGCTGCCTCGTTCTCGCCGCGGAGCGCGTGCACGGTGCCGAGGACCATGTGCGCCTCGACTTTTTCGGGGGCGCGGCGCACCGCCTCCTGCAAATGCTGGAACGCCCCGGCGATGTTGTTCTCTCCGAACAGGCCCACGCCGAGGTCGTACTCGGTCCGGGAACGGTTGAGATCCTCGTCGGAGGGGCCGCCGGGGCAGCCGGCGAGCAGGACGCCCGACAAGCCCGCCGCCGCGAGCCAGCGTCGCAGCCCGCCGCTCAACGCGCCGCTCCCGAGCCGATGCTCAGCGCCAGCCGCTCCCGAAGGAGACCGACCGGTCCGGCAGCAAGGTTGATCCGGGGGGCCATGGGGGGACGTGATCTACCGGGGCCGACCGAAGCGGTCAACCGTGGGGATCACCGACGAACCCACCCCCATTCGGGTGCTGGTCACAACGCGTCGGCGCAGCAAGAGATCCCTCGCTTGCGGGAAGGGCCAGCTCCTGTGGATGCTCGTCCGAAGGAAGGGCCTGGCGGGCTTCAAGTTCCGCCGACCGTATCCGTTGGGGCCCCTCTATCCTCGACTTCTACTGCGCCCTCGCAGGGAGCCGGATGCGCGCACCCGCGGATCTGGGCTGAGCTACACCCCCCGTTTGCGGACAGCTCGCCAGGGGGCGGGACGCGCAGCGCGTCGGCGCGAGCAGTCACGGCCGGCCTTTTCACGCCATGGCTCGCGCCGGAGCGTTGACGCGAAGCACCCGCTCCCGCTACTCACGGGGCTGATGCAAGAGCTCGGGCACGGCGACAGGCAGCGGCTCTTCGAGCGCTTCGGCCGGACCTTCGCGGCCCGGAGCCCGATCTACGACGAGGGCGAGTCGGCCGAGCACTGCTACCTCATCCAGGCGGGCCGGGTCCGGCTCGTCAAGCGCATCCGGGGTGCCGAGCGGAGCCTGACGGTGCTCAAGCCCGGAGACCTGTTCGGCGAGGACGCCCTGCTGCCCCGGACCACGCGCAGCGCCTCGGCCGTGGCGCTGACCGAGGCCCAGGTGCTCGCGCTCGACCGCAAGACGTTCGGGGTGCTCCTCTCGACGAACGCAGAGGTCGCCTCGCGGCTGGTCGAGCAGCTCGTGCGCCGCCTGCGGAACGCCGAGGAGCAGGTCGAGAACGCGATGCTCCGCGACCACCCCTCGCGCGTCGTGAACACGCTCCTGCGCTTGGCTGGCGGGGTCGAGCCCACGGCCGACGGGCACGTCGTGACGATCTCGCCGCTCGAGCTCTCGAGCCGGGTCGGTCTCGACGTCGACGCGGTGAAGAAGGCGGTGCAGCAGCTGCGTGACGGCGGCTACCTGCGGATCTCCGAGGAGAAGGTCGTGATCCCCGACCTCGCAGCGCTGAAACAGCTCTACCAGCTCCTCGGGATGAAGGAAGACGTGCGGGGCGGCTTCCCCTGATCGCCTCTGGCGAGACCGGCCCGCCGTCGTCGCCGCGTGCCCTTCCCCCGGGCAGATCCCCCGCGTAGGGTTCGCGCCCTATGGCGATCTTCTCGCGCAAGACCGTGGGCCTCTTGGCCCCCCTCTTTTCCATCCGCAGCGGCGCCGAGTGGGGCGTCGGCGAGTACCCGGACCTCGTCGCGCTCGCCCGCTGGGCCCGTAGCGGCGGTTTCTCCTGGGTCCTGACGCTGCCCCTGCTCGAGCCCTCCCCGGGGCAGGAGAGTCCCTACGCTGCGTGCTCGTTCTTCGCGCTCGATCCCCTCTACATCGCCCTGCGGGACGTGCCCGAGCTCGCCGCGATGGGGGGCCTCGACGCGCTGGATCCGAACGAGCGACTGACCCTCACGGCGGTGTCGGAGGCACCGCAGGTCGACCACGGCGGCGTGCGCTGGCTCAAGATGCGGGTGCTCTCCCGCTGCTTCGACCGCCTCTGCGCCGAGAAACCAGACCATCCTCGCCGCCGCGCCTTGGCCGCGTTCGAGGCCGAGCAGGCGAGCTGGCTCGAGCCCTACGTGCTCTTCCGCGCCATCAAGCACGTTCACCCGGAGGGTTGGCGGAGCTGGCCGGAGGGGCTGCGAGACCGGGACCCCGCTGCGCTCGCGGCCTTCCGCGCCGAGCACGCCCGGGAGCTCGCGTTCCGCCGCTACCTCCAGTGGCTCTCGTTCACGCAGCTCGAGGGCGCGCGGCAGGGCATGCACGCGCACGGCGTCTCTCTGTTCGGGGACGAGCCCTTCCTCGTGGCCGACGACAGCGCCGATGTCTGGGCCCACCGCGAGCTCTTTCGCTTCGACGCCACCGTCGGCGCTCCCCCGGATGCGTTCTCGGCCGACGGTCAGGAGTGGGGCCTGCCGCCGTACCGGTGGGACGACCTCGCCGCGCGGGGCTACGACCTCTTCGTCGCGCGGGGGCGTCACACGGCGCGTCTCTACGACGGCGTGCGCATCGATCATGTGGTGGGGCTCTACCGCACCTACCACCGGCCGATCGACAAGAGCCCGCACTACTTCTACCCGGACGCCCAGGAGGCCCAGCTCGCGCAGGGCGAGGCCGTGCTCGGGGCCCTGTCGTCCGCCGGCACCGAGATCCTCGCCGAGGACCTCGGGGTCATCCCGCCCTTCGTGCGTCTCTCGCTCGCCCGCCTCGGGATCCCTGGCTACCGCGTGCTCCGGTGGGAGCAGGAGGCCGGGCGCTTCCGCGACCCGACCGCGTATCCGACGCTGAGCGTCGCGACGACCGGCACGCACGACACCGAGAGCTCGATCGACTGGTGGGAGCTCTTGCCGGAGCAGGAGCGCAAGGCGGCGCTCGCCCTGCCGCGGCTCGCGCCGCTCGTCGGCACGCCGGCCGCGCCGCACGAGAGCGCCACGCAGCAGCCGCCACCGCGCTTCACCGACGCCCTGTGGCGGGCGCTGCTCGAGACGTCGCTCGAGAGCGCCAGCTGCGCGGTCCTGCTCCCCGTGCACGACGTGCTCGCTCTCCGCGACCGGGTCAACACCCCCAACACGGTGGGCCCGTTCAACTGGAGCGTCCGGCTGCCGTGGACGCTCGGCGCGCTCGAGCAAGACGCGATCGTCCGCGGCCGCATGGGCTTCGTCCGGCGCACCGCCGAGGCGGCGGGGCGCTGACGGCGCGCGTCCCCGCGTAGGATGGCAGCCGCACGATGTCCCAGGACCCGCACGACCGCGCCAAGACCTCGGCGGCCGCTCACGGCGCGAGGCCGACCCGCGAGCGGGCCGACCGGACGGGGCGCCGCTCGCTCGAGCCCGCGGAGCTGGCGAGCCTGCGCGAGACGCCCCTCGTGCGCGACACCCGCCCCGGTGGCCTCGGGCTCCGGGCGCAGATCGGCATGGCGCTCTCGACGACCCTCGCGCTGTCCGTCGTGCTCATCGCCCTCGCGACCGACCGGCTCTCGACGCGCGCGCTCGAGATCGAGCGGCACCACGCCGCCGAGCTCGCGGCGCGCTCCGCGGCGGTCTCGCTCGTGCGCGTCACGGCCCCGGCGATGCTCGTCGACCGAGTCGAGCAGGCGATCGTCGGCCACGACGCGGTGACCGGCCTCGAGATCGTCGCGAGCGACGGCGCGATCGAGACCCGCGGCGTCGTGGGAGAGGGCATCGGCGCCGAGGCGGAGCTGCAGGGCGGTAGGGTGCGTGTCTGGGTCGCTCACCCCGGCGAGGAGGCCGCGCGCAACCTCGTGGGGCTCATCGTCCTCTACGCCCTCCTCAGCGCGATCGCGATCCTCGTCCTCTCGTACGTGCTCCTCACGCGCCTGATCGTGCGCCCCGTCGAGCAGCTCGAGCGGGCGGCGCAGCGGCTCGCGCGGGGGGAGCGCTCCCCGGCGCGCATCGAGGGCGCGCGCGAGGTCGCCTCGCTGGCGATGACCTTCAACGCTCTGGGCGACGACCTCCGCGAGGAGCGCGCCGCGCGTGAGCGTCGCCTCCGAGAGCTCGAGGAGGCACTCGGCGCCCTCGAAGCCGCCAAGACCTCGCTCGAGCAGGCGCAGGCTTCGCTCGTCCGCAGCGAGAAGCTCGCGTCCGTCGGTCGCCTCGCGGCGGGCGTGGCGCACGAGATCGGCAATCCCCTCTCGGCGATCCTCGGCTTCGTCGAGCTCCTGCGCGGCGGTGGCCTCGAGCCGGCCGATACCGACGAGTTCCTGCGGCGCGTGCAGAGCGAGACCGAGCGCATCCACCGGATCATCCGGAACCTGCTCGACTTCGCCCGCAAGCCAGCGGAGGGCGACGCCGCGGGCGCCGCCGAGGTCGCCGAGGCCGTGGCCGACGCGGTGCATCTCGTCTCGCCACAGAAGGATCTGCGGGGCATCCGCATCGAGCGTCGCATCGCCGAGGAGCTGCCTCCGGTGGCGCTCGACGCGGACCGACTGACCCAGGTGCTGCTGAACCTCCTCCTCAACGCCGCGGACGCCATCGAGAGCAGGCGGGAGAGAGACATGCAGGCAGCGCGCGCCGCGGAGCGGGCCACCGACGACACGATCCTCGTCGAGGCCGCTCTCGATGGAGGGCAGGTCGTGCTCCGCGTCCTCGACTCGGGCACGGGCATCGAGCCGGCGGCGCTGGGCTCGCTCTTCGAGCCCTTCTTCACCACCAAGCCCGTCGGGCGCGGCACGGGCCTGGGCCTCGCGGTCTGCCAGACCATCGTCGAGGAGGCGCACGGATCCATCCGCGCCGAGACGCACGCGTCGGGCGGCGCGTGCTTCGAGATCCGGCTGCCGGTCCGGGCCGGGAGGCGCGCGTGAAGGCCGGGCCCGCGCTCGCGCTCGCGCTCGCGCTCGCGGCCGCCGCGGGCTGCGAGGGTAGACGCCACGCGACGCCCGACGACGCGCGCTGCCTCGAGCACGTCGCGCTCGGAGAGATGACCGACCACTCCGCGCTCCTCTGGGCGCGCGACGAGACGCACGCGTTCCTCCACGCGCGCGCCGCCGGCGCGCCGCACGGTCAGGTCGCGCCTTTCCTCGCGCACCTCGACCGCAGCGCACGCTTGAGGGTCTCGGGGATCGCGGGTGCAGGGGAGCTCGCGGTCTGGGCGAGCGACGGCAGCGACGCGGACGAGCCCCCGCCCGGCTGCGCGTCGCGGCCGCTCCACCTGCCGCCTCCCCGTGGCGAAGCGAGGCCCGTGCGTTTCGCGTTCGGGGGTGACATCGGCGGACAGAACGTGTGCCGCCACGCCGAGCGCGGTTTCCCCCCGCTGCCGGAGCTCGCCACGCGCGAGCACGATTTCAGGGTGCTCCTCGGGGATCTCGTCTACGCCGACGACACGTGCGCGTCCGAGGGCGCGCTCGATCACCCCCAGGTCGCGATGGTGAGCCCTCCGCTGCCGTCTCTCGAGGCCTACCGCGCGCACTGGCGCTATGCCGAAGACGACGCCGCGTACCGCGCGCTGCGCTGGGGCGCCTACGTCGTCTGGGATGATCACGAGATCGTCAACGACGCAGGTCCGCACCACGATCGCGTCCGGCGGGGCCCCGGCCAGCACGTTCCGCTCCTGCCCGTCGGCAGGCGCGCCCTGCTCGAGCACAACGCGCTCGACGCGTCGCCGCTCGATGCCTCCGCGCGGCTCTACCGACGCTTCCGGTGGGGCCGCGAGCTCGAGCTGCTGCTCCTCGACACGCGCTCCTACCGGGACGACGACGGCGCGCTCGACGACGCGGAAGAGCCCAAGACGCTCCTCGGTCCCGCGCAGCGTCACTGGCTCGAGGACGCGCTCCGCACCTCCGACGCGCGCTGGGTCGTGATCGCGTCGAGCGTCCCGATCGCGCTCGTGACCGGCGCCAACGGCCGCCGAGACTCGTGGGCCGACGGTGACACGGGGCGCGGCTTCGCGCGCGAGCTGCGCGGCCTCCTCGACGCGGCGCGCCGTCGCGGACGTCGTCAGCTCGTCTTCGTGACGACCGACGTGCACTTCACCGCCGCGTTCCGACACACGCCGTTCCCCGAAGATCCGGGCTTCGTCGTGCACGAGCTCGTGACCGGTCCGCTCGCGGCGGGGCTCTTTCCCTCCGACCGCTTCGACGCCACGCTCGGCACCGAGCGCCTGCTCCTCCACGTGCCGGACGGCCCAGTGCACACGCTCGCGGAGGCGCGACCGTTCTTCACATGGGGGGAAGTCTCGATCGACGCAGCAGGCGTGCTCACGCTGAGCGCGCGAAACGCCGACGAGGAGATCTGGAGCGAGACGCTCCCGCCCTGACCGGGCCAGCGTCTCCTCCCAGGCCTTCCGAGGAATCCATCGCGAGGAGGTCGCGGTCCCCGACGAAGGCCGAGCCGGAAGCGGTGTCGATGGCGAAGTCGAGGTCGCGAGGTCGAGGTCGAAGACGAAGCGGATGGCGAGAGGCGACGCTGCTCCTCTGCTCCGCGGTCAGCGGCGGCGGGCGCGGCGGATGAGCGCGCGATAGCGATCTGGAAACGTCATCATGAAGGCTCCGAGGGCACCTCCGAAGACGCCGAACCACGTCAAGGGGATCACGGCGAAGACGGCCCAGCCGTCGCCGAACCAGAAGCACCAGAACCCCGCCAACGCCATCGCGAATCCGTAGACCTGGACCGTGCCGTTCGCGCCTCGGTCATCTTCGTCGCCACCAACACGCGCAGGTTCGGGACACGGCGCCTCAGCAGGTCCTCGAACCGCGCCACGATCAGCGCAGCCTCGCGCGACCTCGCCGGCACGAGGGTCTGGACTCCACGCCTCAGGGCCTCGTCGCAGCGCCATTCGCCGGGCGCGACCCGGACCCACAGCTGACCTTGGCTCGCGACCCGGGCTCGGTCGAGCACGCGCACGGGCGGCGTGGGCAGCGCAGGCGATGGGGGCCGGCAAGCGCGCGGGCGAGCACCCGAGACGAAGGCCACGAGGAGAGCGAGGTCGAAGGCCGACCACGAAGTCGAAGAGGGTCGAGACAGAGAGAGATCTCGCCCGTCACTCGACGGACGGGCAGAACGCGTCGAGGCGACCCTCGTCGTTGTCGTCGCGACATTGGAGGAGCGAGGCGAGCGGCATGGGGCCGTCGTTGAGACGCACCCAATAACTGGCCATGGCGCCGGGCGCGAGCCTCTCCGGCACCACGAGGCGCAACACTTCGCTCTCGCCAGGGAGCAGACGCCGGGTCGTCGACACGACGGCGACGGGCCTCGCGCCCGGCGTATCGGGGCTCACATCGAAGACCGCCACCGGCACGCCCGCGGGCGCGCCGGCGCGACCGACGTTGGCCACGCGCACGACGAGCGCGGTCTCGGTGGTGCAGGCGGCGATGTCGAGCGCGAGGTCGAGGAGCACGAGATCCGGAGCGTCGAAGAGCCCGTCCGGCTGCACGTTCTGGCGGAAGCTGTTGAGCGCAGCCCGCTCCCAGCTCCGCGTCTCGCGGCGCGGCACGGTGCTGTCGTCCTCGCGGTCGGTCACGTGGTAGGTGTGCTGCGGCCAGAGGCGTCGGGTGCGAACCCACGAGTCGGTGGAGCTGCCGTAGACGCTGAGCCCGGCGACCGAGGTCGAGCCGTCGCGACAGCGCTGGCCCCCATAGTTGTTGCCGATCACGAGGATCTCGGCGCGGTCGTCAGCGTCGACGTCGACGACGAGCGGGTCCTCCCAGAGCGTGCCGGTCGTGTTGCACTGCTCGAGGCGTACGGCACCCGTCCGCCCGTCGTACACGCGCAGGAAGAGCTCGTCGTTGTAGACGGCCTCGGCGGCGCCGTCGCCGTCGAAGTCGAAGACGCTCGAGCCCGTCACGCGCGAGCTCAGATCCTGCGTCGCCGCGAACCACTTCGGCGTTCCGTCGTGCTCGAAGACCACGTAGCCGTAGCCGCCAGCGGCCGCGATCTCCGGCAGCCCGTCACCGTCGAAGTCGGCGATGGTCGGGGGCCCACCGCCGCCGGGTCCGCTCGGTGTCGCGACACCCTGGTTGAGGTCGACCGGCCCCCAGACGAGGGAGCCGTCCTCGCCGTTGTAGGCGCGAATCGAGTGGTCGCCGGAGCTGACGACGACGACCTCGGGGCGGCCATCCATGTCGATGTCCGCGACGGATGGGTAGCCGTCGGGGGCCGCCGCGTTCTCCCAGAGCGGGGTGCCATCGACGCGATAGGCCGCATTGCCTCCGACGAGCTCGAGGTCGCCGTCCTCGTCGAGATCGGCCATCGCGTTGTAATCGCCCGCACCGCTCACGCTGGTCACGTCGCGCGCGGCGATGTTGAAGACCTCGGTCCCATCCGCGTGCACGACGTGGTAGCGCACCGCGATCTCCGGCGTGCCGTCTCCATCCATGTCGCCGACCGCCGGCGCCGAGTACGCACAGTTCACCGAGGCGATCGTTCGCAGCAGCGCGCCCGTGCTCGCGACGACGAGGAGATCTCCCGCCGCGCCGTCGCAGCAGCCGACCCCACCGATCTTCGTCGAGCAGGTGAGGATCTCGGGGCCCGGTGAGGTCGCATCCACCTCGGCGATCGCCACGCCCGCGCCGGGCATCGTCCTGTAGGCGGGGTCGGAGGTCGGGAAGACGCGCGATCCGTCGCGCCCGCTCACCGCCCGGAGGACACCGTCGCGGTAGTACGCGCCCGACGTCGTGAACGTGTTGAAGACGACGTCCGGGACATCGTCGCCGTCGATGTCCCCGTCGGCGTCGTCGTCGGTCAGCGAACCGACCGCCGGGGACATCATGATCTGCGTGTGCTCGGGCGCGACCATCGCGTCGCCAGTCCAGCGCCACTCGATCACAGGGTCGAAGGTGCCCGGCGGAGGCCGGACCTCGCAGGGCTCGGTCATCGCCCTCGGAAGGCAGCGCCCGAGGGTCGGCTCGCAGTACTCCATCTCGGTCGGACAGCGTCTCGTGGGGCTGCACGTCTCGCCGGGCACGACGCACGCGCCGCCCAGGCACACGTCGCCCGCGTCGCAGCAGCGGGCGTCGGCGCCATCGCCGCAGGCCTGCTCGCCGCTCTCGCAGACGAGCCGACACGCGCCGAGCTCGCAGCGCTCGTCGGTCCCGCAGCATTCGGCGCCGCAGACCGATGCGCCCGCGCAACAGGCTCCACCGAGGCAGCTCTCGTCGGAGCCGCAGCACGCGGCTCCGCACGCGCGGCTCGGCGCGCAGCCCGCTGCATCGTCCATCGGCGCTGGCGCCGCATCGATCGGAGGCCCGACGTCGATGGCCGGTGAGCAACGCTGGTCACGACAGACGTTTCCAGGGGGACAGTCGCCGCTCGAGCGACAGCCCGCGGCCGGGGTCGTGCCGCAGTCACAGCCCACGAAGAGCGAGGCCAGGGCGATGCACACACCGAAGGAGCGTCGAAGGTCCATAGGCCTCGAGACTACCGCGGAGGCCCGTTCGAGACGTCCAGGTTGTGAACACCCGCCCCCGTCCGGAGGGCCGTCCGCCCCGAGTCCCGAACGAGAACAGTGATGTTCTTCTCGGGCCGTGCGGACTTGGGATCGCATCGGGTCCTTCCGGGCCGTGTGCGGTGCGTGCATCCTCGACACCATGCGCCGCATCCTCCTCACGCTGGTCCTGGTCGCCGCGCTGCCTGGGTGTCTGGCCGAAGCCCCGGGCGAGGACTGTGACGGTCCCGACGATCCGGCGTGCGGGCTGGCGCTCGAGGGGCTGTCGAGGCCCGGGAGCTACGGGCCGAGCGAAGAGGCGCTGTCGGCCGGCTCCGGACGCGTCGCCTACGACGACGTGCCCAACTGGGACGGCGGCGCACACTGCTCGGGCGGCATCACGGTCGGGGGGCGCACCCTCTCGAGGTACCTGCGCGAGAACTTCGGCGGGATCTCCTCCATCGGCGGCTACTCGTGTCGGAGGAACACGGCCAACCCTGCCAAGATGAGCGTGCATGGCTCCGGCCGCGCGCTCGACATCATGATCCCCCTCAGCTCCGGAGCTGCCGACAACGACGTCGGAGACCCCATCGCCAACTGGCTCATCGCGCATTCCTCCGAGATCGGCGTGCAGTACCTCGTCTGGGACCGCACGCAGTGGAGCGGCTCGCGCGCGAGCGAGCGGGTGCGGCCCTACACGGGGCCCAATCCGCACATCGACCACATCCACGTCGAGATCACGCTCGCCGCCTCTCGCGAGGAGACGCCCTGGTACACGGGCGGAGGGGGCAGCGCACCGCCGACGCCTCCTCCTCCGCCCGGGCCGCCGCTGCTCGACGCGCGCTTCATCGGGCAGGGCTCGGACGCCATGGCCGATCCGACCGGCACCGCCTACTTCACCGCGTGCTCGGGCGCGCCGGTCCGGTTCTGGTTCGAGCTCGAGGCGACCGGAGCGGCGTCGTGGGTCGACTGGAACGACACAACGCCTGGAGGGCACGGCCGCGCCGTGCGGCTCGGCGTCCCCGGAGACGTGCCCGATCCGTTCGTCGGTGCATCGCGCGTGTCGATCAACGACGCGAGCAACGTGGATGTCCACCCCGCCACCTGGAGCCCGCCGGGCGGCGACTGCAACGACGCCGCGTTCTGTCGACGGACGGTCTTCACGATGACCGGCACCGCCCCGCGCGCGCCCGGCATCCACCGCACGACGTGGCGCCTGGTCGACGAGACCCGCGCGTGGTTCGGCCCCGAAATGTGGCTGAGCTTCCGCGTGACCGAGTGCGCCCCGACGCCCGAGCCGACCCCGGAGCCGACGCCCGAGCCGACGCCCGAGCCGACACCGCCCGACGCCGACGGCGATGGCGTGCGCGCGGACCTCGACTGCGACGACGCCGACGCGGCAGTCCACCCCGGCGCGAGCGAGGTGTGCGAGGACGCGATCGACGCCGACTGCGACGGGATCGACCCCGCGTGCGACACGCCTGCGATGCCCACCGACGCGCCGGACATCGACGATCCGGGCTTCGACTGGTCGCGCGGTGAGACGGTGCACACCGGCCCCACCCGCCACGGCATCCAAGCCACCTGCAGCGCCGCCCCCGGCCGCGGCCCGGCCACGACACTCTCCCTTCTCCTCGTCGCGCTCGCAGGGCTCGCGGTGCGCAGCCGGGTCAAGCGCGCCACGCGCGCCTGCAGCCCCATGCTGCCCCGGTTGCGGCGACGCGCCGACCACGCCAACGTCCGCGAATCACCTCGGTGAAGCCGCCCGAGCGCCCAGGGCCACGGGAGCCCCGAGGGTCGCCTCTCGACGACGCTCCCACGCGCTCCCACAGCCGATGCGTGCCCAACGCGATCACCGCGCTCCACCTGGAGGAAGCGCTCCTGCGTCCGTCCCGGAACGAGCGTCGCGCACCCGCTCACCGCAGGATGCGCACGTGCGCGATGAGGTCGTCGCGCAACGTGTAGACGACGATGACGTGCAGCTCGTCGGGGCCGCGCCCCGTCACGCGCTCCTCGTCCACGACGAACGCGCCGGCGCGGAGGCGCGCGATCGCGCGACAGTGCAGGCCCGGGCTCGCCGCGAACATCGCCCCGTAGGACGCGCGGAAGGCGTCGCGGCCCTCGAGGAGGCGCGCGCCGCGGGCGTCCTCGACCACCACATCCTCGGTGAAGCACGCGACGAAGCGATCGACGTCTCGCGCGTTGTACGCCTCGAGCTGGGCTTCGACGGGGTCGCGCATGGCGGAGCCGAGGCTACCGCGCGCGGGCGCCGCTCGCGGGCGCGGCGAACGCCGTCTCGAAGAAGCGCCACACCGCATCGACCCGCGGGACGTCACGGAGCGCGCGGTGCGCGACGAGCCAGAGGTCGTCGTCGGGGAGCACGTCGAGCGTCGCGGCGAGCGGCTTGCTCATCACAGGCTCGACGAGCTGCGCGACGGCGAGGTAGGGCCGCGGCACGACGACGCAGCCGACGCCCGCCTGGGCCGCGGCGAGCTGGGTGGGGAAGCTCGAGACGACGAGCGAGACGTCGGCGCCGACCGCGTGCTCGCGGAGCCATCGCGCCGACGGGAGGTGGGCGAGGTCGTCGCCCCACGCGACGAAGCGCACGCCGGACCAGCTCCGCAGGCGGCCGAGCGCCTTCGCGTAGGCGGGCGCGCAGCCGACGGTGGCGCGGGTGTGCACGATCCGCTTCTGCACGAGCTCGGCACCGTCGCGACGGACCGACCGGAGCGCGAGGTCGGCCTCCCGACGGTTGAGATCGACGACGCCGGTGCGCGAGTCGAGCTCGACGCGGAGCGCGGGGTGCGTCGCGAGCAGACGCGGGAGCACGGGCACGACGAAGAGGTCGGCGAGCCCCGGCGGCACGCTGACCCGCACCCTCCCCTCGGCGCGCCGCTCGAAGGACGCGGCCCCGGTCGCGAAGCGCTGCGCCGAGGCCTCCATCGCTTCCGCCTCGGACACGAGCTGCTCCGCATATGCCGTGGGCGCGAGCCCCTCGCGCGTGCGATCGAAGAGCCGCACGCCGATCAGCGCCTCGAGGGCCGCGAGGCGGCGGCTGAGGGTCGACGGGTCGAGCCCGGTGCGCGCCCCGGCGCGGGCGAGCGTGCCCCCGCGGAAGAGGGCGAGGAAGAGCTGGACGTCGTCCCAGCGGAGGCGGCGATCGAGCTCGGCGGCCACGGGCGAGCTTTGCACGGATGCAATCCTAGCTTGCCTTGAAGGCTCTCGTCATGCGCATGCGCAAGGATGCTCTCGCCGGAAGCGGCGCACGCCGCGAGGAGGACGAGATGACGACCAAGCACGTGATCCTGGGGAGCGGACAGATCGGGACGGAGCTCGCGCGAGCGCTCGTCGCCGCGGGCCAGGAGGTGGTCTCGGTCCGGCGAGACGCGGCCAAGGGAGGCGCCGACGGTGTGCGCGTGGTGGGCGGCAACATCGCCGACCTCGCGTTCGCGGCGGAGGTCGCGCGCGGCGCGGACGTCCTCTACCACGTGATGAACCCGGCCTATCACCGCTGGGCCGAGGAGCTCCCGCCGCTCACCGACGGCGCCCTCCACGCCGCGCGGACCTCGGGCGCGCGCCTCGTCGTGCTCGACAACCTCTACGCGCACGGCCGCATGAACGGGCAGCCG
>JBKDQC010000348.1:0-4406 GCA_046342295.1 Deltaproteobacteria bacterium | reverse complement strand
CGCCCTCGGCTGTCAACCAAGAGCGCGGGAACACTATACAGGGCTGACGCCGATCGTCTGTGCCTCGTTGAGCGCGGTGAGTGTGGCCGTGCAAGGCCAAGAGGCCGCGATCGCTGCCGGGGTCGGCGGTGTGATCCCAGGCATCTTGAACGGGCAGATGGGCGGGTTGCCGCCGATCGTGTTTCCATTCACGCCAGTGGGTGGAGTCCCGGTAGTCGTCGACCTGGGCCAGACAGCCCTCGCCGTGGCCGCGGATGCGGTCAACCCGGCGTTCACCGCCCCATTCGGGGCGGCGGGAGGTCAGTGGAGCACCACTTCGCTGGCTGGATTGTCGCGCGGCGCAGTCCTCTGTCCAACCCCCGGAACACCCGCCTGTCTCCTCCCCGCTTTGCCAGGCATCATTCCAGTCACCATCGCACCAGCGCCCAGCCTGACACCGATTCTCGGCAGCGCGCCCTTCGTCGCTCATGAGACCCGCGCGCTGTTCTCGGGACCAGTCGTGTCTCAGGTGACAACGCCTCGGCCACCGGCGTTTCCGGGCGCCGTTCCATCCCCAACCACCGTCGCCACCGTTCCCCGGTTTTACTCCATCACCACGACAACTGATCCGGACACCGGGGCAACCGCGGCGTTTTTCGGCTTCCGCCTCGACCTCGACGGTGATGGGCTGAGGGACAGCGAGGATAGCTGCATCGACGTGCCCGATTCGGGCGTCAACGCGGACGCCGACTCGCTCGATGACGCATGTGACCTCTGCATCGGCGTCGCGAGCGCGAGCCGGGCAGACCGCGATCGAGATGGCGCCGGGGACGCATGCGACTGCGATGTGGAGAATGACGGCTGCGTCGACCGCACGACGGATCCTCGGACAGGCGCGTCCTGTGGCGGGGGTGCCGTGCTCGATCGGAGCCCATTCGCTAGCGGCTCCGACACCGACGGCGATGCCATCCCCGATGACTGTGACCCCGGCTCGGACAACGACGGGGTGCTCGACGAAAACGACAACTGCCCTCTCACGGTAAACCCCGACCAGACCGACAGCGGTGGCTTGCGCGATGGGGACGCCTGCGACGTACTCTGCCCATCGCCGGGCGCGCCAGGCTGCGCGTTCGATCCAGGCCGTTCTGGGTTCTCGGGTGGCGGGTTCCGTGAGTTCGACTTCGTACCCGGCGGGCTCGAGCCGTTGTGCCGATCGTCCAGAGACGGCTGCTTCGATCTTGTGGATGTCGGGCGGTGCCTCTCGGGGGGGCCCGACTGCTTCGACATCCTGACGTCGTGGAACCCGTCGACGCTGAATCTCGGGCGGGAGATGCTCGCCACCAACGCAGCCGGGGCCATTGCCTCCGTGGGCCGGCTCGGAGACCTCGACGGGGATGGGCTCAACGAGCTGGTGGTGGGCATGCCGCGAGCAGACGGCTGCCAGGGAAACACCTGCTTCGCTCGAGCGGGTCAGGTGGTGGTGGTGAGCTCCATCGACGACAGCGTGCTCTACCGCTTCGATGGGCCGACGCGAGGTGCCCGGCTGGGCATGTCGGTCGTCGGGTTCGACCGCTTCGTCGCGATCGGAGCACCGGGGGCTCGCAGCGCGACCAACCGCCGCGCGGGCGGGGTGTTCGTCTACGACATGGGCCATCAGCCGCCGCGCCTCGTGGGGTCGTTCTACGGAACGGAGCGGAAGGACAAGATGGGCCGCGCCCTGAGCCTCGCTGCGGATCGAGACGGCGATGGGCTTCCTGAGCTACTGGCCTCTGCGCCGGGTGCGCGCGGTCGCGCGGGACGCGAGGCCGGTCGTGTCGAGGCTCGCACCTTCTACGGAGGGCTGGTCCAGACGTTCGAAGGGCCGACCGCCCGGGCGCGGTTGGGAGACGACAGCTCGGTGCTCCTGTCGCGGCAGCAGTCGCCTGCAGGTGTGATGGTGGGCGCGTCGCGGGAGGGTCGCGGCGGCGCCGTGATCTTCTATGGCTGGGATGGGCGCCGGCAGTGGTTGGTGCGAGGCGCTCGTGGGGCGGAGCTCGGCGCGTCTCTGGCGCCCGCAGCGGACTTCGACCGCGACGGGCGCTTCGAGGTCGCCGTCGGAGCGCCAGGCGCCAGCCGAGGTGCGGGCGCCGTGCTCATGATCGACGCGACGGGGCGGACGCTGGGCGAGCTGATCGTGCCGGGGGTTCGTCGACTCGGGGCCTCGGTCGGCCTGCCGGGCGACATCGATGGCGACGGTCGAACCGACCTGAGCGTGAGCTTCGAGCAGGGCACGGACCGTTCGCTGGGCTCATTCATCGTGCGCCAGGCAGGACAGACACCTCCGCCACCCACGGACGGTCCGCTCTAATCGCGGAGGGAGAGCGTGAAGAAGCTCATCGTCTCCGCCTGGCTTGCCTCCGTGGGCTTGCTTGGGTGCACGAGTGACACCGATCTGAGGAGCGAGATCACTGTCGGCCGAGCGCACCTCGCCGTGCCGGCGACCTCCCTCGGTCCGGTGACTCCGTCCATCGCCAGCCTCGACGAGCGGGTGCTCTTGCTCTGGAACGATGTCGTGAACGACCCCGTCCTCGCCTCCGACCCGCTGTCGATGAGGTTTCGGCGCTACGCGCAATGGTTCGACGAGACGGGCCCTCTCTCCATGTCGCAGGATCTGGGACCGAGCATGGGCTACTTCGAGAGCTGGGCCCATGACGGCGACGCGCTGGTGGCGCAGAGCTGGGGAGACCCCGAGGATCGTGTCCCCCAGGTCGCCGAGGATCGGCGGGCGTTTCTCCTGCGTGCCGACGCGGGCGCAGACCTTCGTTGGACCCAGCTCACAATCCCTCTGGTGCCTCTCGCATGTCCCGCCTGCGCCCGCCTGTTCATGCCAGGGCTGGATGCCCCAGCCGGCTATGGCCTGATCTCGACCATCGACACCACAGCCGGAAGCTATTGGGCTCTACACTTCCCGCCGCGCAACGACGAGTGCGGCCCATCCTCCCGTGACCGGCGGGTGCACTTGGCCTCCGGGGGGGAGACATATCCCCTGGTTTGGAGCTGGCTCGAGCCCCTTTGCTCGGAGGATCGGCAGCCTGCTGGGGAGTCGGAGGGCGACGTTCTCGACCTTCACGTCGCGGAGGTCGCGGACAGTCGGATTGGCGCACTGTTCGTGTCGACTCGCTCGGACGGTAGGGGAGGCGGAGACCGGGCGTACTACTTCATGCACGCGAATCTCGTGGATGGATCTGGCTTCCGTGTTTCGCGGGAGCCCATCGTCGTCGCGGAACATCGCACCAGCATGGAGGACGGCCACCAGCCGCGGATGACGCGTGTCTCCGGTGGCGTGTTGGCCGCGACGCTCAGTGAGGACACCTCCACTCGCTGCCAAACACTGCGCATGTTCGACAGCGATGGCGCCAACAGCCGTGAGGCGCCGTGGCAGTTGCCTTGTCGGCGAAACGACTCGCTGCATGTGCACTACGTCGAGATGGCCTCGCTGCCCGACGGCAGCGCTCTCGTCGTGTACTCACTGCGCCCAACCGCCAGCGGCTCTTCGGCCGATGAGGAGGACGCGGTGATCGAGGCCGTGGTCGTCACGGCGGAGGGGCGCCGAGGCTCGGACATCGTGCGTGTCACTCCCGAGGAGGCGCGGGGCCTGCCGATTCGAGGCTTCGCTCCGCTGGCGACTGGGCGGCCAGTCCTCTTCGTCGAGGGCACACGCGCGTGGGTCGCCTGGGTGGACGTTCGCGCCGACGCCCCTGGGCTCTACTGGACCTCGCTCGACGTGCGAGCCTTGCCGACCCCGCCGTGAGCTCGCTGCGTCATGTCGCCGTCGCGGTTCTGGCCCTGGTGATGCTGGGCGTCGGGCTCTGGGCGGCGACCCGTACAGCGCCCACGAGCGTGCGCCCCGGCCGGCACGGCCACCCACCGACATCCTCGACCCCGAGCGAGGAGGGGCGGGCCGAGGCAAATGAGCTGGACCAACCGCACGCAGCCCGCTCGGTCTGCGCACATCCCTATCTGCCTTTGGGTGAGGGGGCGTCGTGGTCCTATCGCCTCTCGGGCCCGGAGGGTCAGGGCGCCGTGGTCTCCATTCTTCGCGTCGTGGCAGTACGCGACGCGGGGACGCAGTTGGAGGCGCGCATCGAGGCGCGTCGCCTCAGTCAGGTCGATGTCTCCACGATTCGGTGTGGGGACAACCAGGCTGACGAGCCGTGGCAGCTCGCGCTCGTTCCGTACAGCGAGCGATTTCGCCCGTTTCCGCTCCCTCGAGACCCGGGCGCGCTGGAGTCGTCGATGGCCACATTCGAGCGGCCATCCTTCGTGCGGCGCGGAGAGACAGAGACAGTCCGAGTGACTCGCCGCACGGCGACTCTCGGGGAGGAGACAGTGACCGTGCCCGGAGGGACCTTCGTGGCGACCCACCTTTCGCACGAGGAGGCCACGCC
>JBKDQC010000347.1:0-8889 GCA_046342295.1 Deltaproteobacteria bacterium | reverse complement strand
GCCCGGCGTGGACCTGTATGTCGGCGGCACCGAGCACGCCGTGCTGCACCTGCTCTACGCCCGCTTCTGGCACAAGGTGCTCTTCGACGCCGGCTACGTCTCGCAGCCGGAGCCGTTCAAGCGCCTCGTGCATCAGGGGATGATCCTCGGTGAGGTGGAGCACACCGCGTACGCGGACCCCGACGGCAACCTCGTGTCGCGCGAGACCGTCGGCGAGCGGGTGAACGACGCCGGCGAAGAAGAGCCGTTCGACGAGAGGAGCGGGCTCGTCCTCACCCCGCAAAAGATCGCCGCCGAGGACGTCATCAAGAAGGGCGGGGACTTCGTCCTCAAGGCCCAGCCGGACGTCGTCATCGACGCGCGCGCTCACAAGATGAGCAAATCGCGCGGCAACGTCGTGAACCCCGACGCGATCGTGAAGCAGTTCGGCGCCGACGCGCTGCGTCTCTACGAGATGTTCATGGGACCGCTCGAGGCGACCAAGCCGTGGAGCACGGACTCGATCCAGGGCGTGCGTCGATTCCTCGACCGCGCCTACACCGTGGGCACGCGAGCGCCGAGCAACGCTCCGCCCGAGGACGCGCTGCTCCGCACGCTGCACCGCACCATCCGCAAGGTCGGCGACGACATCGCGGCCCTCCGCTTCAACACCGCGATCAGCGCGCTGATGCAGCTGGTCAACGAGCTCTACCCGCTCGAGTCTCCACCCCGGTTCGCCCTCGAGACCCTCGCCCTCCTCGTGCATCCGTTCGCTCCGCACCTCGGCGAGGAGCTGTGGCAGAAGCTCGGGCACCCTCCGTCGGTGCAGCGCGCCCCGTGGCCCAGCCACGACCCAGCCCTCTGCGTGGACGCGGTGCTCGAGATCCCGGTGCAGGTGAACGGGAAAGTGCGCGGGCGCGTGAAGGTCGCGGCGGACGCCACCGAAGCGGAGGTGATCGCCGCGGCGCTCAGCGACGAAGGCGTCAAGAGGCACCTCGAGGGCAAGCCGGTGGTGAAGCAGCAGTACGTCGCCGGGCGGATCCTGACGATCGTCGTCCGCGGATGATCCTCGCGCAGCCACGCGGCGCCACCCTTTCGCCCCCCCGCGCCCATACCGAGCGCAGATGCTCGGAGTAGCGCAGCCGCGCGGGGTGCGTGCGCCTCGGCTTGCTCCGCCACGGGCGCTCCCGCACCATCGAGGCCCATGAAGCGCCGGCGCAGCGACGACGACGCGAGGATCCACCCGCACGCGCGCGTCCTCGAGCCGCCCGGCGAGGTCGGCGCCGACGCGATCTTTCGCTCGTTCGTCCAGCGCTCGAGCGCGGTTCCCGAGGTTCCTGCGGACACCGGGACCTCTCCCGACGCGACCCCCGCCGACGCCCTGCGGCTCGAGGACGAGAGCCTGCCGCTCGGGGATGCGACCGATCCGCGCATCCCGCAGCGCTGGGCCGAGACGGTCGAGATGCTGCTCGAGCAAGGAAGATCCGAGCTGCACCGCGACGACGACCGGCCCGCGCCGGCCGAGGACGTCATGCTGCTCACGGCCCGCAAGACGGCACCGCCCGACACGCGCGCGCCAGAGCCCGACGACCTCGACGAAGACGCGCGCACGGTCGCGGTCCATGCCAGCCGGACCCTCGAGCAGCTCCGGCGCGCCGGGCCCGCGGTGGCCCAGGCGCCGGAGGCGCGCGCGACGCGTGAGCGCACCTCGGAGCCGCCCCGCTCGAAGCTCCCGCCAGCGGAGGGCCCCGAATCCGAGCCTTGGGAGAGCGTCGTCCGCGCGCCGTCGGAGACGACACAGCGCCGCGAAGCCGCCAAGCTCGTGCCCGACGTGGCGCAGGTCGCCGTCGCGCCCGCGCCGTTGAGCGAGCGCAGCGAAGACGGTCTCATCCCGAGCGGCCTCCTCGATCGCAAGCTCCAGGACATGGCCGTGCTGCTCCGCTACGGCCACGAGCGCCAGGTCCGACGCGAGCTCGACCAGCTCCGCTCTCGCTACGCGCAGGACCTTCTCCTCGCGCGGAGGGTCGCGGAGTTCTACCTGAGCAACGAGCGACCAGCGCTGGCGCTCGAGCAGCTCTTCGCGCTCGCCACCGGACTCTTCGAGCGGCGCAACGTCGAGGGCATGAGGCAAGCGCTCGAGCTGGTCCTCGTGATCGACCCGAACAACGAGCGCGCGGCCCGACTTCTCGGCCTTCTCGAGCAACGTCCGTCCGAGCCGCCGCAGCGAAAGCCGCGTTGACTGCGATGGGCGCGGGCGAGGAGCGCGCGTGCGAAGGCGTGTGCTTCATCGGGGGCGCGCCGCACTCCGGCTCGACGTTGCTCGGCATGATCCTCGGCGCCCAGCCGGGTGTCTTCTACGGAGGCGAGCTCCGCAAGAGCGCCTTCCTGGGCGACGCGGAGAAGCCCCTGAAGAAGCGGGTTTGCAAGCTGTGCGGGGAGGCATGCGCCGTCTGGGGCTCGCTCCGCGCGCCGCTCTTGCCCGACGTCTACGAGGTGCTCGCCCGTCGCACCGGCGCGCGGGTGATCGTGGACTCGAGCAAAGGAACCGAGTGGCAGCGTGAGCAGGTCCGCCTGCTGCGCGGAACCCGGACCCGGGTCTACCTCATCGTGCTCGAGCGCGATGGTCGCGCCGTGCTCGCCTCGCGGCTCCGCAAGGTTCCAGAGGCAGATGCACGCACGCTGGCCCAGAGCTGGATCGACCAGATCGCACGCACGGACGCCTTCGCGACCGCGTTCCCCGGCCCGGTGCTGCGGGTGGCGTACGAAGCGCTCGCGACCCATCCGGAGAGGGAGGTCCGCCGCATCACCGAGTGGGTCGGCGTCGCGTTCGAGCCAGGGAGGCTCGGAGCGAGCGACGCCACCGGCGTCGGTGACGCACGCGGGCCCGAGCGCTCGGACGACAGCGCGGGGGCCCACGGTCCCTCCACCTTCTGGGAGGCGGAGCAACATCCGCTCGGCGGAAACGACGGCACACAGTATCTCGTCGCCCGCGAGCGAGCGAGGCGCGCAGCCCTCGAGCAGCGCGCCTCTCCCCCCGATGGCGGCGTGCTCGACCTCGTCGCACGGAACCTCGCGTACTACGCGCCGCACCCGCCCACGATCCGGCTCGATCAGCGCTGGCGCGAGGAGCTCGACGCCCCGACCCTCGCGCGTTTCGAGGAAGTGGCAGGGGCGGCGAACGAGCGCTTCGCCTGGCCGAGGCCCTGAGCGACGCTCCGAGCGCATGGGTCCGCGGTTGCCGCCGCCCCCATCACACGTCGACCGCGCCGCCCCACGACCGCCAGCGATCCAGTCCGGCTCCCGCGGCTCGAGGCCGCGTCGGACGGCATCGAGCGCCGCGAAGAGGCACACGCTCAACGCGAGTACGTTCCCTCGCCCTCGAGCATGAAGCCGCAATCCCGCACGACGCTCCCGTCGGGCCGATCCCAGGTGACGGTGACCGTGCTGCCGTCGCCGACGACACCCTCGCTCTCGAAGAGCGAGATGCGGTAGGTGCCACAGACCCAGCCCTCCTCCATCTGCAGGGTGTACATGCCGCCGAGCGAGCCGTCCCGCGCCAGCGAGCCGGAGACGGTGGTCTCACCGTCCGGAAGCGTGACGGTGGCCTGTCCGGTCATGGTGTCTCTGTCGAGCTTGCCGACGGCGTCGGACTCGTACGCGCCTCCGAAGAAGCCCGCTCGGTCGTAGAAACGGCCATCGAACGCCTCGCAGTCATCGACCTGAAGAGCGGAGAAATCCTCGGCGATCGCGATTCGACCGCACGCTTCCGGCTCACCGCCGTCGACGTACCGGACCGAGAACATGGCGCCCTCGAGCGCCGAGGTCCACGTCACCGTGAATCGCGACGGGTGCGCGCCGACGATGTGGCCCTCTTCATCGAGGTTGGTCAGCGTGAAACCTTCCTCGGAGAAGTCGATGCGCTGACTCTGGCGGCCGTTCGTGTACGTGCCTGCAGCGATGCCCAAGCGCGTGTACGTGCTGCTCTCGAAGTCGGCGCAGTCGGCAACGTCGACGAAACGCCGTCCCGGGTCGAGCACGAGCGACCCACAGAGCTCTGGGTTGCCGCCGTCGACGTAGCGTACCGAGTAGAGCGTCGCTTCGAGCTCGCTGCTCCAACGCACCTCGAAGTTCGATGGGTGAGCGCCCAGGATGTGCCCTTCGCTGTCGAGGTTCGTGAGGCTCGCCAGTCCGCCCCCGAGGAAATCGATGCGCTGGGTGCCGACGTCGTTGACGTAGGTCCCATGGAGGTTGGGCGCCTCGGCGCCGAACTCGTCGGCCTTTCCACCGGCGCCGCCCGGGCCGCTCGAGGACGACGAGGCAGGGCCGCCCGCACAGCCGAGAGCGAGAGAGCCCAGAACAGGAACGAGGAGAAACTTGTACATGCCGACGGCGTCAGCAGGTGTCGTGCCGACGACTGTTCGAGCTTCGATGTGCGAGAGGTCGGCGTTTCTGACCCGTGGATCCTGGCGCATCGAGTGGCCATGGCCGACACTTCAGCGGCCGTGTGCTCTGGGAGCATGACCGGTGAGCTTCGACCCAGGAGGACGTCGTGAGCGGTAGCGCCAGTCGCTCGGAGGGTGTCGTTCGGACGCTGGAAGGAGACTTCGGGCCCAGCGGGAGCAGGCACGTCGAGCTCGTGTTCCGTTCCGTCGGCGAGCGTACGAGCGCCCTCGCGCTCGAGCTCGCGATCGAGAACATCCGACCTCAACGGGTCCACCTCGTCGAGGACGTCAAGCCATTCGCCCTCGCGGTGAGGCGAATGCTTGCGCTCTCGCACGCGACCGATCGTTCGACGCCGTGCAGCCACGTCGTCCACATGGATGCGGACTGCTTGATCCTCGAAGACATGCGGCCGTTCCTCGATTCGAACTCGCTGCCGTATGTCGACTGCTACGTGACGGACCGCTTCCGTGGACGCATCCACTGCGGCGTACACATCACGCGCACCGACGTCGTGCGGATGATGGCGACGGTCCCGGTGCCGAGGGACGACCTCGCCTACGTGCTCCGACCCGAGTCCCGGCTCCGCAACCTCGCGCTCGCGGAGCTCGGTCTCGAGAAGCAGCTCAAGAGCTTTCACATCCTGCATGACCATTTCCAGGACCTCGAGGACATCTTCGCGAAGTACGCGCTGCGCGAGCTGCGCAGCCGCACCGAGTTCCAGCGCAAGCGCCTCGAGGCCGCCATGGCCAAGTGGGGCGACGGCGCCGACCTCGACGTCGCGCGTCGCGCGGTCGCGCATGCGGCGCGGGTCGTGCCGCCGAGCGCCAAGCCCAAGCACATCGACGCGTACATCCAGCACCTGCCGCAGATCGCGCACGAAGAGATCTCCGCGATGGGCTTGTCCGATCAGCCGGATCTGAGCCGTGCGGAGCTCGAGCGAGCGCTCGCGCGCGACCGCTCCCTCGGCCCGCGGCGCACTCCGCCGAAGGTCTTCGGGCTGGGCCTCTCCAGGACCGGGACGAGGAGCCTGACCGCCGCGCTGCACGTGCTCGGCCTCGACACCGTGCATTGTCCGTCCGATCTCGGGACGCTCGAAGCCCTGCGGCGCGGAGACGGGCGCTTCCCACTGCTCGAGCACTACGACGGCATCACCGACATCACGACCGCGCCCTGCTTCGAAGCGCTCGATCGCGTCCACCCGGACGCGAAGTTCATCCTCACGACGCGCGACGAGGCCAGCTGGTCGAAGTCGTGCAAGACGCACTGGGGCGGGCGAGCTCCGCTCCAAGCAGGGCTCGACGACGAGCACCGCGTCCGGAGGGAGGTGCGGCGCCTCCTGCGCCAGGCCGTCTACGGAGGCTACGAGTTCGACGCGGCGCGCTTTCTCCAAGCCCGCCGCACGTACCATGAGCGCGTCCTGCGCCACTTCCGCGACCGCCCGGAAGATCTGCTCGTGCTCGATCTCGTCGGAGGCGACCGCTGGGAGAAGCTCGCCGCCTTCGTCGGGGCAGACGTCCCGACCCAGCCATTTCCGCACAAGGGCAAGAAGCTGTCCGAGAAGCTCGCCAGTCTCGAGATCGACGACTGACCTCCCGCGGGCTCACGCGGGGCGCCGCGGCGCCGATCCGATCAGGCTCGGGTTGCACGGGCCCTCAACCGGCCTCGCGGGCGCGACGATCCATCCAGCGGCCAATCGCCGCGGCGAGCGGCGCGGCGACCCGATCGACGGCATCCTCGCGCACCATCATCGCCGAGAGCGCCGTGTACGCATGAACGAGCAGATCGCGCCGTACCTCGAGGCAGAGCACCTGCTCGGGGTAGCGGGTCGCGAAGCGCCAGGTCTGCGTGCTCGGGACGAGGCGGTACGCGCTTCCCTCCGTCGGCGTGAAGCCGGCGACTGCGTAGGCTTCGAGGAGATCCTCGACCACCCCCTCGGGCGCGAGCCGCACGCCGTCCTTGGTGCGGGTGAGGAGATCGACCTCGGGGCGGAGCGGAAGCGTGGGCAGCACCTCCGGGCGATGACATGCCCGGAGGTTCTCGACGATCTCACGGTCGATCCGAGCGATCGGGAGCTCGTACGGGCCGTAGGTGTGCGGCGTCAGCGCGAAGCCGCCTCCCTCGCAGACGTCGGCATAGAGCGGCTCGATCAGCGCGACGTACGCACGGTGGAGCGACAAGAGCAGCGCGCGATCGTCGGGGTGCTCGACGTAGGGCGCCACCCCGGCGGTGACCCCGCCCGAAGCCGCCGCGTCCTCGAGGCGGTTGCAGTCGATGAAGGTGCGAGGGACGAGCGCACGCACGAGCACGGCCGAGAGCGAAGGGCGCTCGGCCACGAGCCGCTCGACGACGCGCCTTCCGTACTGCCAGGCGCCGATGTCGGTGTTCGCATGAAAGAACTCGTGGAGATCGGTGGGCAGATCGCCGACGAGCCGTGCGCGGAGCGCATCGTAGTGCGCGCGCTCGTCGGCGCCGTGCGGCACCTCGACGAGAAGCGTGGGAGTGGCGGTGGGGTCGGCGGATGGGCCACGCCAGCGTTCCACGTGGGCGACACCGGGGTGGTTCTCGATCTCGAGCAGGGCTCTGTCCACGCCCCGAGACTACGCGAGCGCCGTCGCTGGATCGAACCCGTTGCGGGGCCGCTGCGACGTCATGCCGCATGGTCGGGTCCCGCCTGACGCGTAGAACGCGCGGCGTGCCGTCCCGATGGCCCCTTCTCCTCGTGCTGATCGTCGCGCCTCTCCTCGCGCCCGGGCGGGCCCGCGCGTGTGCGAGCTGCGGCGCAGGGGACCCTGCACGCCAGATGGCGGGCGCCGAGCAGCCCTTCCGAGGTCGCGTGCGCTTGGCCGCCGTCGTCGTGCACACGTCGTACGCGGACGACGACGCGCGCGTCCACGATCAGCGCCTCGTTCTCGGGGCCAGCGTGGCCATCGACGACGTCTCGATGCTGACGGCGGCGCTCCCCCTCGTCTGGCGCGAGACGGAGGACGCCTCGCTCGCGCGCGACACGAGCCTCGGTCTGGGCGATCTCGATCTCCGTGTCCGCCTCGTGCTCTTTCGCGATCGCTCGTTCGCGCCCGCGCATCGGCTGCTCCTCGAGCTCGGCTCGCGTCTGCCGACGGCGCCGCTTCTTCATCGAGGCGACGGCACGCCCGCACCCCTCGCCGCGCAGGCGGGCGCGGGCGCGCTCGAGCCGCTGCTCGGCCTCGGCTGGCTCTCGGTGATCGACGACACGACGCTCTCGTGCGCCGTGCAGGGCGCCTTGCCGACCGAGGGCTTCGGAGGCTGGCGCAACGGCGCCGCGCTGCGCTCGAGCCTCGCCGTGCAATGGCAGCCGATGCTCGCGCTCGCGCTCCGTGCGAGCCTCGACGCCCGCCTCGAGGGTGCTTCAGGCGTCGTCGCGCAGCGTCTTGGCGGCGAATCCTTTCTCCTTCACGCGGGCGGAGGCCTCGTGGTTGCGCCGGCCGAAGATCTCGTGATGCACCTCGTCGTCCGCATCCCGGTGCTCGGCCTGCACGACGCAGCGCACGCCGCGCGCTCGGACGGCTGGACCGTGGAAGGGGGCTTCGCGCTCGATGTCTGACGTCGCCTCCGGCTTCGTGCGCGCGTTCGCGCTCTCGGTCTCCGCCGCGCTCGCGCTCGGATGCGTGCGGCATGCGCCAGGCCTCGAGGTGGAGCTCGTGCTCGACGTCGCGCTCCCGCGGGCCATCGCGGACACGCAGCTGACGCTCGTCGAGCTGCTGCCGTGCCCGGGCAGCCGCCGCGAGCCGGGACACACCCACGAGGAGAGCGCGCCGTGGTCGATGCCGCTCGGCGGGCGCGAGCGCGCGGTGCTCACGCCGCGCGGCGGGCGCTACTGCGACCTCCGCTTGCAGCTCGAGGGGAGCACCATCGCCGCGCGGCAGGTCGTCGTGCCGCTCCGATGCCGCGACGCCTCGAGCGTGCTTTCGCTCGACGCGTCGTCGCTCGGCGCGCCGCGGCGCCTTCGCCTGACCGCGGGCGGGCTCGGCGACGACGGCACGCTCGCGGAGCCGCAGCATGCGCTCGAGCGGCTCGTCCGTGTCATGCTCGTGAGCACCTGCGAGTGACCCCGCGCGTCCTCGCCTCCGGCGCGTCGCCACGCCCTGCAGCCTCCGCCATGAACCGCCCGTCGGACCTCCGCTGGCTCATCACGCTGCGCTGGATCTTCGTCTCCGGAGAGCTCCTCGTGGTCCTGGGCTGGGCGCTCGCCCGGCAGGTCCCCTGGCCCGCGCTGCTCTCGGCCATCGCGTCACAGGTGGTCTCGAATGCCGCGCTCTCGCGGGCGCGGAGCTGGCCGGAGGGCGTCCTCTTCGGCCTCGCCATCGACGTCGTCGCCCTCGCGACGCTGCTCGCGAGCGCAGGAGGCTCCTCGAGCCCGTTCTGCGTCGTTCTGCTCGTGCAGGTGACCGTCGCGGCCGTGGCGCTCCGAGGCGCTGCGCTCTGGGGGAT
>JBKDQC010000346.1:0-1840 GCA_046342295.1 Deltaproteobacteria bacterium | reverse complement strand
GAGCGCGTCGATCCACGCGCGGAGCCGGGCGTCGAGCGCGGTCGTCTCCGCGACGGCGCGCGGGCACGCCACGCACGCCGCGAGGAGCGCCTCGAAGCCTACGCGCTACTCGACCGCGAGCAGGCGGGCGGTGTCGGACTGCCGCTGCGAGCAGTCCGTCATGACGCGCCTCCCGGGGCGGCGTCGGCTGCCTCGAGCAGCGCGCGCAGCCTCTCGCGGGCACGGTGCAGCCGCACCCGCACCGCGCCGTGCTGGATGCCGAGCGCCTCGGCGATCTGCGCGCCGCTGAGGCCTTCGCCGACCTGGAGCAGCAGCACTTCGCGCAGCTCGTCGGGCAGCTGCGCGAGGGCGCTCTCCATCGCGTCTCGCACGCTCGGCTCGGGCGGCTGCGCGTGCGTGGGCTCGCTGCCCAGCCAGAGACCGAGGAGGCGCTGGCGCACCCACCGGCGCCGGCGCCACGCGCGCGCCTTCTGCGCGGCGATGCCGAGGAGCCACGAGCGGAGCTGTCCCCGGTGCTCGTAGCGGGAGGCCGTGTCGCGCAGCGTGAGGAAGACCTCCTGGCAGAGGTCCTCGGCGGTCGCTTCGTCGCGGAGCGAGCCGATCAGGAAGCGCAAGACGGCGCGCGCGTGCCTCACGTAGAGCTCCCCGAGCGCGGGGGTGTCCCCACGCGCGAGCCGTTCCATGAGCGCAGCGTCGAGGGCGTCATCGTCGTTCACACCCGTGGGGTCTCCGTGGGGGCGGTCGGGGAGGTCGGAACGATAGGGATGTCGCGGCGCGCCGGGATGTTACCTGTGGGCCGGTCGATTCTGCGGTTCACGGCAGGCAGGCCGAACTGCCCCCGGAGGCATCCCAGGCGAGGACGGGGGTCGCGATCAGGGTCTGCCCGCTCGAGCGAAGTGTCAGCACCCTTCGGAGCGGGCTCGTGCCCGCGCTCGCGGAGGCGAGCAGCTCGACCCGATCGCCCAGCGCCACGCGCAGCTCGAGCCCGAGGTCCGCGCGTACGCTCCACTGCGAGAAGGTCTGCGCGGTCTCTGGCGCGGAAGCGACCTCGAGCGTGGTCCACGTCGCACGCAGGTCCAGCGTCGGTCCGATGCGGAGGAGCCCGGGCACCGCGTCGAAGAGGTACGCGGCCCCGAGCCCCGGCGAGACGAACACGATCCGCACCGCGCGCGCCGGGTCACCAGCGTCCATGGGCCCACCGCGCACGTCGATCCAGAGGCGTACGCCGAGCCCCTCGACGAGGCGGCGCTCGACGCCCAGCTCTCCTCCGACGAGGACCGACGGGCCCTCGAAGCCCGCGAGGCCGCCCCCTGCACGCGCGCGGAGCACGAGCGCCCAGCCGGGCTCGTCCGGGGGGGGAGACACGCGCTGCCTCACCGCGTCGACCATGCGCTCGACCGTCACGTCGGGCGGGTCTTCGGCGAAGAGAAACGCCGTGCCGAGGAGCTCCCGCGACGCCATGGCGAGGTCGGTCGCGAAGCCCGGCCGGGTGGGGTTGCCTTCGATCATCCGGACGAGCACCCGCCCGGAGGTGAGCACCACCATGTGCACGAGCACGAGCTCGCTCGAGAAAGGGCTCAGCCAGGTCGCGGCCAGGCCCCGCTCCCCTTCGAGCAGACCGCGGACGACCTCGAGCTGCGCGGGCAGCGGGCTCCCCCCAAAGCCGGTATTGCCTGGCTCGACCGCGCGCACCTCGACGCCTTCGAGGGCGATCCGCAGCTCGGCCACGTAGTCGGCCTCCATCGCGGTCGCGCCGGTGGCGAGGACGAGCAGCGCGCGGCCTGGATCGGCGTCGCTCTCGGCAGAGGCCGCATCGCTCGTCGCGCGCGCGGTCTGCGCA
>JBKDQC010000345.1:0-35468 GCA_046342295.1 Deltaproteobacteria bacterium | reverse complement strand
GTGCTGGTACATCGACCCGCTCGACGGCACGAAGGCGTTCATCGCGAAGACCGGTGAGTTCGCGGGGCTGATCGGCCTCGCCGGCGACGGCGCGGCGCGCGTGGGCGTCGTCTACCAGCCCACCGAGGGCAAGCTCTACCGGGGTGTGGTCGGCGACGGTGCGTTCCTCGAGCACGGCGACAAGACCTGGGTGCTCAAGGTCTCGGACACCGAGGACCCCAAGGACATGCGCCTCGTGGTGAGCCGCTCGCACCGCTCCGAGGCGACAGGCAAGCTCGTCGAGAAGCTGGGGATCTCGAAGGAATTCCCGAGCGGCTCGGTGGGCCTCAAGGTCGGCCTCCTCGCGGAGCGAAAGGCCGATCTCTACGTGCACCTCTCGGACAAGACGAGCGCGTGGGACGCCTGCGCGCCCGACGCGATCCTGCGCGCGTCCGGGGGCATCTTCGTCGATCTCGCAGGTCGCTCGCTCGAGTACTCGGGAAGTGAGCTCAAGAACAAGCGCGGCATCCTCGCGTGCAACCGCAAGGGCTTCGACGCCGTCGCCCCCGCGGTCCTCGAGATCGCGAAGGGCACCGGCCTCGTCGCGGACTGACCGCTCGCGCCAACACAGGGGCGGGGCCAGAACGGGCGGCGCCCAGGCGTGGGAGATCAGCGCGCGGCGCGCTCGAGCAGCGCGCGGGGGAGCACCCGCTGCGTGACGAGCCGCTCGCGCGTCTGCGTCGCGAGCGCCCGCCACTCGGCGTCCGCCGCCAGCGCGAAGGGCGCGACGCCTTGTCGCGTCGTCAGGGCCTCGTAGGCGCGCTCGTCGTCGCGGCGAAGCGTCCGCTGCAGCGTTTCGTGCGCCTGCGCGCCCGTACGACGCAGATGCTCTTGCAGCTCGGGGGAGAGCGGGGCGATGTCGGCGCTCGCGATCACGGTGCCACCGACGAGCACGCTCGTCGGCTGGCTGCTGACGTGGGTGAGCCGCCCTTGCCCCGCCCAGCCCAGCGCGCTCACGGCCATGGCCGAGGCCACGACCGTGTCCACGCGGTGATCTCCGATCGCCGCGCCCACCTGCGCGAGCGGCAGCGCGACCGGCTGCGCAGCGCCGAGCTGCGCGAGCGTCGCCGCCGAGAGCGGCTCCTCCGGTGGCTGCCACAGGTGCGCGGACCGCAGCTCGGCGGGCGTCGTGATGGGACGCGTCGAGAAGACTCGACCGCGACCGAGATCGCTCCAGCCGAGGAGCTCGACGCCTGCTTCGCGCAGGCCCGCGCGCAGGTCCGCATCGAGCACGGTGCGCGCACGATCCAGAGGCGCGTAGTCGGTGAAGAGCCCGGGCGCCTGGAGCACCAGCACGGGGCGCTCCGTCGTGCCCTCGCGTCCGAGGGTGGCGAAGCCGAGCGCCGACAGCGACGCTCCGTCGAGCTCGTTCGTTCGGATGCGTCGGACGAAGTCCTGCTCGCTCGCACCCGCGCCGCCCGCCTGCACCGTGAGGCTCAGGCGGCCGCCGCTCGCCTCGCGGAGCGAGTTGCCCCACGCGGTGAACACGCGGTGCCACGCCGAACCGCGAGGCGCCACGCACGCGAGGCGCAGCACGGTGCCGGCCGCATCCTGCGCATCGACCGGTGCTGCGCGAGCGCCCGGGAAAAAGACGGCCGCGAGCGCGAGGGCCAGAGCCAGGGCCCCGCGCAGGCGCGCCGTGCGGTTCGAGGGGCGGGAACCGTGGTTCGACGACATCTCGTTGGGTCTCCTCTGGCTCGGATGGCTCTTGGTCGAGCATGGTCCGCGGCGAACTGGGCTCGGACGGGCCGTGGAGGTTGCGGATTCACGACCGGCTCCGACGGGGTTGGGGTCAGACCCTCGTGGAGAGCTGATTAGAACACGAGCAGCATCGAGGCACCGAGGCCGGTCGGCAGGACCGTGAGGCTCGGCCCGGTCGCTCCGCCCGCGAGCGGCATCGGCTCGCAGCCCGCATCGGGATGGCGCCGGTGGTAGCGGAGCCACTCCTCGCGGATCCCCGTCGGGAAGAGGAGCACGCGGCCCTGCGAGAGCACCGAGCCGCCCGCGGCCAGGATCAGGCCCCCCGTCACGCGGCCCCATCCGACGAGCGTGAACGCACCCGCACCGCCGACGTAGAGGGCGGTGAGGATCGAGGTGACTGGCGAGCGCACGAACGCGACCTGGTCCGAGGCGCGCCGCATCCGTTGCTCGGCGCGCGCGAGCGCGTAGCGACGCTCCTCGGGTGTGCGCGTCGGCAGCGCGTCGAGCGCGCCTCCTGCGCCGACGAGCTGCGGCCACGAGATGAGCAACGTCGCGACGCCGAGCGTAGAGCTGAGCGTGCCGACCCAACCATCGACCGTCGCGCCCTCGTTGTCGGCCGAGACCGCGAGCGAGAGCTGAACTCCCACCATCGTCAGGTGGAGGGACAGAAACGCCGTCGCCCAGTGCCGCGTGTCGGGCTCGTGCCGCGCGACGAAGCCGCGCACCTCGCGCAGGCGGTCGCTCACCTCCTCGTCGGAGAGGTCGAGGCAAACGGCCTCGTCGGCGCGCGCTGGCGCGCACGGCAGGAGCGCCAGCACGAGGAGCAGGAGCAACGCACGCACGCTCGCAACGCTACACGAAGCGGCTTGGCGCGTCGTCGTCCTGTGGCTGGCGGGCACGCCTGTGAACCCGTGTTCGCGAAGAGGCGCCGTTCGGGGGGCGTTCGGCTGGCCTGCAACGTGCTCGGGGGACGAGCGCCCCTTCGGGGCACGGCCGCTCCGCGAAGCAGAATCGCCACGGACGCGGTGCTTCGTTCGCCCATGCGATTCTGTCCGGAGAAGCCCCATGAGCCCATCGCTTCGTCTCACCGCGCCGTTCGTCCTCGGATCGGTCGCTCTCTGGTGCGCGCTCGTCGGCGCCGACGGCTGCCGCTCGCTGAGCGCCACCGGACCGGCGCCGGAGGTCGCGGGAGCCTGGGACGTTCGCTACGGGCGCACCTTCGACGTAGCCATCACCCTCGGGGGCAGCCGCTACACCGCGACGGTCCCCGAGACCGGCGGCATGGTCCACGTCGAGCACGGCGGCGCCGGCTTCGATTTCGCCGTGGATTGCGCGCGCCCCGAGGTCGTATGTCCCTCGGAGGTCTGGCCCGAGCGTGTGACGATCGAGCAGCGCGACGCCACCTACAGACACCGCGTGTGGGTGACCATCCCGAGCCAACGCTGCTCGGTCGCGCCCTCGGCCCCTGACCCCGCGTCCTGCGGTGAGGGCACGAGCAACCCCGAGTGCGCCCCCGTCTGCAACGGCGAGATCACCACGACCGAGTCGGAGGCCTTCGGCGTGATCGCCGAGGGCGGAAGGCGCTTCGAGCTCCTTCTCGGCGGCGACGTGGCCTCGAACGGCGTCAACTGCGTGCTGCTGGGCCTGTCCACCGCCGAGGCGGATCTCGTGAACGAGGGCGGTCCGTCCTCGAACGACTGGCGCTCGGTCGCGATGCAGAACGGCGAGGTCCGCACCGGCTACGCGGGCGGTTGTCTGTGGGCGGGTGATCCCGACATGAACGGCGAGACGCAGGCGCTCGTCCTCGGCGCGACGGTGGAGATCAGCGTCCCCTTCGAGGCGACGCGCGACTGATCACCCGCTGCGCGCAGCGATCGAGTCGAGCTCGGGCGTGGAGAGGCCAGCCGCGCGGGCGCGATCGAGCGCGCGGCCGAGGCGCTCCTTCGCGGTGCGGCCCACGGTGCCGTGCTGCGGGTCGGAGAGAAACGCGTCGATCGTCCGCGCGAGCACGTCGTCGCCGTCGAGCGTCACTTCGGGGCCGAGGCGCGCGCGCTCGACCGCGAGCACCTCGCGGAGCACACGCTCGGTGCGCGCGCCGTGTGTGCGGACGAGATCGCCCGTCGTGCCTCCGATCGCGAGGCCCAGCACGTTCGCGCCGACGATGTAGAGGTTCTTGACGACCAGCGCGGACACCAAGTCGAGCTCGGAGATCTCCCTCGCGCCGACATCCATCGCCGCGAGCGCGCGCACGAACAGCCCCGCATGCGGGCCTGCGATCTCGGTCTCGCGGACTTCCTGGATCGCGCGGCCCCTCTTCTTCTCGAACCACACCACGAGCACCGTGGGCTTCACGATCGAGCGCGCGTGCCAGCTCGGCGGCACGAGCTCGTTCTGGAGGAGGACGACGCGGTCGCGGTGCGTGTCGGGGATCGCCCCGAGCGCGGCATCGAGGTCTCGCTCCCCCACGGCGACGAGCACGACGTCGTGCGACGGGCCAGGTTCGAGCGCCTCTCCGCGCAAGACGGGATCGACCGACACGCCGCACGCGACGAGCCCACCGGCGATGACACGACCGAGCTGCCCAGGGCCGACGAGGAGCACGCGCATGTCGGGAGCTTGGTCGCTTCGACGCGCGTGCGCACCCGGGGACGGATCGCCCGCACGCAGCGTTTCGCGGCCGCCGATGGGGCGGAGGAGACCCCTCGGCGTGGGGAAGGGGCCGCGTGCACGGCCCCTCCGACCCACTCAATGGAACTGCGCTTCTTCCGTCGATCCGGTGAGCGCCTTCGTGGAGCTCTGGCCCTGCGAGACGATCTCGCTGATCACGTCGAAGTAGCCGGTGCCGACCTCGTGCTGGTGCTTGGTCGCGGTGTAGCCCTGCTTCTCTGCCGCGAACTCGTTCTGCTGCAGCTCCGAGTACGCCGCCATGCCGCGCTCGTTGTAGTCGCTCGAGAGCATGAACGAGGCGTAGTTGAGCATGTGGAAACCGGCGAGCGTGACGAACTGGAACTTGTAGCCCATCGCGCCGAGCTCTCGCTGGAACTTCGCGATCGTCGCGTCGTCGAGGTTCTTCTTCCAGTTGAAGCTCGGGCTGCAGTTGTATGCGAGCAGCTTGTTCGGGTGGTGCTTGCGCACGCCCTCGGCGAACTTCTTGGCGACCTCGAGGTCGGGCGTGCTCGTCTCCATCCAGAGCAGATCGGCGTACTTCGCGTACGCGACCCCGCGCGCGATGCAGCTCTCGAGGCCCTGCTTGACGTAGTAGTAGCCCTCCGCGGAGCGCTGCCCCGTGCAGAAGGGCTTGTCGCGCTCGTCGACGTCGCTCGTGAGGAGCTTGGCGCTCTCGGCGTCGGTCCTGGCGATGAGCACGGTGGGCACGCCGCACACGTCGGCCGCCAGGCGCGCGGCGATGAGCGTGCGCTCGAACTGCGACGTGGGCACGAGCACCTTTCCGCCGAGGTGGCCGCACTTCTTCTCGGACGCGAGCTGGTCTTCGAAGTGAACGCCGGCGGCGCCCGCCTCGATCATGCCCTTCATCAGCTCGTACGCGTTGAGCGCGCCACCGAATCCAGCCTCCGCGTCCGCGACGATCGGCACGAAGTAGTCTCGGCGCTGCACGCCGTCCACCGAGTCGATCTGGTCGGCGCGGCGGAGAGCGTTGTTGATGCGGGTGACGAGCTTGGGCACCGAGTCGGCCGGATAGAGCGACTGATCCGGGTAGGTCTGGGCGGACGTGTTCGCGTCGGCGGCGACCTGCCAGCCAGAGCAGTAGATCGCCTCGAGGCCCGCCCGAACCATCTGCACCGCCTGGCCGCCCGTGAGCGCGCCGAGAGAACGCACCAGAGGCTTCTCGTTCATCGACTTCCAGAGTCGACGCGAGGCGTAGTCGGCGATCGTGTACTCGACACGGAGGTGGCCCCGGAGCTTGCTCACGTGGTCCTCGGTGTAGGGCCGCGTGATGCCGCTCCAGCGCTCGTGCGTGAACGAATCGGTGTCCTTCATCATCGGGGGCTGCGAGGTCATCGTGAACTCCATGGGGTGAACGGATCGGGAGACGGAGAAGCCCAGCGCGCCGCTCGGGCCTCGAGCGACACCAGACACGTGTGGAGAGGCCTTCGGGCCGGAGCGCGGTTCAGCGTTCGTCGAAGCGCGTGAGCGCCTCGTAGGCGGGGAGCGTGAGGAAGTCCTCGAGGGGCACCGCCGTCGCGACGTGGAGCAGGAGCGTCTGCGCCTCCTCGAAGCGCCCGCTCCGGACACGATCGGCCCCGATCTCCTGGGCGACGACCTTCATCTCCTCGTCGAGGAGCGCGCGCACGAGCTCGGCCGTGACCGTCTTGCCCGTGTCGAGCACGACGCCGTGCCGGAGCCACTGCCAGATCTGCGCGCGGCTGATCTCCGCGGTCGCGGCGTCCTCCATCAGGTCGTAGAGGGGCACGGCGCCCGAGCCGCGCAGCCACGCCTCGAGGTACTGCACACCCACGCGGAGGTTGTGCCGCAGCGCGTGCTCGGTCGTGGGGCCCGCCGGGGCGGTCGTGAGCTCGGCCTCCCGGACGACCAGCGCCGCCTGCTTGCCCGAGTCGACCTGGTTCGGGCCCGGCATGGCCGCGTCGAAGACCTGCTTGGCGATGGGCACGAGCGCCGGGTGGGCGACCCAGGTGCCATCGTGGCCGTCCTCGACCTCGCGGAGCTTGTCGGCGCGCACCTTCGCGAAGGCCGCGTCGTTGCGTGCGTCGTCGCCCTTGACGGGGATCTGCGCCGCCATCCCCCCCATCGCGTGCACCCCGCGCTTGTGGCAGTTGCGGATCACGAGGCGCGAGTACGCGCGCATGAAGGGCTGCGTCATCGTGACGAGGCTGCGGTCCGGCAGGACCTTCGTCGGGTCCTCCGCCTGCGACTTGATGAACGAGAAGATGTAGTCCCAGCGGCCGCAGTTGAGGCCCGCGGAGTGCTCTCGCAGCTCGAAGAGGATCTCGTCGGTCTCGAAGGCGGCCCAGAGAGTTTCGACGAGGCACGTCGCCTTGATGGTGCCGAGCGGCAGCCCGAGCGCCGACTGTGCGTGCACGAAGACGTCGTTCCAGACGCGCGCCTCGAGGTGGCTCTCCATCTTCGGCAAGTAGAAGAACGGGCCCCGTCCCTGCTCGAGCAGCGCCCGGGCGTTGTGGAAGAAGTAGAGCCCGAAGTCGACGAGCATCCCCGGTGCGGGCTCGCCGTCGACGAGGAGGTGTCGCTCGAGCAGGTGAAAGCCTCGCGGACGCACGAAGAGCACGGCCGGCTCTCCGGAGAGCGCGTACTTCTTGCCGCCCTGCTCGAAGGTGATCGTCCGACGAACCGCGTCGCGCAGGTGCCGCTGGCCATCGAAGCAGTTGCCGACGGTCGGGCTGTTGGCGTCCTCGAAGTCCGCCATGAACACGCTCGCGCCCGAGTTGAGCGCGTTGATGATCATCTTCCGATCGACCGGCCCCGTGATCTCCACGCGACGATCGAGGATCGAGGGCGGCAGCGGCGCGCACCGCCACGATCCCTCGCGGACCGCCCGCGTCTCGGGGAGGAACCCCGGCGCTTGGCGCTGGGCTTTGCGTGCCTCGCGCGCGGCCAGCCGCTCCCGGACGGCGCCGCGGAACCGCCGAACGAGGCCCGCCACGAAGGCCACGGCGTCGGCGTGGAGGATCTCGGCGCGCTCCTCGGAGAGCTCTCCGAGAAACGTCATACCCGGCCCGAGGTTGGTCGAGGTCATCGGCGCGACCGTACTTGACGCGTTGACAGAAGTCAATGTGTCAACACCACGATCGTGTAAATGGCGCGAACCCAAGGATTGTTTTTGCGCCGCCGGGCCATCTTCGCGCCTCAGCCTCCGCGGGCGAGGAGCCTTGAACCCGGGCTTGACGAGTAAACTCGTTAACTCGGATTGCACGTTCGGGCTGCGATCGCGTCGCCTCGTTGATCCCTTCGAAACCCGCTGCTAGAGACGGCCCGACGTGAACGACGTGACGCAGAGTCAGTCCGAGGCCGGTCTTTCGCCGATGGCGAAGGCGTCGACGGCGAAGGCGTCGATGGCGAAGATCGCCGATCTCGTCGCGCTCACGAAGCCGAGGATCACGTTCATGGTCCTCGTGACCACGCTCGGCGGTCTGTTCCTGGCGCCCTCGCGGCCGGAGACCGCGACGATCCTCTTCGCGCTGCTCGGCACCGCGCTGGTCGTCGGCTCCGCGAACACGTTGAATTGCTGGATCGAGCGCGACGTCGACAAGCACATGTCGCGCACGAAGAACCGTCCGCTGCCAGCCGGCCGGCTCTCGGCCAGCACCGCGCTCGTCTGGGGCCTCCTCCTGGGCGCCGTGGCGGTGCCCTTGCTCGCGCTCACCGTGAACGTGCTGACGGCCGTGCTCGCGGCGATCGCTCTGGCGTCCTACGTCTGCGTCTACACGCCCCTCAAGCAGGTCTCGACGGTCGCGCTCCTCGTCGGCGCGGTGCCCGGCGCCATGCCGCCCCTCATGGGCTGGACGGCGGCGACCGGCGAGCTGTCGGTCGCGGGCCTCGTGCTCTTCGGCATCCTCTTTCTCTGGCAGCTCCCGCACTTCCTCGCGATCTCGATGTTCCGCGAGGCCGAGTACACGCGGGCGGGCATCAAGGTGGTCCCTGCGCTTCGGGGCGCGGAGGCGACTCGCTGGCAGGCGATCGCGTGGGCGCTCGCGCTGGTGCCGGTGAGCCTCCTGCTCGCGCCGCTCGGCATCGCGGGCGCGCTCTACACCTCGGTCGCGCTCGCCGCAGGAGCGCTCTTCGCATGGTTCTGCCTGAAGGGCTTCCGCGCGTACGGCGAAGACCCGCGTGCGACGCACGCGCGCTGGGGGCGCAAGGTCTTCGTGGCCTCGCTGCTGTACCTGCCGGCGCTCTTCGTGGGTCTCGCCCTCGACGTCGCGCTGTTCTGAATGACGCCCCCGGCCAAGCGTGGGGCCTCCGAAGATCTCCGGATCGCTTCCCGCGAGAACGACTTCGGCCTGCGGCGCTGGCTGCTGCCGGTGCTGGCCCTGCTCGGCTCCTCGCTGACGGCCTTCGCGGCGTTCTACACGGTCGACGTCCTCTACACCGGCGGCCCGCCGCGAGCGCTCGATCACGCCCACGCCCTTCATCGCTTCCTCGACTTCGACCCGGCCTCGGTCACCGACTCGGTGAGCTCACTCGCCGCGATGAACGCTGCCGTGTTCGGGATCGTCGTCACGGTCGTGTCGATCATCGTGCAGCTCTCGGCCGACCGCTACACGGGCGTGGCGCGCATGTTCTTGCGAGACCGCATCAACCTCGCGGTGATGGGCTACTACCTGGTCACCTGCGTGTGCGGTGTCTGGACCGCGTTCGCGCTCCAGGCGGACTTCGTGCCGCGGGCCGCGATCGTGGCGATGATGACCGCGACCACCGTCGGCCTCGTGCTGATGGCTCCCTACTTCGGCTACGTCTTCTGGTTCCTCGAGCCGATGAACATCATCGCGCGGATCCGCAACGGCGCGATCGCCAACGCGCGCAAGGGCGTCGAGGCCGCGCAGGGGGACTTCGACCGGCTCCAGGCCGCGACGCTGACGGCGATGGAGGAGCTCACCGACATCACGTCGAACTCGATCAGCGGCAAGGACAAGATCATCGCCTCCGGGGCGGTCGATGCCCTGCGGGACTTCTGCCTCGCCTACCTCGCGCAGAAACCAGCGCACGGAGGCGAGGACGCCGCGGCGCGCCACTTCTGGCTGCGCATCGGCCCCTCGCTGCGCCTCAACCCCGACTTCGTCGCCATGGATCCGGAGTCGCTCGCGGACCTCCAGGCGCGCGGGACGTGGGTGGAGTGGAAGGTGATGCGCCAGTACCTCGGCATCTACAACGAGGCCCTGAGCTCGATGCGCGACATCAACTACCTCGTCGCGATCGACACGCGCTACATCGGCGAGGTCGCGAGCCAGCGGGCCGACGCCGAGCTCGTGCGGCTCACATACCGATTCATGAATTCCTTCCTCCGCGCGACGCTCAACGCGCGCGACGTGCGCACCGCGTACAACGTGATGAACCAGTACCGCCTCTTCGTGGAGGCGCTGCTGCGCGACGGCAACGGCGAGCTCGCGCTCGAGGGCGTGCGGCACATGACCTACTACGGCCACGTCAGCTTCGACATGAAGCTCGTGTTCGTGACCGAGACGGTGGCGTACGACGTGAGCTCGCTCTGTCAGCAGGCCCACGAGCACGCGTGCCGTGAAGAGGGGCGGATGCTCGAGCACTTCCTCGACCTCGACCGACCGCTGCGATCCCAGGCGCAGGAGTCCGCGCTCCTCGGTGTCCGCAAGGCGCAGGTCAAGCTCGCCGCGTACTACCTCTCGGTCGGCGACGAGGCGCACGCCAAGCAGATCGCGGACGACATGTCGCAGGAGCCCAAGACGCGTCTCGAGCAGGTGCGTAGCTCGCTCGAGACGGTCACGAGCAAGGACTTCTGGGAGATCATCGATCGCGGCCGGAACTTCGAGTACATGCCGCCCGAGCAGCGCGCGACGCTCCCGCGCTTTTTCGCGGCGCTGGGGCTCGGCGGCGACGCCTGAATCGCGTTGGCCGGAGGGTGGTGTTGGAACGGCTCCGTCGTCCTTGTACGATGGGTGGATGGTCGGAGCGACGCGGCAAGCGCCCTGGGCACAGGCGACGCAGGTGGGCGTGATGACCGGGAGCGAGCCACGGACGAGGCTGGACTCGACGCTGACCGGGTCCAGCGCGGAGGCGGAGCTCCCTCGCTTCATCGGTCCGTACCGGGTGGAGGGCTTGCTCGGCTCGGGCGGCATGGGCGACGTGTTCGCGGTGAAGGACCACCGCTTCGATCGCGTCTGCGCGCTCAAGCGCCTCCAGGTGGGGGCCTCGAGCGACTTCGAGCGCGAGCTCTTCCTGGCCGAGATGCGCGTCACCGCCTCGCTCGACCACCCGCACGTCGTCCCGGTGCTCGACGGCGGGGTCGACGAGGACGGGCTGCCTTGGTTCGTGATGCCGAGGCTGCTCGGGCGATCTCTCTCGAGTTTGGTCCAGGCGGAGCCTCTGCCCATGACGGACGCGCTCGGGATCTTTCTCAAGGTCGCGAGCGCCGTCGCGCACGCGCACGCGCGCGGCGTGCTGCACCTCGACATCAAGCCGGGCAACGTCTGGGTCGGCGAGCACGGGCTGGTGTACCTGCTCGACTGGGGGCTGAGCGGGGCCGCGGCATCGCTGCCGGGATCGCCGGGCGTGGGCACTCCGAGGTACAGCGCCCCCGAGCAGCGGTTGGGTCAGCCCATCGATGCACGCGCGGACGTGTACGGCCTCGGGGCGCTCCTGTTCTTCCTCGCCTTCCGGCGCCCCCCGGAGAGGTACGCCTTCGAGGAGCCGCAGGCGTTCGACGAGGCCGACCTCGAGGGGCTGGGCGCGCGCGCCGGCGAGCATGCGGCGCACGTGCAACGCATCCTCGCGCGCGCGATGGCGGCGGACCCCGAGCAACGCTTTCCGACGGTCGAGGCCCTGAGCGCCGAGGTCGCTTCGGTGTTCTCGGGGAGCACGGTCGCGCTCGTCACCTACGTCGAGGTCGGCTCGGAGAACATCGAGAGATACGAGGCGTGGGTGAAGGAGATGGTCGAGGCATCCCTCCAGTTCCCGGGGCACCAGGGGTGCTCGGTGCTGAAGCTGCCGCGGCCCCGCGCGGCGTCGGTCACGTCGTACGCGTTGGTCGGGCGCTTCGCCTCGCCCGAGGATGCCGAGCGATGGCGCGGCTCGCCGCAGCGGATGGCGCTCTCCGAGCGCCTCCTACGCATGCAGGCCGTCGAGCGGTGGCAGCAGCGCACCGCACAGGGGAGGCAGATGTGGGCTTTCCTCGACGATGACGCCCCCCTCGCCGCGGTTGTGGACCGACCGACGAGTCGCTAGCATTCGCGCTTTCCCGGGGTCCAGGGCGGTCCGGGATGCGGAGGATGCAACGATGAGTGAATCGCTGGCCAAGTACCTCGATGTGTTCGCCGGCTGGCTGCGGAGCCTCGGAGAGGACGCAGAGAAGCTCGGCGCCCTCCTCGAGAGCGAGGGCGTCGCGCAGCCAGCGCGCGAGTCGATCGCCGGTGGTCTCAACTACCTGTTCAAGTCGCTCGATCTCATCCCGGATGGCATCGACGACATCGGCTACCTCGACGACGCGTTCGTGCTCCGGGTCGCAGCCGAGCTGGCGGTCCACGGCGAAGGCGAGACGAGCCCCGACGCGCTCGAGGCGCTCACGGCGCTCGCCAACGACTGCGACCTGTTGCGCGACTTCCTCGACAAGGACTACGTGCGCCTCGAGTCCTACGTGAAGGGCCTGCGCAAGGGCGCCGCGCGCGGACGCTCGGTGGGCGACATCCTTGGCGACGCCGGCGTTCGGTCGAACTTCGTGTCCGATGTGCGCGGCTTCGCCAAGACGTACGAGCCGCCCGGCTTCTCCCGCGAGGAGAAGAACCTGATCAAGCTCAAGGCCTTCTTCGACGCGAAGCTCCCCAAGTGACGTGACCTCGCGACGCACGTGGGCGGCCGTGGCAGTCGCTCTCGCGGGTTGCGGCTCGGTCCCGCTCGCGGCGGGCGCTGGCGCCAGCCTGTCGCCCGTACGCTACGAGCTGGCCGTGGATCCCGGGCTCGGGCGTCTCACCGAGACGGTCTGCTCCGAGGGCCCGTGGACCGACCGCGTCGTGTCGGTCCACCCCGAGGCCCGCGTGCGGCTTCTCTCCGCGCGGCGCGTGCGCGCGGACGGCGCCGAGGAGCCGATCGACGTGGGCGCACGCGGCGCGCTCGCGATCCCGACCCGCGCGCTCTCGCCGAGCGACTGTCTGCGTCTGGTCCTCGACGTGGCCTCGCCCGGCGGCGGGATGAACGGCTGCCTGCACAGCCGGGGGCTCGTGGCCTGCGCGACGAGCGCGTTCCTGGTGGCCGCCGAGCCCTGGCAGCCGACCGCGCGCCACCGGGTCACGGTCTCGCTGCCTCGGGGAATGGCGGTGAGCCCGATCTTCGGCGAGGACGAGCGGGGGCTCTACCTCGACGAGCGCAGCTTCAGGTACGTCGGCTATGCGGCGTTCGGCGAGCTCGAGGTGCGCGCGCTCTAGGTGCCGGGCGGCTGCGCGCGGGTGGTCGTGCCGCGCGGCACGAGCCTCGCCGAGAGCTCACACCTCGGGCCCTGGGTCGCCCGCGCGTCTCTGGCGAGCGCGATGATCACGGGCAGCGCGATGGCCCACGACGTGGCGATCACCGCGGTACCGGCCCCCGGCAGTGACGCGATGCCCGTCCTCTTCGGCATGGCGGGCCGGGGAACCCGCCCCTCGGTCCTGGCCTTCGTCGAAGCCACCCCCACGCGCGGCCTCGAGACCGACTGGACCCTCGTGCACGAGCTCGCACACCTCGCCGTGCCCTACGTGCCGAGCGAGGACGCGTGGCTCTCGGAGGGCCTCGCGACCTACCAGCAAGAGGTGCTACGCGCCCGCGCGGGCATGCAGAGCCCCGAGGACGCGTGGCGCGCGATCGACGCCGGGCTCGCGCGCGGCGCGCGCGACGGCACGGGCGCGACGCTGCGTGAAGAATCGCGGAATATGCACGCATCGCGCGCGTACGCCCGGGTCTACTGGGGTGGCGCCGCGATCGCGCTCCTCGTCGATGTCGCGCTTCGCACCGAGGCCGAAAGCACTCTCGATGCCCGCCTCGAGCGGCTCCGCGGGCGCCGCGACACGAGGATGGACGCCGCGGCCTTGCTCGAGGCGATCGACGACGAGCGCGCGCTCGTACGCGCGATCGCAGCCCGGTGGCTCGAGGATCCCGCCTTCCCGGATACCGCAGCGGCCTACGCCTTGCTCGGGCTCTCGCACGACCGCGGAGGCCACCTCGTCTTCGCGGAGAGCGCGCTTCGGGAAGAGATCATGAATCCGGTGGGCCCGCTCTCGTCGAACGGTCCGTGCCGCCAGGCGATTGGCGCACCGGACACGCGCGGCTTCGAGTAACGTCCGTGGTCAGGCTACGTAGAGCCCAGGAAGTGCGCGGAAGCTCCGCGAGAAGGAGATGACGATGCGAGGCTCGAGGAACACGATGCTGGTTGGTCACGCGCGTTGGGTGCTGTCGCTCGTCGCAATGTTCCTGGGCCTGGCCAGCGCCTCGGCGGCGGGGGCGCAAGCGCGGGAGTTCCAGATCGGGAGTGGCAGCCGCATCCAGTTCGTCTCCGATGCGCCGCTCGAGCGCATCACGGGCGTGAGCTCGACCGTCTCGGGCACCTTCCGCGTCGACCCCGCCAACCTCTCGGCTGCACGCGGCTCGGTGCAGGTCCCGATCACTTCGATCCGCACCGGGCTCGACCTTCGGGACGAGCACCTCCATGGCTCCGGGTGGCTCGACGCAGGGCGCTTCCCGAACGCGACCCTCGAGATCACCTCCGTCGAGGGCGCCACCGCGCTCACCGCCGGCGACGTGACCCGCGTGACGATCCGCGGGCGCTTCACCGTTCACGGCGTGACGCGCGATGTGACCGCGCAGGCGCAGGTCCGCTGGATCCCCGCCAGCGAGGAGCTTCGCGCGCAGGGCATCACGGGGGACCTCATCCGAGCGCAAGCGAGCTTCACGGTCAACCTCCCCGACCACGACGTGAGCGTGAACCCTCTCGTTCGTCTCAAGGTGTCCGACCAGATCCGCGTGAACGTCACGCTGCGCGCCGTCTCTTCCTGACCGGCCCGGGCCCCCGCGCACCGAGCACGAATTCACAGGCAACGGGGCGCGTGTGGTGTAGACCGCGGAGATGTCCGTCCTCACCCTTCGCGCCGAAGAGGGCGTGCGACGCGTGGCGCTGGCGCTGCTCGGAGAGGCGCGCGAGGCCCTCGGCCGCGTGCGCGACGGCAGCGACGTCGAGGCGCTGCACGACCTGAGGGTCGCGCTCCGACGCCTCCGCTCCACGCTGCGCGCGCACCCCGGCTCGGTTCGCGGTGCGATCCCCAAGAGGCGCCGCTCGCTTCTTCGCGAGCTCGTGCAGTTCACCAGCGAAGGTCGTGACGCGGAGGTGCAGCTCGCCTGGCTCGAGACCGAGCGTGCCTCGCTCGAGCCCGCGCGGCGGGCGGGCGCGGACGCCTGGGCCGAGCGCCTCCGCTCGTCTCGGGACCGCGTCTATGGCGCGCTCCGCGCCGAGAAGCTCGATGTGCTCGAAGCGCTCCTGGCCAAGCTCGCCGAGGATCTGTCCACCTACGAGGTGCGCTTCGTGGTCCACGAGGAGCAGGCGAGCGCGAGCTTCGGTGAGGTGGTCGCCTTCGCGGCCCTCGAAGAGCTCGGAGAGCTCGCACGAACGCTCCGGCGCGTGCGCGCGCTCGAGGACGAGGCCATCGCGCACGAGGCGCGCATCGTGGGCAAGCGCCTGCGCTACGTGCTCGAGCCCGTCCGCGACGCGCTGCCCGACCTCGAGCCGGCCCTGAAAGATCTCAAGCGACTGCAAGAGCTGCTCGGGGAGCTGCAGGACCTGGCCGTGCGCACGGGCGCGATCTCACAAGCAGTGGAGGCCGCAGCGATCGCGCGTGCGCGGACAGCGGTCGGCCTCGTCGTGGGCCTCGAGGCCGAGGGCGCGGGCGCACCGGGCGATGCCGAGCCGGGCCTCCTGGCGCTCCTCGGCGTGGCGCAGACGAGGAAGCGGGCGCTCTTCGACGAGATGCTCGCGGTGTGGATCGACGGGCCCGAGCTCGCGCGGCTCGAGCGCGAGATCGAGCGCGTGTGTGCGTCGTTGAGAGCGGCGGCGCGCGGCGGGCACCCGGTGGAGATCGAACGCAAGTACCTCCTCACGTCGGTGCCCCCCTTCGTGCGCGGCAAACCCTACGCGAGGCTCGCGCAAGGCTACCTGCCGGGCGAGGCGATCCTCGAGCGCGTCCGGAGAAAGAGCGACGCTTCGGGGACGAGGTACTTCCGAACGATCAAGCTCGGACGCGGGGTCGAGCGGATCGAGATCGAAGAGAAGATCTCCCGCGCGCTCTTCACCAAGCTCTGGGCGCTGACCGAGGGCCGGCGCGTCGAGAAGCGCCGGTACGCCATCGCGGAGGGGGGCCTCACCTGGGAGCTCGATGTCTTCACCGATCGGGCCCTCGTGCTCTGCGAGGTCGAGCTCGAGCGCGCCGACGCCGAGGTCCGCCTGCCGGATTGGCTCGCCCCCTACGTGGAGCGCGACGTGACGGACGAGGACACGTACGTGAACGCGAACCTCGCGCGGTGAGCGCGATGCTTCTCGCAGGCCGGGTCCTGCCCCAGAATGCGCGCTCGTGATCCGTTACGTACTCTGCGCACAGCTCGCCACGACGCTGCCGCTGGTGGGCCTGATCTGGATGGTGCAGCTCGTGGCCTATCCGCTCTTCGCGCGGGCGGGCGCCGGCAGCTTCACGGCCTACCACGCCGCGCACTCGGGCTGGATCACGCTCGTGGTCGGCCCGCTGATGCTCGGAGAGCTCGTGAGCGCGGTGCTCCTGGTCGGCGCGCGCCCTGCCGAGCTCCCGGCGGTGGTGCCGTGGATCGGCCTCGGCCTGGTCGCGCTCGCGTGGGCCGCGACGGCCTTCTTGTCCGTGCCGCAGCACGCGGTCCTGGCCCGCGGCTTCGATGCGGACGCGCACGCGAGCCTCGTCACGACCAACTGGGTCCGCACGGTGGCCTGGTCCGCGCGTGGCCTGATGCTGCTCTGGATCGTGGAGCGCACGCTGGCGCGTGGCGGCGTCTGAGAAGGCCGTGTCCTCCACCGACGAGGCCAACCCGCCCGAGCCCGGTCGCGATGAACGACCATTCAGACGGCGCGGCTTGGCGACCGTGGCGATCGCTCTGACGGCGCTTCTCGGCGTCTGGGCGTTCCGGGGGCTCCCGCTCCGGACCGAGCTCACCGACTTCGTCCCCGAGAGCGAGGACACCGAGCTCGCGGCGATCGCGCGCGAGGTCACGGACTCGGAGATCGCGCGGACGACCCTCCTCAGCCTCGGTCCGACCGACGATCCGCACCTGGCCGCGGCGCTCTCGCGCTCCGTCGGGGCGAGGTTGCGGCGAGAGCCCACGATCGCCTGGGTTCGCACGGGCCCGCCCGAGGACGCACAGACCGCGTTCTACGAGCTCTACTTTCCGCGTCGCTTCGCCTTCGCCGCGCGCGACGAGGACGCCGCCCGCGCCCTGACGAGCGACGCCGGGCTCGAGGCGCGGGCCCGAGCGCTGCGGGGCGAGCTCACGGGCCCGACCGCGATGCTCGTACGTCGGATCGCGCCCGAGGATCCGCTCCTGCTGTTTCCCACGCTCCTCCGCGCCTTCGCCGGCGGAGCGCCGGCCGCCGCGGGACCCGGAGGAGCCGACGGCGCCCCGACAGGCCTCGACGTCGTCGATGGCGTCTTCGTCGCGCGTGAGCAGGACGCCGAGGGCCGCGCTCGGAGCTATGGCATCGTGATGCTGGCGAGCCGCGGCACCACCTTCCGCGCCGAGGCCCAAGAGCCCGTGCTCGCGGCGATCGAGGATGCGTTCGCGGCGGCGCGCGCCGAAGCCGGCGAGGCCGCCCGGGGGGTCTCTCTCGCGCAGGCCGGCGTCGCGCGCTTCGCGGTGCGGACCGAGCGCGCCCTGCGCGAGGACACGAGCCGCATCTCGACGTTCTCGAGCCTCGCGATCGTCGCGCTCTTTCTCGTCTTGTTCCGCGGGCCTCGCTATCTCCTCCTCGGAGCCATCCCGCTCGGCGTCGGCACCGTCGCCTCGGTGCTCGCGTGTCGCCTCCTCCACGGGAGCGTGCACGCGATCACCCTCGCGTTCGGGAGCTCGCTCCTCGGCGTGGGCATCGACTTCATCTCGCATTACGCGAACCAGCACGTGCTCGAGCCCAAGGGAGACGCCGCCGGCACGATGGCCCACATCCGCCCGGGCCTCGCGCTCGGCGCGCTCACCACGGTCGCGGGCCTGGCGGGGCTCGGCTTCTCGAGTCTCCCGGGAATGCGCGAGATCGCCGTCTTCTCGGCGATCGGCGTGGGCGCCTCGCTGGCCGCCACCCTCTGGCTCGTGCCCCCCTTCATGCCGGAGCGCGTCGCACCGACCCGCGTACACCGGTGGCTCGCGCGGAGCCAGGCCGCGCTCTTCTCCGCCCTGCGCGGACGCCCGCTCGTGGGCTCGCTCCTGCCTCTGGCGGCGATCGCCCTCTGCATCGCAGGCCTGCCGCGGCTCGCCTTCGTCGACGACCTCCGGCGCATGAACGAGATCGACCCGGGGCTCGCGGCCGAAGATCGGGCGGTGCGGAGCCGGGTCGCGCAAGGAGAAGCGGGGCGTTTCGTCATGGCCATGGGGACCGACGACGAGGCGGCGCTCCTCGCCAACGACCGCGCGAACGCCGCGCTCGAGGCGGCGCGCGAAGCGGGTGAGCTCACGCGGCACCGCTCGATCGCACCGTTTCTGCGCGCAGCACAAACGCAGCGGGCCCTCGACGCGGTGTTCCGGGGAGATCGCGGGCTGCCCGCGCGCCTCTCCGGCGTGCTCGAGCGGGAGGGCTTCGTGGCCTCGATGTTCGGACCCTTCGCCGACACGCTCGCCGCGCCTGCGCCCGCGCCGCTCGAGGCCGCCACGCTCGCCGCCTCGCCGCTCGGTCCGCTCGTGTCGCCCTTCCGAGCCGAGGTCACGGTCGAGACCGGAGAGCGCCGCGTCGCGTACCTGACCTTCGTCGAAGGAGTGCGCTACCACGAGGCCCTCGCGGCGCGCCTCGGCGGCCTCGAGGGGGTGCGCTACTTCGATCAGGCGCGCTACCTCGAGGGCGCCTACCGCACCTTCCGAGAGCGCGCGTTCTTCCTCGTGCTCGGGGGGGTGCTCGTGGTCTTCCTCATGTGCCTCGCGCGCTACCGGAGCGCCGTGCTCGCGGTCGCGGCCGTGGCCCCGGCCCTCCTCGCGTCGCTCACGAGTCTGGCGCTCGTCGCGCTCCTCGGTGGCGAGGCGAACCTGATGCACCTCGTCGCATGTCTGCTCGTCCTCTCGATGGGCGAGGACTACGCGGTCTTCCTGCTCGAGGAGCGGCACGCCGAGGAAGGTCCCGCGACGACGATGGTCGGGATCCTCCTCGCGTGTGCGACGACCGTGCTCTCCTTCGGTCTGCTCGCGATGAGCGCGCATCCCGCGCTCCGGGCGCTCGGGTTCGTGACCTCCGTGGGCGTCGGTCTGGCGTTCCTCCTCGCGCCGCTCTCGCTCGTGCTCGCGCGCGCGGCGAGGTCGCGGTGATCGGTCCCGCCCACCGCGGCGAGGACGATCTCGGCTGGCGCCGCAGGAAATACGCGCGCGCGCCGCAGGGTTCGTAGGATCCAACCGTGCGCCCCGAGCGAACCGCGCTCTTCGTCGTGTCCACGCTGCTCGTCGTGGTCTCGGGGGCGCTCGCGTGGAGGCTCTGGAAAGACAGCCGCCTCGAGCTGCGCAACCTCGAGGCGCGCCCGATCGCCGAAGCCCTCCAAGGGGAGACGGAGGAGGGAACGCTCGGCGCGTGGCCGCCGATCGCCGGGGGCGCCGAGCGCGCGCTCGTCGATGGAGGCCTCCGGCTCGACGCGGGCCTCGACGCGAGCCCAGCCGACGCCGCGATCGACGCCGGACCGCCGCTGCCACCGCCGATCGAGGAGCTCGGCTACCGAGCCCGGCAGGGCTCTCGCGACGGCCACTACTACATCGAGGTGGTGATCGGCGACGCGGACTTCGACGACCCGCTGCCGATGCTCGTGATGATCCACGGCCGGGGCGGTTCCGCGCAGATCCCGGGAGGGCCCTTCCTCGGCTTGACGCACGCGGTGCGCGTGATCGTCCCGCAGGCGCCCGATCGTCTCGGCAACGGCTACCAATGGCTCCCGGTCTACGTGGGTCAGGGGCTCGTGGACCGTCTCTCGGCGACGCTCTTCCAGACCGCGTCGCGGCTGGCGGCGATGTTGCGGGGGCTCGCCGCCGAGCGACCGACGGTGGGGCGCCTCGTCGTCTCGGGCTTCTCGCAGGGAGGGCTCCTCACGCTGGCGCTCGCGCTCCACCACGACGACCTCGTGGGATACGCCTTTCCCCTGGCGAGCTGGCTTCCGCCTCCGATCGAGCCGCTCTACCGCCGCGACGATCTCGCGTCCCCGCGGGTGCGTTCGATGCACGGGACGGCGGACTCGGTGATCCCGCTCGGGCCGACGCGCGCGATGTTCGAGCGCCTCGGCGAGCGTGGCTTCGACGTCGATCTCGTCGAATTCGAAGGGGTCTCGCACGTCATCAGCGGGGAGGAGAACGCGCTCTTCCACGAGTGGCTCGAGGCCGCCGTGTGCCGCACGCTCGGCGACGAAGTGGGCGCCGTCGTGGCCGAGATCCGAGCCTTGCGGCTGCGCGGGCAGGAGCTGCCCGACGCAGGCATCCCGGAGGATGTCGCGAGGTTCGACGCCAACCTCGACGCTGGCGACGCGGGACCGACGCCCGATGCGCGGGCACCCGACGCGTTCGAGGCGACCGACGCGTTCGAGGCGACCGACGCGCCTGCTCTCCCCTGAATCGTCAGCCGCGCTGCCCGCGCCGTCGGCGCACCGCCCAGATCGCGAGGGGCCCGAGCGCCGCGAGCCAGACGTCGCTCGCGCGCCGCGGGGCCACCGCGCAGCCGCCGGAGCCCGGACGCTCCACCGCCGCGTCGTTCGCGAGCGACGCGTCGATCGTCGTCTGCGCGTCGATCACGACCGCTGCGTCCGGGGTGACGCCCGCGTCGGGGACGACCGCAGCGTCGAGCAGCGCGCCCCCGTCGAGGACACCGCACGCGCCCTCTCCATCGCAGAAGCCACCGGGGCACTCCGCGTCGGGGTCGGTCATCGCCGGCGCGTCGGTGCAGGTGCCGACCGCGCCGGGGACGATGCAGGAGCGGCAGGTCTCCGTGCACGCCTCGGTGCAGCAGATGCGATCGACGCAATGGCCCGACTGACACTGCGTGTCGCCGAGACAGCTCGAGCCATCCGCGCGCGGCAGCTCACACTCGCCGCGCGGCCCGCAGTACGAGTCGCCCGGGCAGCTGTCGTCCTCGCACATCGAGGCGCAGCGCGCGCCGTCGGCGCAGTAGCCTACCGCGCACGGCTCGGGCTCGGCCCGCAGGCACTGCCCCGTCCTCGAGCACGTCGCCTCGGGCACGAGGCGTCCGGCCGTGCACGAGCCCACACCGCACACGGCGCCCTCCGTGCGCGTCGACCAATCCATCGCGTTGCGCGTCGGATCGCAGTAGAGGCATGGATAGGCGGGATGAACGGTCCCGTTGGCCACGCACTCGCCGCCGATCACGCAGCGATCCGGGGTCCTCGTGTTGGTGCAGGCGTCGGTCGCTTCGAGGCAGGAGTCGAGCGTGCATGCGTCCGCGTCGTCGCAGGGATCACCCGTGCCCACGCACGTCCCCGTCGCGGTGCAGCGGTCGCGCAACGTGCAGAAGAAGCCATCGTCGCAGCGGGCGCCGACGCGCGCGCCCGCGCAGTCGGTGAGGACCGTGCGCGGCGGAAAATTCACGAGATCGGCCTCGTACTCCTCCATGCCGGCGAACGCGTCGTCGGGGAGCTCGAGCAAGCGGGCGGCCTCGGCCTGGGCGGCGGCCTGCGTCCGCGACTGGATCGCGAAGGTGACGACGACGGCGCGCCCACGGGCCGGCACGGTGACGTCGAAGGTCCAGTCGATGTCGTCGTCCGTCTGGCTCACGGTGCGCACGTCGATCGGCGCGCCAGCGTCCGCGCCGGCTTGGAAGAGATGCACCAGCGAGGGGTCGCCGCTTCCGTCCGCGTCGTCGGTCGCGAACCAGCGCTCGCTCGGGTCGAGCACGCCGTCGCCCGAAGAGGTCGCCACGAGCATGGTGCCGCCGTCCGAGCCGAGGTTCCCGCTGATCCGCACGGTCGTCGTGACTTCGGTCGCGCCGGTGTTCTCGAGCACCTCGAGGTAGCGCGCCCAGTCGCCGCCCGACGCGGGCACGTACACCACACGGCGCACGGTGAGCCCGGCGAGCGTCGCGCTGGACAACGTGACGGTGCGACCGTCGGCGGAGACCACGCCTGCTCCGCGCGGGGCGTAGCGGGTGCCGCCGACGTCGAGGAAGTAGCAGGAGTCATAGGCGTCGGAGGTGCCGTTGCTCAGGTAGCCGCCGAGGTCGTCCTGGATGTCGAAGAGAAAGCCGCCTCCGCTCGTGAGATCGACGGCGAGGGCGAGCGCCGGGGTGACGAGCATCGCCGCGAGCGCGAGGGGGAGAGACGCCCGGCGCAACGCACCGGAGAGCTTGGTCCAAGTGGGGCTCATGCGGCGAGCCTGACACTTCGCGGTCGGTGCGTCAGGCGGAGGGCAGCTCGCAGTGCGCTCGGCGGGAACGTGATTCCATCTCCGTCTCCCGGCGCCGTAGGTGCGCCACGCGCGTTCGGTCGAGGTCTATGCCGTCAGGCTCGGTTCTGGCACCCTCGGAGCATGCGCAGTGCGAGCGTACTCTCTCGCGCCCGACGTCGCGGTGGCCGTGGCGTGGCGCTCGGGCTTGCGATCGGAGCGCAGCTGCCGGGGTGTGTCGGCTCGCTCGATGGGGGCCCGCGAGGAGGCGGGCACGTCGTGCGCGAGACGGATCTCTATCCGCTCGAGCCTGCTCCTGCGGGGCTGCGCGCGCTGACGCCCGCACAGTACGAGGCGAGCGTGCGGGACGTTCTGGGGCTGCGCGCGGGCGAGCACGACGATGCGCCCATCGCGCCGCTCGGACAGTGGGCCACCTCGATCGCTGCCGCCCGCGGAGGCTTCTCACCTACGACGGTGGAGAGCTACGAAGCAGGCGCACGCGACGCGGCCGCGTGGGCGATCGCCGATCCGAGCCGTCGCCTCGAGGTGGTCGGCTGCACGCCCGTGGCCGCGAGCGAGGACCCGTGCACGAACAGCTTCGTCGCGCGCGTGGGACGACGCGCCTACCGGCGAGCGCTCACGACCGAGGAGATCGCGCGCTGGACGGAGCTCTCGACGAGCCTCGGCAACTCGCTCGGCGACCCGTGGCGGGGCGTCGAACATGCGCTCTCCGGGATCCTGCAGTCCCCACACTTTCTCTACCGCGTCGAGATCGGACAGGACGACCCCGAGAGCAGCGACCGCCGTCGGCTCCGCTACAGCGGCCTCGAGATGGCGACCCGGCTCGCCTACCTGGTGTGGGGCACGACGCCCGACGAGCCGCTCCTGGCTGCCGCCGAGCGCGGCGAGCTGACGACGGACGAGGGCCTCTCGCGCACGATCGATCGGATGCTCGAGGACCCGCGGGCGCGCGTGGGGCTCGAAGCGTTCGTCGCCGACCTGCTCGAGGTCGACGGGCTCACGACGCTGGAGCGGGATCCCGTACTCCATCCCGACTTCGATCGGCTTCGGGGGCCCATGCGCGAACAGCTCGTGCGCACGGGCGCCACCGCGCTCGAAGAAGACGGCTTCCGCGCGATGTTCACCACGCACACCACGTTCGCCGACGCGACGCTCGCGCCCCTCCTGGATCTCGAGCCCTCCACGCTCGGCCCGACCCTCACGCGGATCGAGCTCCCCGAGACGGGTCCGCGCGCGGGTGTGCTGACGCAGCCTGGCTTCCTCGCGCTGCATGCGTATCCGGGGAAGACCTCCCCCGCGCTTCGCGGCCTCTTCGTGCGGCGGCGCCTTCTCTGCCAGGACATCCCACCGCCGCCGCCCTCCGTCTCGACCCAGCTCCCGGAGAGCATCGAGGGGCGCCTCGTCACGACGCGCGAGCTGGTCGCTGCACACCAAGCGAGCGAGACCTGCGCGGGCTGTCATCGCTACATGGATCCGATCGGCCTCGGCCTCGAGCAGTTCGACGAGATCGGCGCGCATCGTCTGCTCCAGAACGGGCTGACGATCGATACGAGCGGCGAGCTCGATGGCGCGGACTTCGAGGACGCGGTCGGCCTGGGTCGCGCCCTCGCAGAGCATCCGATCCTCGGTCCCTGCATGGCCTCGCGGCTCTTCGCGTTCGCCGCAGGCTCGACCGCGCCAGCCGACCACCCCGCGATCGAGGCGCTCGCGGCCGACGGCGACGACGTGCGCTCGATGTGGCATCGCACCCTCGAGAGCGAGCTCTTCCGAAACGCCTGGGTCCGTGCCGAGGAGATGGCGCCATGAGCGGACGACGCGTGCTCTCTCGTCGAACGATGCTGCGAGGGGCGCTCGCGAGCGGGGCCGTCGCCGGTCTGGGCTTGCCGCTGCTCGACGCCATGACGAACCTCGGCGGCACCGCGCTCGCCGACGGGGCGGCCTTGCCCAAGCGCTTCGCGTCGTGGTTCTGGGGCAACGGCACCCATCCAGGCCACTGGGCGCCCGGCACGCTCGGAGCGGGTTGGACGTCTGGAACGAACCCGCTGTTGGCGGGTCTGGCGGGGCTCGAAGACCGGGTGCACGTGATCTCGGGCACCCGTCTTGCCGTGCGTGGCGCGAACAACCCGCACGTGGAGGGAGCCGCGGGCATCCTCACCGGCGGCAACCCGCTGATCGATCCCGCGTACGCGTCGATGTCGAACGACTGGGACTTCATGACCGTGCCCACGGCGTCGGTCGACGAGGTCGCGGCCGACGTCGTCGGCACACCGCTGCATCGATCGATGGTGCTCGCAGTCACGCCGCTGCACGGCGTCGCCGGACCAGGCACGGCGGTGCGCTACACGTCCCATCGGGGTCCCTATCTCTTCAACGAGCCCACCTACGATCCTGCCGAGGTCTTCGCGCGCCTGTTCGCCGGCGGTGTGATGAGCGCGGGCCCCACCGCCGAGGATCTCGCGCGAGCGAGCGTGCTCGACGCCGTGCTCTCCGACGCACGTTCGCTCGATGCCCGCCTCGGCGGCTCCGATCGCATGCGCCTCGAGCATCACCTCGATGCGGTGCGCGACCTCGAGCGGCGCGTGCGTACCGCCGGCACGGGGGCGGTGGGCGAGGCGTGCGTGATGCCCCTTGCGCCCGTGGGCACCGAGTCGTACCGAGCGCGAGCGCGCCTCATGGCCGAGCTCGGCGCGATGGCGTTCGCGTGCGATCTGACCCGGGTGCTCTCGATGGAGTTCTCGAGCCCCGCCTCACACTCGGGCTATCCGGACATCTTCCCAGCCGGGCTCATCCACAACGGCGCACCCACCAGCTTCCACGAGTACGAGCACAACGTCGGCTACGACGCCTCGACCCTCGCGGGGCTCGGCTACTTCACCACGTGCTTCGGGGACTTTTTGCGCGCGCTCCGCGCGATCCCCGAGGCCGACGGGACGATCCTCGACAACGCGATCGTCCTCGGCACCTCCGAGGTCTCGGGCGGCCAGAACCACTCCTTCGACGACTTCCCGCTCTTCATCGGCGGCAACGGAGGGGGCATCCTGCACCGCGATGGTCGGCACGTACGCCTCGAGGGCGCCGCGGCCCCGCGCGTGCCGCTGACCTGTCTGCGGGCTCTGGGCTGGACGGGCACGACCTGGGGCCTCGAGCAGTTCGCCGTGACCGACGCGATCGACGAGCTCATGGCCTGAGGGCACACGCGCGGACATGCCCGATCGCCGACGCCTCCTGGCCAGCGGTCGAGAGACCGACCCGCGGTCGACTCCGTCCTGGGCATGACCTCACCTGCGCGGAAACGCACGATGACACCCGGCGATCGTGCAAGAATGCACTGCACCGGAGGTCGGCGATGAACTGGGACGACGTGCGTTACGTGCTCGCGCTGGCGAAGGCGGGCTCGCTCGCCAAGACCGCCAAGGCCCTCGGCGTCGATCACACGACGGTCGGCCGGCGCGTCGAGGCGCTCGAGACGGACCTCGGTGTCCGGCTCTTCACCCGTACGAGCGCGGGCTACGTCCCGACCGCGGACGCCGAGCGGCTCTTGCCCGACATGCGGTCGGTGGAGGACGCCGCGATCGCGCTCGAGCGCGGCGTGCACGCGCGCAAGAGCACGATCGAAGGTGTCGTGCGCGTCACCGCGCCCGAGACCTTCGGGTGCCTCTGGCTCGCGCCTCGCCTCGCGACGCTCCGCGAGGTGCACCCCGGCCTGGGCATCGAGCTCTCCTCGACGGGCGCAGTGCTCGACCTCGCCCGGCGCGAGGCGGATCTCGCCGTCCGGATGTTCAAGAGCGCCCACGAGAGCCTCGTGGTCCGGCGCATCGGCTCGCTCCGGCACGGCCTCTACGCGAGCCGCGGTTACCTCGCGAGGCGGCCTCTTCGCAAGCCGAGCGAGCTGCGAGAGCACCCCTTGCTCTCGAGCGAGGCGCCCGCGCGCGGCAAGAAGGCGGGCGCGCTCGATGCGCGCTGGCTCGATCAGCTGAGCGGCGGCGCTCGACCCGCGCTCGTGTGCGACCTCTCGATGGCGCTGCTCGCAGCGTGTCGCCAGGGTGCGGGCATCGCGGTGCTGCCGCGCTACATCGGCGACGCCGAGCCTAGCCTCGTGCACCTCCCGATGCCCGATCCACCGAGCGAACCGATCTGGGTGACCGTGCACCGGGACATGAAGGACACCCCACGCGTCCGCGTGGTGCTCGACCACGTGGCCCGCGGCCTCGTCGAGGACGCCGCCTCCCTGCACGGCCGCTGACGGGCTCCGGCTACTCCGGGACGGGATGCCGCGGGCGCTCGCCGCGCACGACGCGCGCCGCGTCCTCGAGCGCGCACACGGCCATCCGGGCGCGGGCCTCGGTGGTCGCGCTGCCGAGGTGCGGCAGGAGCACGACGTCGCTTCTCCCGACAAGGCCCGGGTGCACCGCGGGCTCGCGCTCGAAGACGTCGAGACCCGCGCCCCCGAGATGGCGGCGCTCGAGGGCGCGCACGAGCGCCGCCTCGTCGACGACCGTGCCGCGCGAGGTGTTCACGAGCAGCGTGCCCGGCGCCATCGCCGCGAGCTCCTCCTCGCCGAGGAGGTGACGCGTGCTCGCGGTCGCCGGGCAGTGCAGCGAGACGAAGTCACTCTCTGCGAGCAGACGCGCGAAGGGGACGTGCGAGGCGACCCCGTCGGGCGCGAAGGGCGCGTCTCGTCGCGTCGAGGCCACGACCCGCATGCCGAAGGCGCGCGCCCGCACCGCGACGGCCCGACCGATGCGTCCGTAGCCGACGATGCCCAGGGTGCGCCCCGCGAGCTCTCGACCGAGCAGGAGCGTGGGCGAGAAGCCTCGCCAGGCGCCGAGGCGCACGAGCTGCTCGCCCTCGTGGAAACGGCGCGCGACGGCCAGGAGCAGACCGAGCGCCAGCTCCGCGGTGGACTCGGTCAGGGCATCGGGGGTGTGGGTGACCTGAACGCCCCGCGCCCGGCATGCGCTCACGTCGACGTTGTCGTAGCCCACGGCCATCTGGGCGACGACGCGCAGCCCGGGCAGGCGATCGAGCACGCCCGCGTCGATGCGGTCGCTCACCTGGGTCACGAGGCCGGACGCGCCACGGGCCGACTCGAGCAGCTCCTCGCTCGTCGGAGGTCGGTCGCTCTCGAAGCTCGTGACGAAGATGTCCTGGCCGAGCACCTCTGCGGGGTCGACCGGGAGCCGCCGCGTCGCGAAGAGGCGCGCCCGAGAGCCCATCACGGGCCCCTCTTCTGCCGTGCCTTGGTCCACTCTTCGACGAACTCCCAGTCCGCCACGAGGCCCTTCTTGAGGAGCAGCGAGAGGAGCGCCGCAAAGAGTGTCTCCCAGTGCGCGTCGTGGAGGACGGCCGACACATCCTTGCCCTCCGCGTGGAGGTGCAGCGCCCGGATGAGGTCGCGCGAGGTGAGGCGATGCTCGGGGCTCGGCTCGTCCGTCTTCGGCCCGGGCGCGGGGAGCTTCACCTGCGTCCCGTCGAGGAGGGTCAGCGTCATCATGCGCGGCCGCGCCGCCGAGGGACGCGGCTTGAGAGGGCGCGTCGTCTTGGCGAGCTCGGCGGGGGGGGAACCCGCGTCGCTGGCACCGGCGGGCGCCCATGCTGCATCTCCGGCAGAGGCGGGCGACGCGTCGATCGTCTCCGAGGCGGTGCGCTTGGGCTGGACCGGGGCCTCCGGCGCAGAGGCCGGGCCCGGCGCGGGCTCGGGGCTCGCGGTGTCGGGTCGCAGCGAGTGCACGACCGACGCGACGTCGATCTCGTACTCGACCTCCGAAGAGGGCGCGGAGGCGAGCGGCGCAGGCACGGCCACCTCCCGGCCGTAGTACACGCGGAGCGCGTTGCGCAGGTCGAGCGCGCTCGCGACCATCGCCTTGACGGGCAACCCGACGTGCTCGGCGACCGCGCGCAGACCTGGCTCGTTCAGCGGGTCGTCGGTCGCGACGAAGAGCACGTCGCCCTGCTGTCGCACGCGACGCACGTAGACCGGCACGACGCGCGCGGACTCCGCCACGTCCGCCGACACGAGGCTGAGGAGCTCGCGCGAGAAGTTGACGTGGTGGAGGTTCACCCAAGGCACGCTCAGCTGGTGCGAGAGCGTCTGGGCGACCTGGAGCTCGGTCACGTGGCCGAGGGCCACGAGGGTCTCGCCCAGACGCAACCCGGTCTCCTTCTGCTTCGCGAGCGCCTCGGCGACCTGGGCCTCGGTCAGGATGTTCGAGGCGACGAGAAGGTCGCCGAGTCGGACGCGGGCGGTCATGGGCGGATCCTGCGCGAGAGAGAGCGAAGCCAGAAGAAATCGGCGTTCATGAATGGCCGTTCAGGAGCGAGTCCGCAAGCTCTTGGATCCGCGAGGATGGGACGCGCTATCCTTCGGGCGCCCTCGCGGCGCGTCACCTCACGAGACGAGCCGACGAGCACGAGACCCACGCATGGATGAACGCACGAAGCAGCTCCTGACCCTCGGTCGCGAGCATTACGAGAAGCGCGAGTTCGAGAAGGCGGAGCCCTACCTGCGCCAGGCGCTCGAGCGACCGGAGCGCTTCGCCGACGTGCACAACATGCTCGGCGTGATCTGCCACGACGCCGGCCGCCTCTCCGAGGCGCAGGCGATGTTCGAGGAGGCGCTCGCCATCAACCCGAACTACACCGAGGCGGCGCTCAACCTCGCGGTCACCTACAACGACCTCGGCCGCTACGACGAGGCCAAGAAGATCTACCAGGCCGCGCTCGCCAAGGGGGCCGAGTCGCCCGGCAAGCTCGATCCGTTCGTGAAGGGCAAGATCGCGAACCTGCACGCGGAGGTCGCCCAGGCGTACGTCGACGTCGGCTTGATCCCCGACGCCAAGCACGAGCTGCGCAAGGCGGTGCTCCTTTGCCCGACCTTCGCCGACCTCCGCTTGCGCCTCGCGAACCTCTACCGGCAGTCGGGCGACCTCGACGCGGCGAAGTTCGAGCTGGAGGAGGCGGTCTCCACGCGGCCGCGTTACGTGCCGGCGTGGATCGCGCTCGGGGTCACGATGCTGGCGAAGGGCGACAGCGCAGCGGCCGTGAAGGCGTGGGAGCAGGCGCTCGCGATCGAGCCCGACCACAAGGCGGCGCAGATGTACCTCCGCATGGTCAGGACGAGCCCGGGCTGACCCGTCACTCCGGCTCGACGACCTCGAGCACGATCCGGCCCTCGCCCTTGACCTGGATCTGACAGCAGAGGCGGACGTCCTTGCCGTCGCCGAAGACCCCGAGCACGTCGAGCTCGTCGTCCGCGGCGGTCGACAGCAGCGGCATGCCCTCCTTCACGCGGACGCGGCACGTGCCGCAGCTCGCCGAGCGGCAGGAGAACGGGACCTCGGCCTCGGGATGCTCGTCGCAGGTGTCCACCAGGGCGGTGCCGACCTTGACCTGCGTCTCGAAGCCCGACGGGAGAAAACGTACGGTGCTCATGCGGGCGCGGTTGTGCCCCGCCGCTTCCGCTCGCGCAACACGCGGCGTGATGGATCGGACCTGCTGCGGGCCACCGTGATGGCCTTGGCCTCACGGGGCCTGACATGTAGGATTCCCGCCCCCCTTTTCCCCAGGCGCGTCGCCCCCGAACGAGGGCGCGAGGCCTCCCACGTCGAGCCGAGAGATCATGAACGCTACTTCCGAACACCTGCGGAGCGAGCTCGAGCGCCTCTTCGAGCTCGACGAGCTCAAGACGCTTTCATCGACCCTTCTCGGTCTCGCGCCCGACGACGTCGGCGGTGCGGCGGGCAAGGCGACCTTCGCACGCGCGCTCGTCGAGCGCGTCAGCGACGAGGGATCGACCGCGGCCCTCCTCGACGCGATGGTCTTCTCGAAGAAGGGGGTCAAGGATCTCGAGGCCACCTCGGGCGAAGACCTCGCCTCCGGGACGACCCTCGAGGGGTGGAAGGTCCTGAAGAAGCTGGGCGAAGGCGGGGTGGGCGTGACCTACCTGGCCGAGAAAGGCAGCGAGCGCGCGGCGCTCAAGGTCGTGCGCTTCGTGCACGCCAGGGACAAGGGCGCGGGCCGCCGATGGCTCGTCGCGCAGCGCGCGCTCGCGCAGCTCGACGACAAGGGTCTGGCCAAGGTGCTCGCGAGCGGCGTGCTCGCCGACGGCCGCCCCTGGGTGGCGACGAGCTACGTCGAAGGACAGCTGCTCGGGGCGCGCATCGCCCGCACGGGCCCGATGCACTTCAACGAGGCGCGGCCGATCGTGCGTGGCGTGCTCGCGGCGCTCGAGGCCCTGCACGCGCGCGGCCTCGCGCACGGCAACGTGAAGATGGAGAACGTGTTCGTCGTTCGCCCCTCCTCGGACCAGGGGCCGACCGAGCCGAGCGGCGTGCTCGTCGACGCGGCGGCCGATCGGCTCGTCGCGCGCAACGGCGCGCCCGCGGCGGCCGGACAAGCCGGTGTGTTCCCGGTGGCCGGCACCGCGAAGGCGATCGCGCCCGAGCACGCGCGGCTCGGGCGTGCGGTGCCGTCCGCGGACATCTACGCCGCGGGCACGATGCTCTACGAGCTGCTCACGGGAAAGCCTCCGTTCTCGGGGGAGTCGGCGTTCGAGGTGCTCGCGCATCACCTCACGACCGAGCCCGAGGCGCCCTCGTCGGTCGCGCCGCGGGGCTGGGTCAGCAAGGACCTCGACGCCATCGTGCTGCGCGCGCTCGCCAAGAGCCCGACCGAGCGCTTCGCGAGCGCGAGCGCCCTCCGCGAGGCGCTCGAGGGGATCGGCCGCGTCTCGCTGCCACCGGCGGCCCGGAAGAAGGAAGCGCTCGACCAGGCGGCCTTCGACGCGGCCAAGGCCGCGCTGCTCGGCAAGCCAGGAGACGAAGAGCTCGCCGCTGCGCTCGAGCGCATCGCGGCGCCCGCGGAGGAGTGGGCTCTCGCGACCGACACGCTCGTCGCCGCAGCCGACAAGGTCGAGGACAAGGAGGCCAAGAAGGCCCTCCTCTTCCGTGCAGCGCGACTGCTCGAGAGCGACGCGCAGGACCACGCGGGGGCCGAGGCGCTCTACAAGAAGCTGCTCGAGCTCGACGCCGAGGACGAGATCGCGCGGGCCGGGCTCGAGGAGCTCAAGCGTCAGTCGGGTGACGCCGAGGGCCTCGTCGAGCTCCTGCTCGAGAAGGTCGAGCGGGAGAAGACTGCGCAGGATCGCGCGGCGGTGCTGCGCGAGATCGCGGAGACCTACGAGACCAAGCTCAAGGACGAGGACAACGCCTACGTCGCGTACGTGCAGGCGCTCTCGGAAGATCCGCGGCACGCGACGACCGTCTCGGCGATCGAGCGCCTCGCCAAGGGCCGGAACGAGCGCTGGAACGAGGCGATCGGTGCGCTGAACGAGGCCGTGGCGGCGGCGGATGGTCTCGCCGACAAGGTCGCGATGTACGTGCTCATGGGCCGCTGGTACGCCGAGGAGCTCGGCCGCCCGGACTTCGCCCTGCCCTGCTACTCGCAGGCCGTCACGCTCGATCCGGCCAGCGAAGACGCCCTCGACGGAACCGTCTCGCTCTACCGCAAGGCGCAGAGCTATCCGGAGCTCGCCGCGATCCTGCTCAAGCGGGCCGAGGTGGCGAGCCCGACGAAGGCGCGTGACTTCAAGGCCGAAGCCGCCGAGATCCTCCACCGACGCCTCGACGACGGAAAGCGCGCCTCGGATCTCTACGAGCAGATCCTCGCGGACGACGCCGCGCACCCGAAGGCCTCCGAGGCCCTCGAGATGCTCTACAGCGAGCGCAAGGAGTGGGACGGGCTCGTGAAGCTCCTCGAGAGGAAGGCGCAGGGGCAGCGCGGCGCAGAGCGCGCCGACACGCTGTGCGCCCTCGCGGAGGTGTTCGAGGATCGCCTGGGCAAGCTCGATGAGGCGGCCACGCAGTACGAGGCGGCGCTGACGGAATCTCCCAGGCTCGTGCCCGCACTCAAGGGCCTCGAGCGCATCTATGCGCAGCGCGGTCGCTACGACGCGCTCCTCAAGAACCTCGAGACACAGCTCGAGACGGTCGCGACGCCGCGACAGCGCATCGGCATCTGGGAGCGCCTCGGCAGCATCCAGGAAGAAGAGTTCGTCGATCACAAGGCGGCCGCGAGCGCGTATGAGAGCATCGTCGCGATCGAGCCGGGCCACGACGCCGCCAACGCGGCGCTCGCGCGCGTGTATCGACAGCTCCAGCGCTTCGACGACCTCGCGACGACGCTCGAGCGTCACGCCCTCGCCTCGAGCGACGAAGCGCGCAAGATCAACCTGCTGCTCCAGGCGGCACGGGTGCTCACCGTCGACGTCGGAGCGCCCGAGCGCGCCACCCACATGGCCGAGCGCGTGCTCGCCGTGAAGCCGGATCACCCCGAGGCGCTCGAGCTTCTCGCGCGGCTCAAGGCGAAGTCGGGAGACAAGAACGCCGCGGTCGACGCAGTGCGCAAGCTCGCGGAGGCCGAGAGCGACAAGACGAAGAAGGCCGACTTCTACGTGCGGGCAGGTCGGATCCTCGAGGAGGGCGGCGACAAAGACGGCGCGATCGCGCAGTACAAGCTCGCCCTCGACACCAACAAGGACGACCCGAACGCCGCCTCGGCGCTGCGCGCGGTGTATGCGAGCCGCGGCGATGCGCACGGCGCCGCAGAGCTGTTGCAGCGCGAGATCGAGGTCACCGAGGGAGCCAGCAAGAAGGCGCAGCTCTTGGCCGAGCTCGGCTCACTCCGCCGAGATCGCCTCAAGGACGAGAGCGGCGCCAAGGACGCCTACAAGAGGGCCCTCGAGCTCGACGCAACGTGCACGCCGGCGGCGCGCGGGCTCGGTGACCTCGCGTTCGACGCGGGCGACTTCGCCGAAGCCGCGCGGCTCTACGAGCCGCTGCTCGCACGCACGAGCGAGATGAGCTCCGAGGATGCGCTCGCGACCTGCCTGCGCTGCGGCGACGCGCTCCGCCGGGTGCAGCAGTTCGACAAGGCGCAGCGGGCCTACCTCAACGCCACGAGCCTCGCGCCGAGCGACCGTGAGGTGCTCGAGCGCGTCGCGGAGGTCACCTTCGATGCGGGCGCCGCGGACGAGGCGGCTGAGCTCTACCGCGACCTCCTCAAGCAGGGCGGCAAGGAGCTCCTGGGGGCCGACCGTGGCCGCATCGTGTGGCGGCTCGGCGACGCGCTCCGCCGGAGCGAGCAGGCCGAGGAGGGCAGGACCTTCCTCGAAGAAGCCGCGCAGCTCCTGCCTGGACAGCCCGAGCCCCTCCGTTCGCTGAAGGAGCTCTTCGCGAGCAAGGGCGAGTGGGAGAAGGTCGTCTCCACGCTCAAGCGCCGCATCGACGTCGCGCCGGACGGCGAGCGCTTCGACCTGCTCGTCGAGCAGGGCGATGTCCTCCTCGGCAAGCTCCACGACAAGGGGCGCGCCGGCAAGAGCTACGTCGCGGCCCTCGAGCTCAGGGGCGACGACCGCAACCTCCTCTCCAAGCTGATGGCCGTCTACTCGGAGACGAAGGACTGGGGCAAGCTCGTCGAGGTCATCCTGCGCATCGCGGAGCTGGTCACCGATCGGGCGCAGCTCTCGAAGTACTACAACACCGCGGCCTCGATCTCTCACATGGAGCTCGGCCGTCTCGACGAAGCGGCCGACTACTACGAGCAGGCGCTCGATCTGAGCGCGGGCGGCAAGGCCTTCGAGGGCCTGGTCTCGGCGCTGACGCAGAAGCAGGACTGGGCGCGCCTCGAGAAGGCCTACCGCGACCAGCTTCGTCGCACGGAGTCGAGCGCGACGGCGATCGAGCAGGCGCACCTCTGGGACTCTCTGGGCGAGCTGCTCAAGCATCGCCTGGGCCGCCCCGTCGATGCGGTCGAGGCCTTCGAGAGGGCCCAGAAGCTCGAGCCGGAGAACCGACGGCGCGCCGAGCAGCTCGCGGAGATCTTCGCGAAGGAGCCCAAGAAATTCTTCCAGCAGTCGGTGCGCGTGCACCAGCAACTGCTCGCGGCCAATCCGTACCGCGTGGAGAGCTACCAGGCCCTGCGCAAGCTCTACACCGAGGCCAAGAAGCCCGACGAGAGCTGGTGTGTGTGCCAGGCGCTCACGATGCTCAAGAACGCCGAGCCGGACGAGGAGGGCTTTTTCAAGAAGCACCGCCGCCGCCAGCCCGCCGCGATCAAGGAGGTCCTCACGGACGAGCTCTGGCAAGGGCACATCCAGCACCCCGAGCAAGACCCTCTGCTCACGCAGATCTTCACGGCGGTCGCGCCGGCAGTCTTCGCGGTCCGGAGCCAACCGCTCGCGTCGTTCAAGCTCGACCCCACCAAGAAGCGCGACGCCGAGAAGGACGAGGCCGACATGGCCCGTACGCTCTGGTACGCCGCCCAGGCGACGCGCATCGCGCTGCCCGACGTCTACTACCGGGACGAAGATCCGGGCGCGCTCGGCTACGTGTTCAGCTCTCCGGCGGCGATCAGCCTCGGCAAGGCCGCGCGCGGTTCGGCGCCCCCGCAGGTTCTGGCGTTCCTCTGCGGTCGTCACCTCGCGTACTTCCGCGGCGGCTTGTTCCTGCGGCTGCTCGTGCCGACGGGCTCGGGTCTGCGCGCGTGGCTGCTCGCAGCGATCAAGACGCAGGTCGCGCAGTTCCCGATCCCGGCGGACCTCTCCTCGCAGGTCGAAGAGCACATGCGGGCCATCCAGCAGCACCTCGCCGGGCCGCAACAGGAGGTCCTGCGCAGCCACGTGAACAAGCTGCTGGCGTCGGCGCCCGAGCTCGACCTCAAGCGCTGGACCGCAGCCGTCGACCTCACCGCCGACCGCGTCGGCTTCCTCCTCGCCAACGACCTCGAGGCCGCCGCGGCCATCGTGCGCGCGAGCCCGGACGAGGCCTCGGCAGTCCCGCAGAAGGATCGCCTCCGCGAGCTGCACCTCTACAGCGTGAGCGAGCCGTACCTCGCGCTCCGACACAAGCTCGGTTTCGCCATCGGCGACTGATCGGGGTGCAGTTCACACCGCGCCGGCCCCACACGAGATGCCCCTCCCGCTTGCGGGAGGGGCCAGGGGGCAGCAGGAGGCGGGAGCAGCCGATTTGGACACAGAGTGCTGCACCCGTTGAAGCTCGCCATGCCCACCGCCCTCGTGCAGCGGGGCCGTGTCGCTGCGTGAGCGATGTCCGAGCGCGCCTCCGAGCGCGCCTCGGCGTGCTCCGCCGCGCCGCCCGCAGGATCATCGTTCAGGGCCGGTTGCCGGTCAGCTCGGTCACGAAGAGCTGACCGCGGATCTGCTCGCTCGCGCGGTAGCTGCCGATCCAGACGTCGTACTGACCGCCGCCCGGCTGGGTGATGTCGATCATCGGGTTGAGCCCACCGCCCTCGTCGTCGCTGCAGTGCCAGCGGCCTTGAGCGACGATGATGACGAGCGTCGTGTAGCCGTGCGCGCGCACGAAGAAGCGGATCCACGAGCGCGGGTTCTGGTATCGAACGATCACGTCGGGCTGCGC
>JBKDQC010000344.1:0-25919 GCA_046342295.1 Deltaproteobacteria bacterium | reverse complement strand
CACACGCACTCGTCGGCGGCGTTGCACGTGCCCGACTCGTCCCCGCTCGCCACGCACTGCGCGCTGCAGCGCTCGTCGCTGCAGGGCACCGCGATCGTCCCGCCATCGCAACCGAGGGCGGCGGCGGCGACGCACACGAGGAGGGCGAGGGACCCTCGGGTCGGGCCAGGGTCGAGCCGCACGCCGAGCATGGTCGGATGCTCCGACGCGCTGCGAGAGACTGTCAAGCTTCGACGGGCGCGCGAGGTGCTCACAGCTCGCAGACCATCTGGACGAACGCCGTGTTCGCCCCGAACCAGCTGTCGCGGCCCTGGTCGTAGTAGCAGAACACGTAGCCCCCGCTGTAAGGAGAGAACGACGCGGTCGTCCCGTCGATCAACAGGTCGACGCCGTTCCAGAACGGGCCGCCGCCGCCGATGTAGCAGTCATACGTGAACGGCGAGAGCGGTCGCCGGTTCGCGCCGGTGGCGGTCGTGCTCCAGTACGCCTCGCACCTCGAGGGCGTGGCGCCGAGGCCGTGCGTGAAGGACACGACCGTCCCGCTGTTCGTGACCGAGCGCCACTCCGAGACGTAGCGGGCACGGGTGGGCGAGGAGGGCCCGAGGCGGATCGCCACGTCGTCGATGGTGCCGTTGAAGGGCTCGATGCCCCCGCCGAGGCCGCCGATGTACATGGGGCCGGGCGAGGCGGGCTGGGCGACGGCGCCGTTGGGGCACGCGGCGCTGCCGAGCACCACCCCGTTGGCCGAGATCGAGACGTGCAGGCCATCGTAGGCGCCCGCGGCCCGGACCCACGTGCCCGCGGTGAGCCCGAGCCCTGCGGTCGTCACGGTGCATGCGGTCGCGCTCGTGGTGCCGACGACCTCCATGCGCAGCTCGGAGCCGACCTGCTTGAGCGCCCACGCGCCCGGGCGCGCGACGATCGCGTCGGTGCCCGTGATCGGCGCCTGCGGCTGGATCCAGGCCTCGACCGCGAGCGTCGGCGCACGCGGCAGCGACGGAGCCGCGACGGTGAGCACGCCGCCGGTGAAGCTGACGGCGCGTCCGATCCGGCCGAGCGAGCCTGGCGCGATGCCAGAGCCCGGCGAGGTGGCGGTGTTGCCCTGACCCGAAGAGTCCGCGAAGCTCGGGCCGGTCATCTCGTCGAGCTCGAACCAGCCGACCAGCGAGAGACCGGCCGGGCTGGTCGTCGCCGCTGCCTGGCACACGACGGTGCCATCGGCGTTGACGCCGCGGATGGCCTGGCCGCTGGGGCAGGTGCCGCTGACGCGGGCTTGGATGGCGCTGGTGTCGACGGAGAAGGTGCTGCCCGTGAGGGTGAGTCCGGTGCCCGCGGCGTAGGAGGTGCTGGCCTGGCAGGTGACCGAGCCCATGCCGTCGATGGCGCGGATGGCTTGTCCGGCGGGGCAGGTGCCGCTGACGCGCGCTTGCACGGCGGCGAAGTCGGTCGCGAAGGTCGTGCCCGCCAGGCTCAGGCCTGCGCCGGCCGTGTAGGTCGTGGCGGGCTGGCAGCTGACCATGCCCATCGCGTCGATGGCGCGGATGGCTTGTCCGACGGGGCAGACGCCGCTCACGCGCCCCTGCACGACCGAGGGGTCGACCGCGAAGGTGGTGCCGGTGAGGACGAGGCCTGCGCCAGCGTTGTAGGTCGTGCCCGCCGCGCCGACGTCGTCGGTCTCGCAGGTGACCGAGCCGTCGGCGCCGATCGCCGAGATCGACTGTCCCATCGGGCATCCCACGCTGACGCGCGCTTGCACCTCGGTGGTGTCGGCCGCGAAGCGGCTGCCGGTCAGCGAGAGGCCGAAGCCGGCCTCGTAGGTGGTGCCGTCGTCGGTGCCGTCGGCGAAGCCGCTGGGGACGTCGGTGATCTGGCCCCAGCTCACGTCGCCGTCGAAGCGCTCGGCGGTCTCGGCGCGGAAGGCGTAGGGCACCGAGGTCAGCGGGATGGGGTCCATCGACTCGCCGTCGACGGTGACGCGAAGCGAGACGCCGCGGTCGAAGAACGCGGGATCGATGGGCGTGTCGGTGCCCAGGGTGACGGTGAAGAGGCCGGCCCTGGGTGTGACCGAGCGGCTCTCGAGCCAGAGTGAAGTGCCGCCGTCGAGGAGCTCGAAGCGGAACTGGGTGGCCTGGTCGACGGGCACGCCTGCGGCGTCGCGGAGCACACCCTGGACGGTCATCGTGCGCGGGACCTGGGCCTCGAGCGCAGAGGGGAGCGCGAGGCTCCCGACGAGGGCCAGCGCGGCGAGCAGCGAGCGAACGTGGGCTTGCATGCGATCCTCGGGTCGAACGGCGAGAAGGTTGCGGGCTCGGGCGGCCTTCAGAGGCCGCGGGCGGGGTCGCCCTGGGGCTGGATGCCGAGCTCGAGCGTCCGCGAGCCGGCTTGTCCTTGCGCCGAGGGCGAGGTGGGGCCGATGGTGAGGTCGAGCTGGAAGCGCCCGCTCTCGCGGTGCACCTGTCCGCCGGAGGTCACGCTCTCGCGGTGGCCGGAGGGCAGATCGATCACCGGACGACACACGCACTCGTCGGCGGCGTTGCACGTGCCCGACTCGTCCCCGCTCGCCACGCACTGCGCGCTGCAGCGCTCGTCGCTGCAGGGCACCGCGATCGTCCCGCCATCGCAACCGAGGGCGGCGGCGGCGAGAGCGAGGACCAACGCGCCTCGGCGGAACATGGGCGCCAGAGTCGCCGCGTCCTGCCGGCGGTGTCAAGTCAGGCTGGGCGTCACTCGGAGACGGTGACGGAGATCGAGAGCAGGTCGTTAGGCTCGATGTCCACGCGCTCGGTGTGACCCTCGCCTTCACCGAAGGGCAGCAGCGTGATCTCGTGCGAGCCCCTCGGCAGCGTCAGCAACTGCGGGGTGCGGCCCACGCGGCGTCCGTCGACCGCGACGTCAGCCCAACCGCCGCGCGTCGTCACACGTACGCGCCCCGTGCCCGTACCCGTGGGCGCCGTGCCCGTGGGCGCCGTGCCCGTGGGCGGCGATGTGCCCGCAGGCGCCGCTGAGGAAGCAGCATCCGTTTCCGGGGCATCATCGCGGAGTGGCCTCGAGCGCCCCGGCGCGCCGGTCGATCTCGGTGGCCGCCGCGCGGAAGGCTCCGCGGCCCGCGCCGCTTCTTGCGTCAGGCGTGCGTCGTCGGCCTGCGGCATCCCGTCGGTGGGCTCCGTGTTCGTCGTCGGTGCGGTCGCGGGGGGCGGAGTGGCCCCGACCGCGAGCGTGCGCGCGACGTCCCTCGTCGAAGGTCCCGGGGGAACGGGCGGGGCGCCCGGAGCCTCCACGTGGGTTGTCTCCGCTGTCGCCAGCGGCGTGACGACGATCTGGCTCCGTGGGTTCATCGCGCGCCAACCGAGGAGCGCGAACGTGGTGCAGACCGCCGCGGCGGCAGCGAGCGTGAGGCCGGCGACCACCCGCGTGCGGCTTGGCGTCGAGGGGCGCGGCGCAGCGCTAGGCAGAGGCAGCTTCGCCACGATCGGCTCGCGGTCGGCGTCGATGCGGGTCGGCTCGTCGGCTCCGTCGTCCGGGGCAGGGCCATCCGGCGCGTAGCCATCGGGTGCGGGGCCACCCAAGGCGGGGCCACCCAAGGCGGGGCCGGACACCACCCTCGCTCCCGACGCGGGCCCCGACAACTCCAGCGAGAAGGACGGCGCGGAGGATGACCCCGCGCGCGGAACCGGGCCGACTCCGCTCAGCTCCTTCACGCGCTGCTCTCGCGCGAGCCGCAGGCTGGCGATCCTCTCCTCGCGGCGTGCTCCGAAGACGCGGCCGAGGAACTCCGTCACCTCGGCGCGCGTCACATCGCCCGCGAGCTGATCGGAGAGCGCGCGACCCAGATCGCGCGCGGTCGCGAAGCGCTCGTCGGGATTCCGCGCGAGGGCCTGCATCACGATCGCGTCGAGCTCCGGCGGCAACCAACTCCGGACCGAGGAGGGCGGAGCCACCTCGTCGTACGCGACGGCCATGAGCGTCGCGGCGTCGCTGTCGCGCCGGAACAGGCGCTTGAGCGTGAGGCCCTCCCAGAGCGAGACGCCGAGCCCGAACACGTCGCTGCGTCGATCGAGCGACAGGTTCCTCAGCTGCTCCGGCGAGACGTACGCGAGCTTGCCCTTGATCTTGCCTGCCTCGGTCTGGTGGAGCTGCGAGGCCGCCTTGGCCACACCGAAATCGAGCACCTTCACCACGCCGTCGTAGCCGACGAAGAGGTTCTGAGGCGTGACGTCGCGGTGCACGAGCCCCAGCGGCTCGCCATCGGCTCCATGCAGCTCGTGCGCGGCGTGCAGTCCTTCGCAGGCGTCCACGAAGAGGCGCGCGACGATGAAGGGCGCTCTGGCCAGGAGCTCCGGATCCCGGCCCTTGGCGAGCGCGCGGGTCAGATCGAAGAACGACTCGCCGACGAGGTGCTCCATCACGAGGTACTGCACGCCGTCAGCCTCCCCGAAGTCGAAGACCGCGCAGACGTTCGGATGCTGGATCGCGGCCGCGAGGCGGGCCTCGTCGAGGAACATCTCGACGAATTGCCGCTCGCGGGCGAGGTGCGGGTGGACGACCTTGATCGCGACGATCTTCTCGAAGCCCTGCGGGCCGACCATCCGCGCGAGGTAGACGCTCGCCATGCCGCCGGCAGCGATCTCTGCACAGAGCTCGTAGCGGCCGAGGCGAACGCCGCGCGTCGGCTCGGCTTCCGGGGGCGTGCTCACGGTCGCGAGGATAGCGTGCTCATGGCGCCCGCGTCCCCGCTCGCGGCGCGCACGCGCGCACGAGGTTCGCGGCGTCGTCGGTGACGAACCGAGAGATGCCCTCTGCAGCACGGGCGGTCGTCGCGATCGAGACGGCGCCGCCCTCCTGCTTCACGCTCCCCACCTCGGACCACGCGACCACCGCGCGCGCCGCCGCGTGGGGGAGCGCGCGCCGGAGGAGCGTCTCGGTCCCCGCCCAACCGAGGAGCGCCGAGGCCATGGCGGTCACGGCGGGGCCTCGAGGATCGTCGAGGAGGCCAGCGGGCAGCTCCAGGAAGACACCGATCGTGAGCGCGCCCGTCAGGGCGCCGACGCCGACGCCGAGCGCACGCGCCGCCCCGGACCGCTCGCGCGAGCCTGCGAGCACGAGCCCCGATGGGCCAACCGTCACGCTGCCCTCGCCGACCAGACCGCTCGAGGCGAGGCCGGCCGCGACGAATCGGCCCGAGTACGCGACTGTGCCGTCGGCCGAGGCCCTCGCCCCGCCCGCCCGCCAGCTCCGGTACGTCGACGGCGGTGGGCCCTTTGCTGCGCTGGGGTCCGGGTCGGGAGCGCTCGGGATGACGAACTCGTGCGCGCTCCCGTCGGTGAGCGAGACGAAGGCGACCCGGGACCAGCCCCCGGCCGTACCGCTCCGGTGTCCGAAGGCGATCTCGCGCACGCGCGCGGGCTCCTGCTCGAGGGCTACGACGAGAGGGTGTTGCTCGTCTCGCTTCGTGCCGGCACGCGTCATGAGGAGGCCAGGCAACACCGCCACAGCGAAGGCGACACCGGCGAGGAACGGCACGCCATCCTCGGGGCGCGCGGCGCCCGAGAGCGACACGCCCAACAGGATCGCGAAGATCAACGCACCGAGCGCGAGCAGGACCAGGCCGAGCGCGAGCCAGAGGCGCCGCGCGCCCCGGACGCTTCGCCGCGCGTACGGAGCGAGCTCGAGCGGCGAGAGCGGGGCTTCCGAGGCGTCGTCGGCTTCATCGGTGCTTGCGTGCGCTCAACGCCGCAGCGACGCAGGGGAGGCGCGGAAGCGCGCGTCGAGCTCGGGGGAGAAGCCCACGGTGGCCCGCGGCGCGTGCGCGGCGAGGCATCGCAGCAACGCCTGCTCGTGGCCCATCACCGCAGGCGTGCGCGCGCGTGCGCCATCGTCGAGGCCGAGCATCACCCACGACGAGGCCTGGTTCGGCTCGACGAGCGCGCACGCCCACACGATCGCGTCGGCGCGCTCGCGGAGCGTCGTGAAGATCTCTGCTCGCCTCGGATCCCCGAGGGAAGGTACGAGCGCCAGCGCGCCGACGGCAGCCCCGATGCCCGCGAGCGCCGCCGGGCCCAGGGTGTCGGGCGGCTCGCCCACGAAGAACGCGAGCGCCCCGAGCACGCCCATCATCGCGATCATCCCGAGGCCACCCACGCGCCACATGCGCTTGCGAGCGCGGATCGCCTCGACGAGGAGCGCTTCGAGGTCGGGCGCGAGGGGCCGCATGACGCGGAGACTGGGAGCACGTGTCAGAGCATGAGTCCATCCAAGTGAGTCATGCTCTGTGCCGTTCCGCGCCGATTGCAGCAAGCGCACCCGAGCGCGCGGATCCGTGGGGTGGCGACCACACGGCGTCGTCCTCGCGGCGAGCTCCCCACCCGCATCGGCGCCTGTCCTCGGCCCGCTGCGGGAGTGAGGTCCCGCTCAGCGGGCGCGGACGCGCGCGAGGCCGCCGTCGATGCCGATGACTTGACCGGTGACCCAGCTCGACTCGGGGCCGAGGAGCCAAGCGGCGCAGGCCGAGCAGTCGTCCGGCGTGCCGACGCGACCGAGCGCGTGCATCGCCACGCTGGCTTGGCGAGAGGCCTCGTTCGCGAGGAGGCGCGCCGAGAGCGGGGTCTCGACGAGCCCCGGCGCGATGGCGTTGACGCGGAGTCCTTTGGCTGCGTACGTGGCCGCAGCGGAGCGGACGAGCCCCTCGACGCCCGCCTTGGCAGCGGCGATGGCTTCGTGGCTCGGCAGGCCCGTGCTCGCAGCTCCCGTCGAGAAGAGCAAGAGCGAGCCGCCCGTGCGGCCGAGCGTCTTGCCGGCCGCGCGTGTCACGGAGAAGGCCGTGTCGAGGTTCTGGCCGAGCACCTCGCGGTAGTCGTTCGCGCTCGTGGTGTGCGCGGGCCGGAGCAGGATGGAGCCCGCGAAGCACGCCGCGCCGTGCAAGCCCTCGCCCGCGACTTGCTCGAAGAGCGCCGAGGTGGCGTCGAAGTCGCGCGCATCGAGGACGTGGTGAGGCGCGTCGAGCTCCGCGCCGAGCGCGGCGAGCGGCTCCGGACGGCGCGCGGCCAGCACCAGCGAGGCGCCCTCGCTTCGGAGCCGGCGCGCCACGGCGGAGCCCAGGCCGCCGGTGGCGCCCACGAGGAGGTAACGGCGACCGCGATGCGTGTCTTGGGGCATCCCGTGACGAAGGGGCCGGCGCCCCTCCGCGTCCACCCTCATCAGGAGACGCGAGCCACGCTCAGCTGCGTGCCGCTGCGCGCTGGCCGCCGGGCCTGTCCTCGGCCGCCTCGGCCTCGGCCTCGGCGGTCTCCGCTTCGTCGTGTTCGTCGCGCGCGGGCTCCTCGGCGCGCACCCGGCTCGACATCGCTCCACGCATGGCCTGCTCGATCGCCTCGAGCAGAGCGGCGGCGCGCCGCGTGCCGAGGACGTACGTGCGCTCTCGCCCGCCCTGCTCGTAGCGGATGCGGACACACTCGGTCGCGGTGCTCGGGAGCATGTAGCCGAGAAGCGACCCGAAGAGGCGGTGCTCGGGGAAGGGCACGCGCTCGACCGCCACGATCTCCGAGATCGGGATGCGGGGCCCGAGCATGCCGGCCTCGACCCGGAGCTCGTCCCGGCTCACCCGCGTTCGAATCACCCCGAAGAGAACGACGAGGCCGCCGAGGTAGAGCGCCCCGCCGATGCCGATCGCGCCCGCGACGAGGAGTCTCTCGCCCAGGGACCCGCCCTCTCCGAGGATCCCGACCCCGGCGCTGAGCGCTCCGAAGAGGGCCAGCCCGGGAAGCGCCAGCAGTTGCTTCTGCTCCTGGCGCTCGAAGAACAGCGCGTCGTCGGCGTCGAGGTACCGGCGTTCGCAATCGTCGTTCATGGAGCAGGTTCTCGCCGAAAGACGAAGCTGGGACGCGACGCACGCGCACGCAAGCGATCGGGGCGCGGGCGTCTGCGCGCCGAGGGCCCAGCGACCTCAACGGAGCTCGATGCGATCGACGCCGCGGTCCGCGATCCACGCGCGGAGCTCGCGCATCTCCGCGTCGGTGGCGAGCCCGATGCAGCCGGCGGTGGTGTCGAACGCGTTCAGGTAGGGGCCCAGGGCCAGGAGCGCTCGCGGCGGACCATGCACACCGATCGCGCTCCCCGTGAAGCCGCGCTGCGCTTGTGCGGGCGTCGGGTAGCCGACGGGCACGAAGGTTCCGAAGCGTTCGCTGTCGCGCGGCGGTCCGAGCGGGTACGCCCCGAGCGGGGTGCGCCGGTCGCCCTCGCGCGTCTTGCCGACGCCCGCGCTCCCGAGCCGGACGCGGTAGGCGTGCGCCACCTGACCGCCCTCGCACGCGAGGAGCACGCGAGTCCGCGTGTCGACGAACACCACCGCGTCGCTCGAGGGGCAGGGGGGCAGGGTCGGCGGCAGCGAGGCGCGCCTCGCGAGCACGACGAGCGCGGCGAGACCGAGCGCGATCACGACCGCGGAGAGCGCCCTCGGAGCCACGCCCCTCGACGCGCCTCGGGCGTCCGCGCATTCCCGTCCGGACGAGCGCGGAACCGAGCCGTCGCGGCGGCAGCCGCACCGGGGCGGCGCGCCGCAGAGCCGCCCGACCTGGGCGGTTCGGCGCAGGCCAGTCGAGTTGCCGGTGGCGACCGCAGTCGCCGATGATCCGTCACGGTTCCGTGACGCGCCGGCGACGCGCCTGGGGACGATCGACCCGAGCGCGGGGGATCGGGCCTGAGGCGCGCGGCCATTTCCCGCGCCGCGGGTCGGGCATGATGGTTGCGATTGCGGTCGGCCATGCGGAACCCGCGGTCGCTCCAAGGTTGGTCCGTCCTCGCACTCCTCTGGTCCGTGCAGGCCGCGCTGGGGTGCGCCGCCGGCGGAGCGCCCCCCGAGGCTCCCGATTCGCCTCGGATCGATGGGCTCTCCACGGTCCGGGTGGCGGTGGGCGAGCGCCTCGAGCTCTTCGGGAGCGGTCTGCCGGAGCGAAGCGATGGCTGGGCGGACGTGCAGTTCGTCGGTGAATTCCGCGCTGCCGATGGAACCACGTCGGCCGTGGACTTCACGGTGCCGCTGCTCGCCGGTGAGCCGGGGGTCCTCGCGTGGCAGTCCTTCGGGGCTTACCGGATCCCGTTCGGCGATGGGCTGCAGGTGGGCGTCTTCGTCGGCGAGATCCGTGCGACGGCGCGCTACTACGACGGCAGCTACACCGAGCCCTCCGGGCGCGGGCTGCTCGCGCAGATCGAGGTCGCGCCCTCCGTGGTCGTGCGTGACTTCCGCGCGATGGGCGACGGCTGGTACGCCGACTGCGCGGAGCCGACGACGACCGCCATCCACGGCGTGGCCTACGGGATGCGCGTGCGCGCGGTGGGCTTCACCCCTGTACGCACGGAGTTCGTGCTCTCGCCCGGCTTCGTGATGGACGACGTCGCGACGACCGACGTGACCCGCATCACGCAGCCCGACGCGGACCCGGAGCAGGCGATCCTCGTGCGTCCGGCGATGGTCCCCGACTACGTCGACGGCTTCGTCGCGAGCGTCAGCGTGCGCATGATCGACGACACCGGGACGACGCACGAGCTCGACTACCCCATCGCGGTCCGGCGTCCGATGGAGGTCGTCTGGAACACCCGCATGGAGGTCGCCGAGCTGCTGCCGCCCGAGCCCGTGAGCGGCTGCATCGCCGGCGGCGGAGCGAGCGTGGTGACCGAGTACAGCGAGAGCCGCAGCGAGACCCGCACGCGGGGCTGGCAGCGGGCCATGGCGCGCAACTGGACGACGACGGTCGGCGAGCAGAGCGGTGAGACCTACGGGAGCTCCCTCAGCCAGGGCGTGACGGACACGACCGGGACGACGACCACGATGACCGACGCGACCAGCCAGGGCGGCTCGGTGACGGACACCGACACCTTCACGCGGACCGACGGCCGCATGGCCACGACCTCCGTGAACTTCACCGAGGGGAGCTCCGACACGATCGGCTGGAGCGTCGGTCGCGGGCACACCGACTCGAGCACGCGCGAGCTCGGCCGCAGCGTCTCGGGGGGTGTCACGGTCGGTGCCAATGGTGAGGCCAGCACCGGAATTCTCCCCGGCGGCAAGGTCGGCGGCAGCGTCGAGGGCACGGTCGGCACCGAGGCCAGCTACCGACGCGGCTGGGGCTCGAGCGACACCGAGACGGTGGGCGCGATGGGCGCGCGCACGGACATGACCTCCGTCGCGCGCGGCGCCACCGAGGGCACGATGTCGTCGGTGAGCGAGTCGCGCTCACGCGCCGTCGGCAGCAACTGGGAGCGCTCGCAGAGCTATTCCGAGGCCAACAGCTTCTCGCGCGCGCTGAGCACGGAGGCGACGCGCAGCTACCAGCAGTCGGTCCAGCAGAGCCGCTCGGTCGCCGAGAGCCTCGGCACGACCGAGACCGAGCTCTACTCGGTCAGCACGACCGAGGCGTCGTCGCTGAGCACGCAGTCGTGGGTCTGGGCCGGCCAGTTCGGCGTGTGGTACCGGCAGACCACGCGGCTCGTGCGGCGCGGTGTGGTCGTGACCTACGACCTCTGCGGCAACAGCGCGCAGGCTGGCCAGGTCCGCATCGACGACTGGCGCTGGGCGCCCGATCTGGCCGTGGGGCCGAGCTGTCCGCCGCCCTCGAATTTGCCTGCCGCGGAATGCCGGATCGAGCCTTGCGGCTCGGTCCAGCCCTGAGGCCGCCGCACACCGCCCCATGCGCGCCACCCGCGACGAAGCGACCCCGTGGCGCCGACCCAACGTCGGGGGCGCGCGGGGGCGTGTCGTGCGGTGTGCGGGTGCGCGCTCGCGGGCCGCGCTGTGGCTCGCGGTGCTGTCGCTCGCGGTGCCGTGGCTCGCGGTGCTGTCGCTCGCGGTGCTGTCAGTCCCCGGGCGCGGTCACGCCCAGGAGGGGCCCGAGCACGAGGCGTGGGAAGAGTTGCTCACCGTGCCCCGCATGGGCAGCACGCTCACCGCCTTGGCGGTCGACCCGCGCGACGAGGCGCGCCTCTACGTCGGGACCTCCGAGGGTGTGCTGCTCACCTCGGAGGACGGTGGCGCGACCTTCGACGAGCGCTTCGTCACCCCCCGCGCGGTCGTCGAGCGCAGCGTGGGCTTCGCCAGCACCGTGGACGCGGTCGCGGCGCCGCCCGGGCAGCTCGGGACCCGCACGCGAGAGTACTCCCTCCACGCCGACCCTCCCTTCGCGACCCGACCGAGCTCTCGCCCTGGCTTCCGCTTCAGCACCCTCTTCTTCTCGCTGCGCCCCGACTTCGTGAGCGCCGAGCTCGGCTCAGGCACCACCACGGCGGTGCCCGCCCTGCTCGGCATCGCCGTCTCGGGCCGCGCCCGAGGGGCAGAGCCGATCGTTCACGTCATGGTCTGCCCGGGCGCGGACTTCCCGCTGCTCGTGCTCACGCGGCGCTCGGTCGCGGCCTCGGACGACGAGGGCGACACCTTCCTCGAGGTCTTCGCCACCGCCTCGTCGCGCGTGGTCGCCGGGCGCTGCGCGCGGAGGGGCGGAACGACCCAGATCTTCGTCGGGACCACCGACGGCACGTTCGTCTCGACCGACGGCGTCACGTTCACTCCGCTCCCGACGATGAACGGCGCCCGGGGGGTCGCGGCGATGTCGATGTGCTCGGACGGCACGCTGCACGTCGCGAGCGGACAGCGGGTCTTCTCGCAGCGCACGGGTGAAGCCGACCTTTAGTCCCTCTTCTCCGACGCCGACCCCGCGATCCCGCACACGAACATCACCACGCTGAGCTGCGGGAGCGACGGCACGCTCGCCATCGGCTCGGACGACGGGCTCCGCCTCTGGAGGCAGGGTCGTCTCTCCCTCGGGGCCCCCGAGGTGCTCGAGGGCATGCGGATCCGCGACCTCGCGTGGGTGGAGTCCAGGCTCTACGCCGTCATCGCGACCTGCCCCATCGGCGTGCGCGTCACGCGCTGCCTCGAGACGCGGCTGCTCGTCAGCCCCGACCGAGGACTTCACTGGAGCGACACGAACGACCTCGCCCGGCGGCGCGCGTTCCGCGGCGTCGTGCCCGGCCCGCGCGCCGAGGCCCTCGTGCTCACCGCGGGCGCGCTCTGGTCTTCGGGCTCTCTCGAGGCCCCCGAGGGCTCGAGAGACGACGTGCTCTCGGGCGAGCTGCGCCGCTGGGCGGCCCGTCACCGCGCCGCGACGCCGCCGCTCGACGACGTGGTCGAGCACGTGCTCGGGCGGCTCGCGCTGGACGAGGCCACGATCGACTGGATGTCCCAGGTGCCCGTGACCCGGCACCTCACGCCGCTGCTCGAGGTGAGCGCGTCGGTGCTCGGCCGCGCGCGCGAGCGCGAGCGCACGACGCAGCCCTCGATGGGCACCCTCGAGGAGTCGCGCGGCGAGCTGCAGTGGTCGGTCGGCGTGCAGGCCTCGTGGAACTGGGGCTTCGAGCTCCCCAACGCCTCGACGGTCTCGGACCCGACGGCGGGGGAGCGCATCGCCCTCCAGGAGCTCCGCAGGCAGATCGCCTACGTGATCGAGGACGCGTGGCGCGAACGCGCGCGGCTGCTCGAGCGCCTCGAGCGCGGCGTCCGCGATCCGGTGCGCGGGCTGATCGCGGCCGAGCGCGTGGCTGCGCTCGGGGCGTTGCTCGAGACGTTTCTCGACGGGCCGCTCAGCGTGGTCGAGCCCGGCGCCTACGAGGCGAGGTGAGCCCGCGCCCGAAGATCCCGCTTGCAAGGAACGCCCGCCGAGGGCGAGAAAGAGTGACAGACATGCGCAGCGCGTCCTGGTGTTTCCGGCTCTCGATGGTGCTCGTGGCGTGGTCGATGGTCTTGGGCGTCGAGCGCGCGTCCGCGCAGACGGCGGCCGCCGCACGCGCGCCGGGCCCCTCGCCCGAGCTCCTCGCCACCCGGCGGAGGCTCCTCCGCGAGCCCACGCCGCGCCAGACCGTCGAGGCGGCGCTGCGCTACTTCCGCGTGCACCCCGAGGCGGTCGACGGCCTCCGCGCGGCCGCGCGGGCGCGGGGCTCGGTGCCGCTGATCGCCGGCGGCTATCGCTACGACCAGGCGGAGACGGGGCGGAGCTTCGAGCAGCAGATGTTCCAGCCCAACACGCAGACCGAGGCCACGGGCGCGCGCACGCACTCGGTGACGGCCGGCGCGATCTGGGATCTGCGCGAGATGGTCTTCAACCCGGCCGAGGTGCAGGTCTACGGCGTCGTCGGCGTGCAGCGCGACGTGATCCTCGAGATCACGCGAACGTTCTTCATGCGGCGGCAGCTCGTCATCCGCGCGATGATGCGGCCTCCCGAGGACGAGGTCGCGCGTCTCACCCTGCAGCTCCGCATCGAGGAGCTGACGTCGCTGCTCGACGTGATGACCGGCGGCTGGTTCGGCGAAGCGCTCGAGCGCTCGGACGACGACGAAGAGACGACGCCGTGACGGGGCGCGCACGCCGACCGGACGCTCGCTCTCGAGCGGTGCCTGCACCCGGCCCTGGCCCGGAGAAGTCCTCGCGCGGCGCTTCGAAGGCCGGCGCGCTCTCACGGCTCGTGCTCGTCTCGACGCTGGCGCTCGCCTCCGGTTCGGCGCTCGGCTGCCCGGACCCGCTCGTGCGGCCGCTGGGTCCGCGGGTCGGCGGGCCCTGCGACGAGCGCTGCGAGGCGTGCATCGCCGTGAGCGGCGGAGCGGCGGTGTGCACGGCGAGCTGCGAGAGCGCCGAGGGCTGTCCGTCGGGCCACACCTGCATGCCGTGGCCGACTTTGCCCGGGCGCGTGTGCGTGCCGCCGCCGGCGTCGCTCGACGCCGCGCTGCCCGACGTCGACGCCGCGCTGCCTCCCGACGTCGACGCCGGCCCGATCGATGCCGCGAGGATCGACGGCGGTCCGGCTCCCTGCGGCCCAGGCAGCCTGCGGTGCGACGGCACCTGCAGCGTCTGCCCGACCGGCGAGGGGATCGAGACCCTCGCGTGCTCGGAGGCGGGCTGTGTCGCGGCGACCTGTACCGCGGGCTTCACGCGGTGCACGACCGGATGCTGCCGCTACGAGGTGAGAGACGTCGAGACGGAATCCGACGTGGGGCGCTTTGCGTCGATGGCGCGGGCGGGCGATGGCACGTTGCACATCGCCTACTACGACCTCGACGCCGGCGCGCTGCGCTACGCGCGCATCGGAGCCGACGACCGTGTCGAGGCGGAGCTCATCGATGGCTCGGACCGCTCTGGGTCCTTCGCCTCGCTCGCGATCGACGCGCGCAGTGTGCCGCACATCGCCTACTACAGCGTCGGGTCCTCGGAGCTCCGGTACGCGCGTCGAGAGACCGACGGGGTCGTGCGCGAGGTCGTCGACACCGACGGCGACGTCGGTTGGCACACCTCGATCGCCATCAACCCGCGCGGCGAGCCGCGGGTGGCGTACATGGCCTTCGAGCCGCGCGGGCTCCGGTACGCACAAGGGGGAGCGCGGTGGACCGTCGCCCGCCTCCGCACGCCGAGCGGCGAGACGGGCGGGCACGCGCAGCTCGTGCTCGCCGCCGAGGGACGCCCGCTCCTCACCTACCGCGACGACACGGCGCGGGCCCTGCGCGCCACGCGCTTCGATGGGATGCGCTGGACCGACGAGACGATCGACCGAGACGGCGATCCCGGGACCTTCGCGTCGCTGGCGCTCGGCCCCGACGGCCGCGCGCGCGTCGCGTACTACGCGGCGGGCTCGGGCGATCTGCGCGTCGCGACCGACGAGGGCGGTACGTGGACGGTTCGCACCGTCCTGAGCGACGGCGACGTCGGGCGGCATGCGTCGTTGGGCTTCGCGAGCGATGGGTCGATGCGCATCGCGTTCCGCGACGAGACGCGCCGAGCGCTCGCGCTCTACCGAGAGGGCTCCGCGGAGCCCGACCTCGTCGACACCGAGGGCGATCCAGGCGCCTTCGCCTCGCTCGTCGTCGCGCCCAACGACACGCTCGCCATCGCCTACTACGCCGCCGGTCCCGGGGACCTCCGCCTGGCGCGTTGGCGCTGACGCGGCGAGCGTTCGTCGTGGGCTGGTGAGCGCCCGCGGCCATCCGAGGGTCGGGCCTGACGACACGCTTGCCTGCCTGGCGCGTCGTCGCTGACGCGGCGTGGCGCGAGGCGTCCGCGAACCCGCTCCGATCAGTCCGCGTCGACGTAGGCGCGCAGGGCGCGCACGCCCTCGAACTGATCGTCGGTCGCCTCGCGCAGGCCGCGCACGTCGGCGTGCGGATCGGAGAAGACCGCCTGCGCCGCAGGTGAGCCGGGGCTGAGCGCGAGGAGCGCGCGGCGGAGGGCGGCGCGACGCTCGGGATCGAGGTGCGGGCCGAGGACGTACGCGTCGAAGGGGATGCGGTCGGTGCGGGCGAGCACGCGGAACATGGACGGCGACAAGTCGAACTCGCCCGCGCGGAAGAGGATTGCTCCGAACACGGCGGCGCCGTCGCACGCCCCGGCGTGGAGCGCGCGGAGCGACGCGAGGTGGTCGCCCGTGAGGCGGGTCGTCGGAAAGGCCTCGTCGGGGTCGATGCCCGCCCGCCGCAGGAGCGCGCGAGGGTAGACGTACCCGGAGCTCGAGGTCGTCGAGACGTAGCAGAACGATCGCCCTCGGAGCTGCTCGAGCGACTCGATGTCGCTCGCGGCGTTCACGACGACGTAGCCCTCGTAGAAAGGCCCCGCGTCCCCGACGGCCGTCGCCACCAGCTCGAGCTCGGGGTGCGCCTGCTTGGCCTCGACGTAGGTGCTCGCCGAAAGCACGGCGACGTCCACCGCGCCGGTCGCGACCTCGCGGCCGAGATCGGTGTAGTCCTCGACCACCCTCAGCTCGAGCGGCCGACCGAGCTCGCGCGCGAGCTGCTCCGCCAGGGGCCGGTGCGTCGCCTCGACCTCCGCGGTGGGCAGGTAGCGGGAGATCCCGTAGCGCAGGGGCGCGGCACCCGGCGTCTCTGGCGAGGGCTCGGATGCCGGCGATGTCGTCTGGCCCGGACGCGCTCCTCCTCCTCGCCCGCCCCCGGCCAGGGCGACGAGCGAGCCCACGAGCGCCGTCACGGCGACGCCTGCCACCACGACCCCGAGACGCGGCCCCGCCGGGGCGGACGGGGCGATCGGCGACCCGACCGCGGCCGGCGGAGCCAGCGACGGCAGGACTGTGGCCGCCGCGGGGTCGGCTGCGGGCGCGGGGTCGGCTGCGGGCGAGACGGCGGAGCGCCCCGGGGCCTTGGGCTCGGAGAGCGTCACCGGCTCCGAGGGGGGGATGGAGCTTCCGCGCACCTCGATCGGCCCGAACGGCGCGAGCGCGTCCCGAAACGCGCGCGCGTCGGCGAAGCGGCCCGCCGGATCGGTCGCGAGCGATCGAAGAACCAGCGCGCAGAGACCGGGATCGAGCGCCGGCACGAGCATTCTCGGATCCGTCGGTGGCTGCTCGAGCCGGGCGAGGCCCGGGTGAAGGCCCGGGAGATCTCCCGGTCGGTCGCGGAAGGGCATCTTCCCGGTGACCATCAGGTAGAGGAGGAGACCTGCGCTGTAGACGTCGGCTCTCGGGTCGATCCCCGCGTCTCCCGAGAATTGCTCGGGGGCCATGTAGAGCGGCGTTCCCATGACGGTGCCGTCGCGCGTGACCGAGTCGTTTCCGCGCTGATCGCGCGCGATGCCGAAGTCGATGAGCTTCGCGCGCACCCAGGCGGCGCGCTGCTCGAGGAAGACGTTCGACGGCTTGAGGTCGCGGTGGACGATCCCGAGCTCGTGCAGCGCGGCGAGGCCTTCGAGCACGTCGCGGGCGATGGCGACCGCCAGACGCGTCTCGAGACGCGGTGTGAGCGCGAGCAGCGACGAGAGCGTCTGCCCGCGGAGGACCTCCATCACGAGGTAAGGGCCGACCTCCTCGTCGACGCCAAAGTCCATGACGGAGACGACGTTGTCGTGCCGCACGCGCGCGAGGAGCTTCGCCTCGCGCTCGAAACGCGCGCCCTGCGTCGGCGACGAGAGCGGGTCGCCGAGCAGCTTGACCGCGACCGACACGCCGAGCGTCACGTGCTCGGCCTCGTACACCCGCCCCATGCCGCCCGCGCCGAGCTCACGGTCGAGCCGATACTTGCCAGCCACGACGCGCGACGGCGGCAGCTCCACCGTGCGTTCGCGGGCTTCGTCGCTGGCTTCGACCATGCGCGATGGTTCCGCGTCCCGCGCGACGAGGCAACTGGCACCGGCGCGCCGGCGCCTCGAGCCTCGCGTGCGGCCTCGGAGCATGGGTCATTCGCATCGACTCATGCTCGGACGTTTCTTGCCGGAGGGTCTGGCCGCAGCCCCTCCCTCCCGCCGATTCGAGCCCGCGCCGCTCGCATCGCTCCATCGGAGCGCCACGTGCTCTCAGCGAGAGTCCGCGTCGCGCCGAGAACGTGCGGATCGGGTGTCGAGGGCCCAGAGGAGAAGCAGCGCGCTCGAGACAGTCCAGCTCGCTGCGATCTCGTGGTGCACGTAGGTGCCGACCAGCAGGCTGGTCGCTCCGAGCCACGCCGCGAGGACGAGACGGGACGGGTAGAGCAGCGGAAGAATCCGGGCGCGGGGCTCGAGCGATGGCCTCTGCACCACTTCGGCCGGCGGCGGTGGTGCCGACGCGGGCGGGGCCAGTCCGAACGAGGCGGCGTCCGGCGCGGCGTTCGCGCGGAAGAGGGCGGCCGCGGGCGCGTTCGCGGGGGGCACGACGGCCGCGTGCGCGTTCGCGGGGGGCACGGCGCCCGCGGGCACAAACGCGGAGAACGGACCCGTCGCCTGCGGTGTCGCGCGCACGCGGGTGTGCGGAATTCGAAGCTCGCTGGTCGGCGCGAGCATCGGGCCCGCGCTCAGCGGAGCGGTGCTCGGCGTGGTTCGATGCGGCTCTCCGTCGCGCACCACCTCCGCGCGCGTGGTCGATTCTTCGGGCACGCTCGCGCCGAGCGTTGGGTCCTGTCCCACGTCGCGAAACAGCACCGTCGGTGACTCTGGGATGGGCGTGGTCTGGGTGTCGAGCTCGGGCCAGAGCTCGTCGCCGGCCGGGGCGAAGTCCGCAGTGTCTCCGGCGTTCGTGTGGGCCGCGTGGGCGTCGGCCGTGTGGGCGTCGGCGACCCCGGGGCTCGCGGCGATGGGCCCAGGCTCGGAGGTCTCGGCGGACGCCGCTGCCTCGGGCTGCACGACGGGCACGGTGGGCTCGCTCGTGCCCTCGGCCTCGACGGCTCGCTGGACGTCCGAGGTTCTGGCGTCTGCGGGTTCGGCCGGTGCGGGGGCCGCGCTCGATCGCGCCGCAGCCTCGAACGCCCCGCCGCGCACGGGCTCGAGCGCCACGAGCGTCGGCTCGCTCTGGGGGACCGAGGCGCGTGGGAGGGTGGCCTTGCTGTCTTCGGGCGCGGGTGCCGTGCGCGTGGGCTCTCCGGGGAGCTCGGCGGGAGCCGTCGAGGGACGCTGTTTGGGCAGGAGCTGCTCGCGGGTCGGCACGTCGTCGCGAAGCACTGGCCGGGTGCCCGTGCGGCGGGTAGGGGCGCTCGAGAGACCGAGTCGGTCGAGGCCCGGCCCCGGGCGACCGCCGCGCGTCTGGCGTGCGAGCTCACCGAGCGCCTCCGGCCCGGGCACCGGGACCTCGCGGGCGATCTTCTCGAGGGCGTGGGCCACCTGCAGCGCCGTCGCCGGGCGCTTCTCGGGCTTGCCGGATGTCAGGGCCCCGAGGAGCCGGTCGAGCTCGCTCGGGAGCTCGGAGATGGCAGGAAACGAGCCGGTTCGCTTCGCGAGGTCGAGGAAGGCCGCATGATCGTGCGCCCTGGAGCCGTCGAGCGCGTCGTTCATCAGGACGCCGAGCGCGTGAAGGTCGGCGCGCGCGTCGATGACCTCGCCGCGAAGTTGCTCGGGGGGCGCGTAGCGCATCGTGCCCTTGAAGAGGACGCTGGGCGCGGGGTCGAGCCGCAGCGACTTCACGACTCCGAAGTCGATGATGCACGGCGACCCGTCGAACGAGAGCACCACGTTCGAAGGGTTGATGTCGCGGTGGACGAGGCCGAGGCCGATTCCGTCCCGGCCGGCGGCCGTGTGGATGCCGTGCAGCCCGCGCGCGATGCCGATGGCCAGCTGCACGACCCAGCCCACGGGCAACCGAAGGCTCGCGGTCTCGAGCGCCCGCAGCGCGTCGTCGAGCGAGGTCCCGGTCACCAGGCTCTGGATGATGTAAGGGTGGCCACCGTGCTCTCCGATCCCGAGCGTCTTGGCGACGTTGGGGTGGCGAACGTGCCGGGCCAGCGCGGCCTCCTTGACCAGCAAGGCCTCGAACTCGGCCCGAACCGGGGCCTCCAGCGAGGGGAGCACGGTCTTGACGACGCACCGCGCGGCGCCGCGGACGTCCCGCAGCGTGGCGAGCCACACCCGCGCCATGCCGCCGTCCGCCAGGTGCTCGAGGATCTCCAGGCGCCCGAGCTTCGACCCGACCTCCAGCGCGAGCGGGGCACGGTCCTCGGTGCGAGCGACGACGGCGGGGTCCACGGGGCCTCCGTTGGGTGATGTCTCGAGGGCGGGCGGATTCTCAACGGATCATCGAGGAGACTTCGCGGCGGGGTGTGGGCGACGAGCCCAAGCGCCCGCCGTTCAGCTCCCGGGCATGCAGTTGAACTCGAGCTGGAACCAGCGCAGCGTCGGGGAACGTACCATGTCGCTGCTGCTGTTGAGCACGGCCCTCACCTGCATGTAGGGGGCCTGGATCTCCGAGCCCGGACGACCTGCCATCACGAAGAGGTTCGAAAGATTGGCCAGCGGCACGGTCGTGCTCGTCGCAGTCAAGACGACCGGCGTCGCGGCGCTGGCCGTCGCGGCATCCCGGCCGGCGCGGAATTCGAAACGGATGCTCGTGCGCTCCGGGATCACGGCGTTCCACGTGAAGTCGCCCCAGATCGTCAGGTCCGTCCGCGGGTCGCAGATCGGCCGCGGCATGGCCTCGTCCTCCGTCTGCGTGCTGTCGTAGAGGCGCGTGTACGTCGCGCCGGTCTCGTAGAACGTGCGGTCGCAGAACCCGGCGGCCGACGCGCTTCGCACGCGAGGCGTCAGTCGGCGGTCGGTCGTGCTCATGCGGATGTCCATCTCGAGGAAGCGCGCATTGGGCACGGGGCCCGGCGCGAGCGTCAGGTTGGCCGGCGAGCTCGCGAAGGGCCCGATCCAGCTCACGCTGTCCAGACCCGCCTGCGTGTCCGCGCTGCGCACCCAGATCTCCACGGCGGTCCCGGCCGGGACCGTGGCCGCCCACTCTGCGGTCTGCCAGCGCTGCTCGCAGCCGTCCCCGGCGTCGGTCACGAACGAGTAGTGGCCGCGGGGGTTCGCGAAGACGTTGAGGCCGTAGCCGACGAAGTCGGAGTAGGTGTACGGGCCGCTGAAGACGCTGGGAGACTCGAGCCAGCTCGTGCGGTCGGCCGAGAGCCGCGCGGCGCGTGCCCCTCCCGACCCGATCAGCCAGACCGCGTTGTCGAACGTCACGCCGACGCCCATGAATTGCGAGGCCGACGGCGCAGTCCATTGCTGCCGGTTGGCGAGGTTGGTGTCCCAGCGGACGAGATCATGCGCGGGCGTGTAGCTCGCCGGCGGCCCCACGATGTCGAGCGCCGCGTAGACGTTGCCGAAGGTGTCCGCTGCCATGCCGCGCGGACGCGCGGGCGAGTCCGCGGAGATCCAGTTGTTCGCGAGCACGTTGTACCGGGCCACCCGGTAGACCGGGTCGAGCAGCGCCGTGAAGAAGTACTCCTGCGAGCCATCGGGGCTGATGTAGTAGGCGATCCCGTATCCCGACGAAGGCGTGGGTTGGTTGGCGGCCCAGTCGAACGAACCGCTCGCCGGGGTGACGTAGCCCAGCTGGTACCCGCCGTTGTAGGCAATGGAGTAGAAGAAGATGCGCCCTCGGGTGTCGGCCGCGGCGCCATAGGGCTGCATCGCGTGCCCCCCGGCGCCGAGACCGATCGAGCCCAGCGTCGCGCCGTCCTCGGGCCGCAGCCGGTAGGCCCTGAACTCGTGGAAGTTCCCGACCCACACATCCCCCACGACCGCGCCGGGGGCCGCGACTCCGATGGCGAGGGCGCGCGGCACGCCGTTGTTTCCGCCGACCGGCACCGTCCAGAGGAGGCACTCGTCGTTGACGCCCGGGAATTCGGCCGGGTTGGACTGGTCGATGCGGCCGTCCCCGTTGGTATCCGCCGAGGTGTCGATGCGACCATTCGCGTTGCGGTCGACGCAGCGTCGGAGGTCCGCCGCGATCTTGGTCACCGTGCCCTGGTTGCCGAACGCGCGGTTGGCGACGTAGCAGTCGAAGTTTTGGTCGATCGCCGTGCGAGAGGGGCAGTTGCCCGTGTCCGCCCAGTTGCAGTACTCGCCGGCCGGGCGCGCGCCGTTGGCTCCGCTCGGCCGAGCGGTGAAGTAGCGCCCGATCTCGAGGCCGCTCCTCGGATCGAGGCGCGAGATCGTGCCGTCGGACATGTTGGACACCCAGATTCCCGGGGGCGGATCGCCGGCCACACCGATCACGAGGGCCCCGTCCGCCGGGTCGACGACCACGCCGTCGGAGTTGCCGGGCGTTGGATTCCACGGGGTCGTCGATCCCACGCCGATCGTGCTGCGGGTGCCGCACGACAGGTCCGCGCATGGAACGAAGCGGCTCGTGTTCTCGCCACCCACGAGCGCAGGATTGAAGACGAGCCCGTTGGCGCCGCGCTCGAGGATGTCTTGGTCGCCTTCGATGAAGTCGCGGGCCTGGAAGCAGAGCGGCTCGCACGGGGAGCAGGCGAACGGGTCGTCCGAGGCGGACTGGACCACCACGTCACGGCCGTCCTCGCCGACGAGGCGGCGTATGTCCTCGCAGGCCCCCCACGTCCCGCCCGCGCACGTCCGCTCGCCGACCAGGCACACGCTCGCGCCATTCTCGACGAGCGGGTCGGGGAAGCATTCCTGGGTCTGCCCCTCGATCGTGCAACCGCAGCCCTCGATCGCGCTGATGCAGATCGAGCGCGGAGCGGCGTCGACGCTCGCCGAGAGCGCGGCCGGATCGGCGCCACCGCACGACGCGAGCACGCCGGAGACGAGAACGAGGAAGCTCGCGCCCAGCGCGGCTCGAAGGAGCGTTTCATTCGACGGAGTGTTCATGGCTCGTTCCGCTCCTCGGGGGATCATTGCGGGCCGTACGGGGGCGACGGCGACCTTCATCCCGCGGCTCACTCGCACGTCCCTGCGCCGTTCGCGCACAGCCCGCGGAGGGTGCAGAAGCCGCAGTCGCAATCCGCAGTGGTCCTGCAAGGTTTGGGTGCGCAGCCGTGCTCGTCCGCGCGCGGCTCCTCCGGCGCACAGGTGCTGTTGTCCGGGCAGGCGAACCCGTCGGTGCAGCGAGGCAGCCGCTCGGCTTCGCAGACATGACGCGGACACGCGCACTGCGGCTGGTAGTGGTTGCAGAAGGGGCGCGCGCCGCCGCAGTCCGCGTCGGTCGCGCACTCGGGGCTGCTCGGAATGCACGGGACCGGACACGCTGAGACGGCGTGGATGACGACGTTGCAGCGCGCGCGGCCGCGGGCCCTGCACTCGCTGTCGTCGATGCACGGCTCCGGAGGCGTGCTCGTCCCCATGCATCCGAGGATCGGACCGCCGTCGGGCGCGGCGTCGATGAAGGGCGCGTCGGGGCGGCCGGAGTCGGGCAGGATCGGGATGATCGCGTCGAGGTTCGTGTCGAAGAAGTACTCCGCCACGTCCCTGCGTGAGCGAGCCGCGTCGAGGTCGGCGTCGGCCTCGGCCTCGGTGGCGGGGCAGCCCGACGCTGCCCCCGCGAGCATCGCCGCGAGCCCCGAAACCTGGAGACGACGCGCCAGGGTCCACGTCATCGCCAGCCTCGACGGCCGGTTGGGTGTGCGAAGAGCTTCCGCCTCGGAGGATGCATGGAGGAGACTCGAGACATGCCTCGCGCACAGCAAGGCGAGGGCCAGTCGGTGCGACCGCACGCTCCCGGGAGATCGCGAGCAAACGCCGACACGCGGGGGGCTCGCGCCCCCGAGCGGAGCGTCGCCCGTGGGCGCGGCCCCCCAGAAGGCTTCGCGCCGCGTCCTTCGCGCCCAGGTCTCGAGCTCATTCTCCTCGAGTCGTCGGTCCACGGCATGTCGGCTCAGACTTCGGGAGGGAATGTCTCGAGACCGGCGTGCGCCCGGCGCCTCCGCAAGAAGGTTCGCGTCAGCAAAAATTGCGAGGTCGCTCACCAAGAGAGCGAGCGCACGAAGACGCGTTGCTGGTCGTAGCGACAGAGGGACTCGTAGGCGATGAGCCCCGAGGTCCCGGAGGTCACGAGCGCACTGGGCCCTGCGAGGCTGTGGCTGAAGTCGGTGCCGCACCGCGTCGCGATGGGGAGCCCGCCGGGGTCCTCGAGCTCTCCGCCCGCGCCGATGCGAGCGACGCGCACGTCGGCCGCGGCCCCGTAGGTCAGGAGAAAGCCCGTCGGGGTCGGCGCGAGCACGGGGTCGGTCTCGCCGTCCGGGCCGTCCGCGAGGCGGAGGGGCGTGGCATCGAGGATCGCGCCGGCATCGCTCACGCTCACCCCGAGCACATCCTCCCTGTTGGACCATGCCACGAGCCACTGACCACCGGAGTACGCGAGCGCGAGGTCGTCGCTGTTGCCTCCGAGGGCGAGCTCGTCGCCCAGCGGCGAGCCGCCCGACGAGAGGCGCCGTGCCCGAAGCAGCGCGTCGCGGCCGACGGCGTAAACGACGAGGAGCCCGCCGCTGCCTCTCTGCACGTTCACCGAGCTCGGGTTCCCGCTGGTCGGGACACGCTCCGGCGACGAGGCGACGCCCTCCTCCGAGACCCGGATCGTGAAGAGGCCGCGGCCCACGTAGTCGAGCGCAGCGACGACGAATTCGCTTCCGGTCCAGACGACTCCGGGCGCCCACGGCTGCTCGTACCTGCTCTCGAGCCGAGTCAGCCGGAGGGGCGCGGCGTCGGTGTCGATGGCCGTGCCGTCGAGGCCGAACCGCCGCGCGTAGAGGTCGTAGGTCCGTGCGGGCGCGGCGTTCTCGCGCACGAAAACCTGGAGCAAGCGCGTGTTCCCGGTGGCTCCGCGGACGGCGCCAAAGCCCCTGGCCTGCTCGCGCGCGGGAACGTCGAGCGCGACGCCGTCGCTCGAGAGGCGTGTGCTGAACGTGTCGTAGACCCGCGCGCCCCGGCGGACGTCGGTCCAGAAGGCGACGCGCTGGGTGTCGTCGCCGAGGAGGACCGGCGTGGACTGGCTGTTGGCCTGACCGGACACGACGAACGCTTCGCCAAGCATCGCGAGGTCGCTGTCGACGCGGCGGCCGCGGACGTACCCAGGGGTGATGGCTCCGGTGAGCACGAGCGCTTGTCCGTCTCCGCTCGACGAGAGCACGGGCGGCTCCGACCACCCCGTGGAAGAGTCGCTCGGGTCGTAGGGGCGCGGGGGTATGGAGGTGCGCGCCGCTCGGTCCGCCAGGGTTCCGTCCGCGCCGATCCGCACGGCCTGGATGCCGGCCGTCCGGCTATCGGTGCACCCCGGCGAGCCGCTGCGGCAGGTCTCGACCGCGACGGCGAGGACGTACTGCATCCCGTTCCACGCGACGTCGAGGCTGCCAGTTGCGGTCGCGGGCGTCATCAGCGGCACGGACGTCGGAGCGCCGAGCAGCGCGCCGGCCGCCGAGAGGCGCGCGTACAACACCGTCAAGGTGTCGAGGGACGAGATCTCGGGGAACGTCGGTCCAGGCTGCACGAACGCGACCAGAAAGCCCGAGCTCGGCGAGGCTGCGGCGGCCACGTTCCCCCAGTAGCGATCGGCCAGGACCGTGCTCTCGGGGCCCTGGGGAACGCCCGCGCCATCGAGCAGACGCGCGCGCACGACCTGACCGCAAGTCGTCCACGTCACCAGGTAGCTCGCACCATCCCCGACGACTTGCACGGGAATGGTGCAGGGGTCGTTGTCCGAGGAGACGCGTACGGGAGCTCCGATGGGGGCGCCTGTGCGGTCCACGCGCTGCGCCGAGAACCCGAACGCGCTCCGCCAGACGACGAGGGAGTCGCCGCCGTTGGACGCAATCGCGACCTCGACCCCGGAGCTGTCAGCCCGCACCATGTCCACGAGCACGCGACCGTCTGGATCGAGCACACTGCCGTCGGTGGCCACACGATGCACGCGCAAGCGCGGCCCGGTGGGTGGGCCCTCAACGGTCGCGACGACGTACTGTTCGCCGTCCCACGCGACGTCGTACCGATCGAAGGAACTTCCCGGGAAGGCTGCGAGCCGCAGACCGTTGGGATCGAGCACCGTTCCGTCGGACCGTACACGCGCCGCGTACCATGCGATCCGGCCCGCACCGGTGTACTCGCGGAGGTCGCGCCACACGACCAGGTGCGCCCCGCCACCGAAGGCAGCCTCGGGGTTGGAGGCGCTGTAGGCGGGAGCGACCACGGGCGCCTCGACCTCGAGCTCGGGGCCGACGGTCAAGGGTCGGCCGCCGTCGGTGCTGATGACGATGGGCGGGGCGTCGCGGCTCGCGTCCGCCGGGACTGGGCCCGCGTCGGGGAACGGCGCATCGACGCCGGGAGGCACGTAGGCGTCGGTCGGCGGCAGGGAGGCGTCGCTCGCGGTGAGGCCGGCGTCGGCGCCGTCCTCGATCACGCCGACCTCGCTGCAGCCGAGGAGGGTCGCGGCGCCGGCGATCGCGATCGAGAGACGAGGGTTGGGCCAGAGGGTCATGGGGAGAGCTCCTCGTGAGCAAGGGGTGAGACGGGAGGTTCGTTCGTCATGCCCCGGGCGCGCTCGATGTTACCGACGCTCGATCGCCGCTCGCGCTGGGCCCACGTCAGCGCGTGTCGAGGAGGCGGCGCGCCTGCTCGGCCTCTGGGCTTTCGGCGTGCATGCGCACGAGGTCCTCGAGCGTGCCGCGCCAGGCCGACTCGCCTCGGGCGCGCAGCAGCCGCCCGAGGCGC
>JBKDQC010000343.1:0-10818 GCA_046342295.1 Deltaproteobacteria bacterium | reverse complement strand
CCCCGCGCGCGCGCCCACCCCGCCGGACTCGTCGACCGTAGCGGCGACCACCGAGACCTCCGGCGGCCAGGCCTCCTGCGGCGCGGCCGGCCAGGCCTCCTGCGGCGCAGCCGGCCAGGCCTCCTGCGGCGCGGCCGGCTCCGGCAGCACCGAGGGCTCGAGCGAGGGGGGTCAAGCCTCCTGCGGCGCGAGCGGCGGCGGCTCGACCAGCGGCAGCTCGACCAGTGGGACCTGAACGCACCGCGTGATCCGCGAACCCACGGAGCCAGCGCGACCCGCTGGCTCCGTGTTTCGTTTCTGCGCTTCGCTTCTTGTCTCGCGCCGCGCTCGGCGCGATCGTCACCCGCAGGTCGCCATGACGAACGGTGTCGGATTGGGTCTCAGGCACGAGCTCTCGCGGGAGCTTTTCGACACGCGCCCGGACGAGGTCGCCTGGGTCGAGATCCATCCCGAGAATTTCATCGGTCGCGGCGGCTCGTTCGCGGCCATGCTCGAGCAGGCGCGAAGCCGCTACGACATCGTGACCCACGGCTTGACGCAGTGCGTGGGCTCACCCGATCCGCTCGATGCCGGCTACCTCGCGGCCCTGAAGTCGCTTCTCCGCGCCACCCGAGCCTCCTGGCACAGCGAGCATCTCGCGTGGAGCAACCTGGGAGGGCGCTTCAGCCACGACCTCCTGCCGATGCCGTTCACGCGCGCCTCGGTGCGCCGAGCCGCCGAGACGATCCGCGCGCTCCGAGATCGCCTCGAAGTCGAGCTCGCGATCGAGAACGCGAGCTTCTACGCTCACCCCGGCGAGCCCGAGATGAGCGAGATCGAGTTCCTCGGCGAGGTCCTCGAGGCCGCGGACTGCAAGATCCTCCTCGACGTGAACAACGTCTGGGTCAACTCGCGCAACCACGGCTTCGATCCGGTCGAATTCGTCGAGCGGATCCCGGCCGAGCGCGTCGTTCAGATTCACGTCGCGGGCCACTTCGTTCGCTCCGATGGCCTGATCATCGACACGCACGCCGAGCCGGTCTGCGAGCGCGTCTACGACCTCCTCGAGCACGCGCTCGTCCACGTCGGTGATGTCCCGATCCTCCTCGAGCGCGATGGCAACTACCCCGCCCTCGGGGCGGTGCTCGATGAGCTGCGACGCCTCGAGTCGATACGCGCCCGCGCGCTCGACGCGCGCCGAATCTGCGGGCCAGTCGAGGTGCGCGCGTGAGCGCGACGACGGCGGCGCCGAGCGTGGAGCCCGAGCTCGACGACACGCTCGCCGCCTTCGACCGCGTGATCTTCGACCCGACACCGGCGACGAGCGACCTCCTGCACCTCGATCCGGCGCGGGGCGAGGGCGGTCGCTTCCTCCTCTACCGAGAGCTGGTGCGCTCGCGCTTGCGGGACCTCGTGGCCAGCGCGCTGCCGCGCACGACGGCCGCGCTCGGTCGCGCGGCCATGGATCGCGCCGTCGAGAGCCGCCTCGGCTCGGGCGCGCCGACGACGCGTTTCTTTCGCGAGGCCGTCGAGGAGATCGTCACCCCCTCCGCGCCAGGGCTCGCCACGGACGCGAATCCCGAGCTCGACGATCTCGCACGGCTCGAGCTGGCGCAGTGGCGCGCGATGTGGGCCGATGCGCCCATGCCCGCCGTGCGCGAATTCGACTTCGCGGCCCGCCCCGTCGTGACGCCGGTGATGCAGCGCCTCGAGCTCACGCATTCTGTGCACCGCGTCGATCGCCCGAGCGAGCGGGGCCGCTTCCACGTCGCGGTGTTCCGCCGCCGCGATCACGTGGTCGAGACGCGCTGGATGGACGACACGCTTGCTGCGATCCTCGATCGGTGGATCGAGGGACAGCTCAGCGCCATCGATGGCGTGCGGGCCGCGTTGGCGAGCCTCGGCCGCGAGCCGACCCCCGAGATCGTCGACGCGATGAGCGGCCTCCTCGCCGAGCTGCTCGAACGCGGCGGGGTGCTCGGCTCGCGCGTCTCGTGAGGAGCATGCATCGATGAACGTCTTCGTCGCAGGTGCCGGCTACGTGGGGCTCGAGCTGTGTCGTCAGCTCGCGGAGCGAGGGCACCGGGTCTGGGCCGCCCGTCGACATCCGCCACCCCTGTCCGACGGCGTCACACCGTGGCCGTGCGATCTCGCCGACCCCGCGCTGGAAGTGCCTGAAGGAGTGACGCACCTCGCCTTCACGGCATCCCCCGATTCCTCCGATCCCGCGAGCTACGAGCGAACCTACGTGACCGCGCTCGAGCGCACGCTCGCGGCCTTCGATCGCGCCGCCGCGCGCGGAGGCGCGAGGCTCGAGCGCATGGTGCTCGTCTCGAGCACGTCGGTCTTCGCAGCCCCACCATCTCCGACCGACGACGGCGTGATCGTCGTCGACGAGACGAGCCCGGTGCGAAGCGACGGCACCGCCGCGCACATCATGGCCGGCGAGTCTCTGGTGCGCGCGCGCGGCGGCACCGTGCTTCGCCTCGCGGGGATCTACGGCCCCGACCGTACGCGCATGGTCCGGATGGTGAGAGACGGGACCGCACGCATCTCCGCGGATCGACCGATCGGAAACCGCATCCACCGAGACGACTGCGCAGGAGCCATCGCGCACTTGCTCACCCATCCCGAGCCCGAGGCGCTCTACGTCGGCGTCGATCATGCGCCTGTGGAGCTCGCCGAGGTCTACCGCTTCCTCGCCGGGTCGCTCGGTCTCGCGCCACCCGCGACGAGCGAGGAGCCTGACGCGCGCGCCCGTGACGCGCTCGCCCGCGGCGGCACGGCGCGCAAGCGCTGCCTCAACGCGAGGCTCGTCGCGAGCGGCTACGTCTTCCGCTTCCCCACCTACCGGGAAGGCTACGCCGCGGTCCTCGGTGAGGATGGAACGAAGACGTCGGACACAGGCTCACTCGGCACGAGGGAGCCTCCCGGCCCAGCGAGCGCGACCCATGATCGCGGGTAGTCCGAATCCGCGGCTGCGCGCGCTCTGGGTCTCTCTGTTCGTCGCGCTCGCACCGTGGACATCGGCGCGAGCGCAGCAGGGCGAGCCGCACGAGGAAGCGCCCGAGCCCGTCGATCAAGTCGTGCGCGTCGCGGGAACGCCACTGTTTCCGGGGCGCGCCGAGCTCTGGGCGCGTCGCGTGGCCCGCGCGTTGCGGCGTTCTGGGGCCCGCGTCGAGGCACCGGAGACGATCGACTGGGACGCCGCGGGCATCGAGGAGCGCAGGCTGGCCGAGCTCGCGGAGATCGAGGCGGCGCTCGGCATGGCTCGCCGAGCGCAGGTGGCGCTCGAGGAGGCCCAGGCCCTCCGAGCGCTGGCGTCCGCGTCGCAGCGCGCCCGCGATCTCCTCGACGTTCCAGGCGCTGCCGCATGGCTCGCCGAGATCGAAGCCATGACCGCGATCGTCGCGGCACAGCGCGGGGACGAGGTGCTCGTCGAGGCTTCGCTGCGTCGCGCGCTCGCCCTCGCCCCGGATCGAGCGCTCCAGGAGGGAGAAGCTCCGCCCGAGCTCGTGGCGCGCTCGAGCGCGCTCATGCGCGAGGACGTCCGCCGCGCGCGCCTCGAGGGGCGCGTGCTCGGCACGGCCGCGGACCCGGGTGCCGCGGCCCAGGTCTTCGTGGACGACCGCCCGATCGGCGCGCTGCCGCGCGAGCTCGAGCTGCCCGCGGGCTTGCACGTCGTCCGGATCGAAGCGCGCGGACACCGACCTTACGCTCGTCTCGTGGATCTCGCGCCGGGCTCACGGCCGCCCATGGCGGTCGCGCTGTCCCCGAGCGCTCCGGCGCGAGAGGCCGAGACCCTCGAGCGCGCGGTCGCCGGCGGCGCTCCGGAGGATGTGGCGCGCGCGCTCGACGCCATCGTCGCGCAAGGCGGTGTTCCCCGCAGCGTGTGGCTCGTGTACGTGGGCACGGGCGCGCTCGATCGCAGCGCGATCGTGAGGTGCAGGCCCGGCGCCTGTGACGCGCCACGGCGCGCCGACGACGGCTCGGTGCTCACACTCGACGCGACGAGCGCGCTCGGCGCCGGCGAAGGTTCGCTCTCCGACGCGCTCGCGTGGATCGACGAATCGCCCATCGCACCCTCGCCGCCCGAGCCCCCGCTGCTCGAGTCCTGGTGGCTGTGGGCTGGCATCGGGGCCGTGGCGGTGGGCGTCGGGGTCGGCATCGGTCTCGCCGCCGCCCCCCCCGGAGGCGAGGCCCCGCTCGTGCTTCGCATCGACCCGTGCACATCGTGCGGTCGTTGAGCGCACGAGACCCGCGCATCGATCTCTGTCAGGCTCGCGCGATGCGTGCGATGTGGCCCCTCGCGCTCCTCGTCATGTCTGCCTGCGAGCCTGCGACGATCGGCGCGCGCTCGGACGCCGGCGTCGCGCGCTCCGATGCCCGAGCGCTCGATGCGGCGAGCTGGGATGTCGGGGTGGATGCGGCCCTGGCGACCGACGCGGCAGACGACACGTTCGTGGAGCCCGGGCGCGACGCCTACGCACCCGCGGCGCTCGCGTGCATCTTCCGGTCCTCGACCTTCGCGGGCGCGCCGCTCGAGCTCGACGTCGGACCGACCTCGCGCGAGCGGCTTCGCTTCACCGTGGCCGGCCGTCCGGCCCCCGCGCTCATCGAGTCCGCGACGCTGCGGTTCTCGATCTACGACTCGGACCACCCGGGCGAAGAGGGCGTCGTCCGCATCAACGGCGGTGGCGCGCTGGATCTCCCAGCGATGGTCGGCTGGGACAACGTCGAGTCCGTGGTCATGCTCGACGTGTCGGGGCAGACGGTCGCAGGCGACAACGTCATCGAGTTCGGCCCCGGACCGCTCGATCGCAGCTTCTTCCGCGTCTCGAGGGTCTCGCTCGAGGTCTCGGCACGCGTGGCCGAGTGCTCGCCGTCGGACCCTCCGCCCGACCCGACGGCGGTTCGAAGGCAGATGCACTTCCACGAGGCGGTCTTCACGAACCGTCCGACGTGGGTCGTGCCGTGTCCACCGGGTGATCCACGCTGGGTCGCCATCCGCGACTACGCATTCACCGCGAGCGGCGCCGAGCACGTCAGCACCGACTGCGACGGCCTCTACCGCGCGGGCAGCGGAGAGCGGGGCACAGCCACGTTCACCTTCGAGGACGTCATCCCCTCGACCTACGGCGTCGTCGTGCGGTACCGCTCGAGCGCCAACCGCAACCCCCGCGGCGCCCTCTTCGTGGTGAACGGCGAAGAGATGCGGATCGATCAGGTCGACCCGAGCGGCGACTTCTTCGAGGTCCTCTTCGGCGACCGGCGCCTCGGCGGGACCGTGACCGTGGTGCTCGACTCGAGCCGTGAGGCCGAGTCGGACAGCGTGACCTGGATCCGTCTCGAGCCGCGATGAGCCCGGCGTGAGCGACCCGCGCGAGCTCCGCGTGCTCTTCCAGGACGAGGGCATGGCGATCGTCGACAAGCCCTCGGGGGTCGCGGTCCACAAGGGTCTCGATCGCTCCGACGACAACGTGCTCAGGCGCCTGAACCGGCAGCTCGGCACCTGGGTGTGGCCTTCGCATCGCCTCGATCGGGCCACGAGCGGCGCGCTCGTGTTCGCGCTGAACGAGGAGGCCGCGAGCTCGCTCGCGCGAGCGTTCATGGAGGGCTCCGCGCACAAGACGTACTTCGCGTGGGTGCGCGGGGCGCCTGAGCCCCGCGAGGGCGTCGTCGATTACCCGGTGCCGAGGAGCGAAGAGAGCGAGGAGCGCGTGGACGCCATCACCGCGTATCGAACGGTCGCGATCGCAGACGACATGCGCACCGCCGCCCCGCGCTACGGCCTCGTCGTGTGCGAGCCGAGGACGGGCCGCTACCACCAGATCCGGCGCCACATGCGACACCTGCACTGCCCGATCCTCGGAGACACGAGCTACGGCGACAACAAGGAGAACAAGGCCCTTCGCGAGCATGGCGGTCTGCGCCGCCTCGCCCTTCACGCGCTCGCGCTCTCCATTCCGCACTGGCGCGATCCCGAGCGGCGGGTGCACGTCGTGGCGCCGATCCCCGAGGACCTGCGCGCGCCGCTCGCGCGCTACGGGGTCGCCGGCGACACGCTCGATGCGCTCGAGCGACGTTGCGCGTAGCTTCGTCCGACCATCGAGGCCGACGTCAGCGCTGGATGGCGACCATGCCCTCGCGCACCAGACGCTTCACGAGGACCACCTTGCCCGCGTCGTCGAGATCTCCGGGGAGATCCTTGATCTTGAACTCGGGCGTCTCGAGGGCGTAGAGCAGCGGCTCGGCGGCGTGCTCGGGCAAACGCATCTCTGCGCCGTAGCACGAGACGACGACCTGACCTTCTCGCTGCGCGTAGCGGTAGACGAGGTTCGGCCGGGCGCCGGCGGTGTGCTCGGGAGTGACGTCCTCGAGGGAGAGCAATTGCTCGAGCTGGCCGTCGAGGAGCGCACGGCGCGTGGAGACGAGCTCGTCGGCGAAGTGGTCCATCGCCTGGTCCAGGGCGCCGCGCTCGACCAAGCGCGCGAGCAACGAGCGCATGTACGCGCGCGCCTCCGTGCGGTCGTGGGTGGTCTGCGCGAAGCCCGGCGGCAGGGCGCGCCGGAAATCGACGTCGGTGAGGGCGACCTTCGCGACGACCTCGAGGAGCAGCTCCGTCCAGCTCGTCGTCAGCGCGCCGAGCGTGATGTGCGCGGTCTCGCCCTCGCGCGTCTGCGCGTCGTGCATCATCCCGCGCGGCAGGTACAGCATGTCGCCGGGGCGAAGGTCGAATTCCATCGTGACCTCGCCCTTCGGCGTCTCGTCACGGCGGAAGGGCTGGCCCTTGAAGGGCAGCTCGATCGGCGTGTTGTAGATGACCCAGTGCTTCACGCCGTGGAACTGCAGAACGAACACGTCGTGGCTGTCGTAGTGCGCGGGGAAGCCCTGCGCCTTGTTGGGCGAGAGGTAGATGTTGGTCTGGAAGCGACAGCTGATCTCGCGCTCGAGAGAGCGGCACAGCTCTGCGAGGTCGGGGAGGACGGTGTGGAGCTGGTTGAAGACGATCGTGCCGCCATCCGCGAACTGCTGGAACAGACGCGAGGGGTCGACGATGCCGTCGGGGTAGGTGTACTCGCTCGCGTCGACCTGGCGCGATGCGTTCGCGATGAAGCACATGTCCCGCGGCAGAGCCTGCGAGGTGATCGCGTGCTCGAGCTTCTTCACCGAGAGCAGGTCGTTGTAGTAGGCACGCTCTTCGCGGCGAACGATGAGGGGCTTCTTCTCCCAGTACTCCGAGAAGAACTGGTCCTTCGTCATGGGGGCGATGAGCTTGGAGAACGAGTAGGTGCTGGCCATGGTCCCTCGCTGCGGGGCGGTTCCGGAGTGTCGCGACGTTGTACGCGAGCGGCACGACATTGCGCGCGGAGACGGCACACGACGGCTCCAGATTCTGCAAAGGCCCCCACCGCTGGCCGAGGTTCCCGGTGAGAACGACTCGCAATCGCGGCGTGACGCGACCTGTCTCGAACGAGGGTGGTTGATCGATCCCGTGGCCTGTGGCGTCCTTTGTCGTCGATGCTGGACAAGAAGACGCTGTCGATGGACGAGATCGTGACCGCGCCGAAGGTCAGCCGCCGCGGGACGATGCGCGCGATCGGCGCCGGCGTGACGCTCGGCGCCGCCGCGATCGTCTTGGGCGCCGGGAGCGCCGCGGCGCAGCAGGCCGAGCCGCTGTGCACTGATCGCGACCCGAGCGATCCCCCGAACCGCGCCCGGTGCCGCGGTGTGACCGACGGCGACCCGAGCGACCCCGGCGGGTGCGGTCGGCGATCCTGCTCGGACAGCGACCCGAGCGACCCAGCGGGCTGGGGCTGCCACTGTTGACCGCGTGCGCCGCCTGATCGGCCAGGTCGCGCCCGCGTCAGCAGGGCGGCCTTGTCAGCCGGAGCGACGGCTGTATGCTCCCGACCCCGCATGCTCCGCATGCACCTCGCCACATGGCTCCTCGCGTTCGTGCTCGTTCCTCCGGGGAGCGTGCGCGCCGCGGAGGAGTGCGTCTGCGGGGTCTCGGACGCGAACCCGTACGCCGGCTGGGGCTACGTCGAGGCGGTCGAGTCTCTCGCTCCGGAGCTCCTCATGGATCGAGCGCTCGACCCGAGCGAGCTCGAGACTCCCGATCCCCATGCGGTGCGAGGCATGACGCCGAGAGGCGAGCGGGCACCCTCGGTGTTGTGGTGCACCCACGCCAACGACCCGCGTTGCAGCCCGCTCGCGCCAAACGACGCGCCCGAGCCCCGAAGCCTCCCGCAGTCCGCACCGATCCTCGGCACCGGCGCGCCTCGCCTCGTGGGATCGCGCTTCGTCTGCTTCGCGCTCGAGGTCGATCGCCCCGCGCTCGAGGCACAGACGGATCCGGGTGATCCGCACGTGCACCGGCTGGAGAGACCACCGCGCGCCTGAAGGAGCGCGACCGCCCTGCGCACCGCAGGGTCGCGCTCCGTCGAGGTCGCGCGCGCCACGCGCCCGATGGTGGGCGAGGCGCAGGGTTTTCTGTTTCCGCGGTCGAACGGGTCGCGCCGATCGGGCGCGACGCGGACCGCATCGAGGACATCCGTCATGGCAGAGAAGAAGAAGAGAGAAGAAGTGCAGCTCGCGCCTGCGAGCAGCGGGTCGGTGATGAGCATGCCGTCCGCGATCGTCGCCATCCTCATCGCGTTCGCGCTCGGCGCGCTCGTCGGCAACGTGATCGGGAGGAACAGCTCGGCCGAAGGCGAGGAGATCGCCATGGCCGACCGAGACCGCGGTCGAGGCGAGGGCGCAGGCGGGGCGCCCGCCGGCGACGGCTCGGACCAGACCCGCTACCGCATCGACATCAACGACCAGATGCCGCAGCGCGGCCCGGACAACGCCCTCGTCACGATCGTGATGTGGTCGGATTACCAGTGCCCGTTCTGCAGCCGCGTCGAGCCCACGCTCGCCCGCGTCACCGAGCAGTTCCGCGATCAGGTCCGCATCCTCTGGCGCGACCAGCCCCTTCCGTTCCACCAGAACGCGATGCCGGCCGCCGAAGCGGCGCGCGAGGCCTACGCGCAGGGCGGCGACCAGAAGTTCTGGCAGATGCACGACCTGCTCTTCGAGAACCAGCAGAACCTGACCCGCGAGACGCTCGACCGCCTCGCGCAGCAGGTCGGCCTCGACATGAACCGCTACCGCCAGGCGATGGACAACCACACGCACCAGGCGACCATCCGCGCGGACTCCGAGGCGGGCAACCGCATCGGCGCCAACGGCACGCCCGCGTTCTTCATCAACGGCCGCGAGCTCATGGGTGCGCAGCCGTTCGAGGAGTTCCAGCGCGTGATCAACGAGGAGATCGCGCACGCGAACGAAGTGCTCCGCAACGGGACGCCGCGCGCGCAGCTCTTCCAGGCAATCGTCCGCAACGGCCGCACGCAGGCGGCTGCGCCCGAGGGCCAGGGCGCCGCGCAGAAGGCCGCGCCGCCGGCCCGTCCGCAGCCCGATCCCCGCGCGGTCTACCGCGTGCCCGTCGGCGAGTCGCCCCAGCAGGGCCCCGCAGACGCGCTCGTCACGGTCGTGATCTTCTCGGACTACCAGTGCCCCTTCTGCACGCGCGTCGAGCCGACCCTGCGTCAGCTGCGCGAGCAGTACGGCAACGACCTCCGCCTCGTCTGGAAGAACAACCCGCTGCCCTTCCACTCGAACGCGATGCCGGCGGCGGAGGCCTCGATGGAGGTCTTCGCGCAGCGCGGCGCCGCTGCGTTCTGGCAGTTCCACGACGTGCTCTTCGAGAACCAGCAAGCGCTCGCGCGCGAGGACCTCGAGCGCTACGCCGGTCAGGTCCCGGGCATCGACATGGCGCGCTTCCGCGCCGCGCTCGACAACCACACGCACCAGGCGGCGATCGAGGACGACCAGGCGCTCGCGCGCCAGCTCGGCGCGTCGGGAACGCCCTCGTTCTTCATCAACGGTCGCAACCTCCGCGGCGCGCAGCCCGTCGAGGCGTTCCGCACGCTCGTCGACGAGGTGCTCGGACAGGCGCGTGAGCGCGTGTCGAGCGGCACGCCCCGCGCACGCGTGTACGAGGCGACGATCGCCGACGGCGCGACGCAGCCCGTGATGCTGCCGGCGCCCGCCGGCGCGGCGCCTGCCGCAGCCCAGCCCGCCGAAGATCCGAACCGTGTCTACCAGATCGCGGTCCCGGCCAACGCCCCGACGCAGGGCCCGGCGAACGCGCCCGTCACCATCCAGATCTTCTCGGACTTCCAGTGCCCCTTCTGCTCGCGCGTGAACCCCACGATCGAGCAGGTCATGGAGCGCTACCAGGGCCGCGTGCGCCTCGTCTGGCGCGACTACCCGCTGCCCTTCCACCCGAACGCGATGCCTGCCGCCCAGGCGGCCCGCGAGATCTTCCAGCAGCGCGGCGCGGCCGCGTTCTGGCAGTTCCACGCGCTCCTCTTCGAGAACCAGCGTGAGCTCACCCGCGAGACGCTCGAGCGCCTCGCCGGCCAGATCCCGGGCGTGAACATGGATCAGTTCCGTGCCGCGCTCGACAACAACGAGCACCAGGCTGCCGTCCAGGCAGACATGGACGCAGTCCGCGCGGCCGGCGCGCAGATCGGAACCCCCTCGTTCTTCATCAACGGCCGCCTGCTGCAGGGTGCGCAGCCGATCGACGCGTTCACGGCGGCGATCGATCGCGCGCTCGCGGACGGCCCGGCACGTCCGCCCGCCGCGGCGCGACCGGCGCCCGCCCACTGAGCGCACGTGGCAATCGGATCGAGCGATGCGGGTGACACGGGCTCGAATCGGCGGGAGGGAGGCTCTCGCCGATTCACTCGGCGAGAGGGAGGGGCTGCGGCCAGACCCTCCGGC
>JBKDQC010000342.1:0-3320 GCA_046342295.1 Deltaproteobacteria bacterium | reverse complement strand
CTTCGAAGTCCTGTTTGTCGCGGGAGGTGAGGGCGAAGTCCAAGCTGCGTTCTCCTGCGAGGTCCGCGGGTCCGCGGGCCTGCTGAGCGTGGTGGTGGCTCTGGTCTGCCAGGGATTCGAAGCGGGCGCGGGGCTCGGGCGGACGGTCTCGATGGGTGAGGCAGAACCGGAGAGCGCGTCAGCGTAACGGGCGCGGTGCGGACGAGCACGGCCCCTCGGAGTACCGGTCGCCGAACCGGGGGGCTGCCTCGCTCCGAGAACCTTGGGGCTCATCAGCATGTTGACGCGACGCCCGAGATTCACTTTCCATCGCGTTCATGAGGCCATCGCTGTGGTGCGTGCTCGCCGCGCTCCTGTTCTCCTGCGGCTCGAGCGGTCCTGCCGACCCACCGATCGACGCTGCCACGCTCGGCGCCGACGCCAGCCTCGCACTGGCACCTGGCGACCGATCGGTGAGCGTCTCGGTCGATGGCTCCGTGCGCCGCGCATCGCTGCATGTGCCCGACGGCCTCGCGGGGCAGCGCCCGCTCGTCGTGGTGCTCCACGGTACGGGAGGCTCCGGTGATGCGTTCTCCGTCAGCAGCGGGTGGCGCGCCCGCGCGGATGCCGAGGGCTTCGTGGCCGTGTTCCCGTCGGCGCTGCGGCACTGCTTCCGTGAAGACACGGACTTCGACGGCGTGTTCGACGCGGATGAGTCGAGCGTCACGGCGAAGTGGGCCGACGGGAAGCTCGGCTCGACGGAGCAACCGCTCTGCGATGCCTCTGAGCTTGCCGCGCTTCCGAGTGCGCGGCGCGCCGAGGTCGACACGGAGACCCTCGCCGAGGACATGACCTTCATCGCCGGGCTGGTCGATGCCCTCGTCGCGAGCGGCGGGATCGATCGCACGAAGGTCTACGTCTCGGGCTTCTCGAACGGCGGCAACATGGCCGCGAGGCTCATCGTCGAAGACCCCGCCCGCTTTGCTGCGGCGCACATCGCCGCGGGCTTTCTCTTCAGCGCCGCGCGCCCTTCACCCGCGCGGCCGGTGCTCCTTTCGTTCGGAACGATCGATGGGCCGAGCCTCGCGCGCACGGGCGTCCTCGAGGATCCGAGCGACGATCTCCGCGCCCTTCCGTTGGGTCCCGAGCTGCTCCGCGAGCCCACGACGGCGGCGCGCTTCGCCAGTTGGCAGTCGAGCCTCGGGCTCGCGGGGGCCCCGACGACTTCAGCCGCCACGATCCGCCGAATCGACACGCTGCGCTTCACCTACGCGGGCACGCCGCCCCTGCGCTTCGAGGCGCTCGTCGTCCACGAGATGGGCCACGTGTACGGCAACGGGACCAACCATCCCGTCGACATCGCCGCGGTGGCGTGGGCGTTCTTCACCGCGCAGCAGTAGCCGCCGCGCGAGGACCGGAGCGGCGTCCGACGACGCAGGCACGCGGGTTGCCAGGTGCGTCCGAATCGGATCGTGCGTCGCGCGGTCGGGTGCGCGGACGTGGGGGAGCGGCACGCGTGCGGCCGGTGGCCGCATTCCGAGTCGTAGGTCTCGTGGTCAGGCGGAGCGCGGGCGGGGTGGATGGGGCGGTGGCGCACGCGGGCACGTCCCAGTCCGCGATCCCCCGTGCTCGGGGTCGCCGCGCGACGCCGTCGTCGAAGTGCGGTTCCGTCGACCCGGCGAGCGCATCATCTCTCTCCTCTCCCTGCGCTCCGAGGAGCCCATGCTGCAACGTCTCGTCGCCCTCGCACCGCTCCTCGTCCTGCTCGCCGCGTGCGGGTCTCCAGGCGGCTCCGACGCCGGCGCTCCGCTCGACGCACCGGCGCTCGATGGGGCCGCCTTCGATGCTGGTACGCCGGCCTGCTCGGGCTGCCTCATCGACGGCGTGTGCTACCCGCCGTCCGTCACGAACCCGGAGAACCCCTGCGAGCGCTGCCGCACCGGGTTCTCGACGAGCGCGTGGTTCGTGCGCGCGGGCGAGGCCTGCGACGACGGCCTCTTCTGCTCGGCGGGCGAGACGTGCGATGCGACGGGCGCGTGCACGGGCGGCCACGACCCCTGCGTCGATTCGCTCGACTGCAACGGCGAGGAGCAGTGCGACGAGGGCGCCGACGCCTGCATGTTCGGCACGTCGGACTGCCCGCCCGGGACGATGTGCAACGCGGGCACGGACACCTGCGTGTCGTCATGCAGCGGCTGCTTCATCGACGGCGTCTGCTACCCAGCCTTCGCCCGCCACCCGACCGATGCCTGCCTCTTCTGCCGTCCCGCGGCCTCGACCACGGGGTGGACGCCGAACGCCGGCGTCTCCTGCGACGATGGCGCGTTCTGCAACGGGCCGGATGTCTGCGCCGCGACCGGCCCGTGCGAGCCGATCGGCGCGGCCCCGTGCGACGATGGGACCGCGTGCAATGGTGCGGAGAGCTGCGATGAGGCCGCGAACGCCTGCGCCCCGGGCACCCCGACCTGCGCGCCCGGGACCTACTGCAACGCCGCGACCGACACCTGTGGCGCGACCTGCGCCGGCTGCCTCATCGATGGCGTCTGCTACCCCGATTACGTCACGAACCCGGCCAACCTGTGCGAACGCTGCCGCCCCGGCTTCTCCACGACCAGCTGGTTCGTCTCGGCGGGCGCCGCTTGCGACGACGGTCTCTTCTGCACCTACGGGGATGCCTGTGCGCCGAGCGGCGCGTGCGTCGGCACGGTCCAGACCTGCGACGACGGGGCCGCCTGCACCGTGGGCGAGCTCTGGGACGAATCGGCCGACTCCTGCCTTCCCGGCACCTCGACCTGCGCGAGCGGCCTGACCTGCGATCCGGCGACCGACGCATGCCTCCTGGTCTGCACCGGCGGCACGACCGCGTGCCGCGCTGCGTGCGTCGATCTCCGCTACGACCCCACGAACTGCGGCGGCTGCGGTCGCGCTTGCGCCGCGGGTCCGAACCAGAGCGCCGTGTGCGCGATGGGGTCGTGCCTCGCGGCCTGCAACGCCGGCTACGCCGACTGCGGCCCGGGGCCGGGCTGCGAGACCTCCATCAACACCCCCACCGATTGCGGCGGCTGCGGCGTCGTGTGCGCCTCCGGGATCTGTTCCGGCGGCGTGTGCGTGCCGCGGACCGCGACCTTCGGCTTCACCGGCTCGATCGAGCGCTACGTGGTGCCGGCCGGTGTGACGCGCGTGCGCATCACCGCTCTCGGCGCCGTCACCATAGCCCAGGACCAACAGGGCCACGAGCCACACGTTGCGCATCATCGGCGCTCTTCCTTTCGTCCACTCCACGGTCGCGACGCGGCCCGAGCATCGGGGGCGGGTCTGCATCAGACCGGGAACAAGCGATC
>JBKDQC010000341.1:0-3780 GCA_046342295.1 Deltaproteobacteria bacterium | reverse complement strand
CTACCCCAACGGCGCCCGAGAGAACCTCTGGACCAACGACGCGTTGGTGCCCATCGAACCGATGGGCTTCACCACGAAGGAAGCCGACGAGGAGATCGGCGTCACCTACTTCGGTGAGAGGTGGCTGATTCCGAGGCTGGGGCGGTGGGCCACGCCGGACCCGCTCCACATCCACGCGAGTGGCGGCGGCGAGGCGCTCAATAGCTATCACTATGTCAGTGGCAATCTGCTGCAGGCAGTGGACCCGCTGGGGTTGACCTGCGAGGGCAGCGGTTGTGGCGGGACGGGCGCATGGAGCGATGCGGAGACCGGCTATTACGGGTACAGCGATCCCGGTACGGGTACGTACACCTTCAATTTGTATGAAGAGGAGGCTACGGCGAGCAGCGGCGGTGATGACTCCGGCCTCGGCGAGGCCGATTCTGGGCCACCTTCTCGCGCTCCACGCGAAGAAGCCGGGAGACCAGCGATAACTGCATCAGATCTCCTTGATGAAGATTCCACTGGAGGGGCTCGGGATCTGGTTCCGCCATCGCTGCTCGATCCGTACCGACGCGAGACTCAATACCAGGGTGGGGGCGCGGATGCGTTGCGCGTTCAGGCTCAAAGGGTACGTGAGCGCGCGGATCAAGCCTACCAGCACGTGTACTTCTGGACGAGCATGGGAGCGGAGGTCGCCAGCGAGCTATTGGGCGCCGTGAGCGAGGCCCCCGACATCCTTGAGGCTGTACGGACGGTCCGGGCGATGGGGTCAGCGGTATCAAGGGCGCGTCGCGTTGCTCGTGCAGTGCGGGCGAGTCCAGTAGAGGTTCCATCTCAGGTCCCAGCGCCTTCGGTCGGTGCAGCACATGTCGACTCCGCTGTTACTGACCTAAGGAACCCAGAGAGCCGGCCGGCATGGGGTCATACCTTTAGCGAACACGGAATGTCCCGCAGGGACGGCCGGACCTCCTTGGCATCGCGGGCGCGTAGCACGCGCGATCCTCAGGGGAGATGGCTCCGCCCCGACGCGGAGGTCATCGACTTCCTCATTGAAGCGAGTCCGATACCATTGCACAATCTTGAGAATGGCCGAGCGTACTGGGTCAATCTTCCGCCAGGGTTCGGAGAGATTATTCACCCGGACGGTACCGTGACGCCGGCGACTTCGGCTGTCATCGTCGGTGGGAGAAGCACCCTCGTGCGCACAGCGCACCCAAGAGACCGATAACATGACGGGACTAATCTTGCAGCTGGAAAAGCCCACATGGAGGGCGGGCTGGACGGGTGTCAGACGGCGCGCGGTCCGAGCTAACGAGCCAGACTATCAGGCCGTCTGTGATGTGCTCTACGACGCGTTTCGGGAGTCCCCCTTCGCGCCTGGAGGCGTGTTCCGCTTCGGCTACAACGACGACGTCTGGACCGACCGATTCGGCGATGCTGCCGCTATAGCTGCGGAGGTGCCGGCTTTCGTGCGCGACCTGTTGGCGGGGAGGTCAGCGCTGCTAGGTACTGAGTTCCCGGTGGGCACTCTTGAGGTCTTGTTCGTGGATTCAACCAGTCTGTTGATCTTCTCTCGGCCGATTACGGTAGATGGTTCGGTTAGGAGGGTTGCAATCGGGAAAGTAGCGGCTTCGGACTTCTTCCGAACGTTCCGGCGGTTCTGTGCCTCGGTGGCTTCCTGTGTGCGGGAGATGCCCCGTCGCCCGAGTCGCATCGACGAGCGAGCGCGGGTGGTTCAGATCTTCACAAGCATTGTCCGGGATCTGCAGGAGGCGGAGTTGCGCCTCGCTCGGAGATAGGGGGCGCTTCGCTTGACGGGGGTTTGGCGCGTCGCTTGATGGGGTCAGTGCGCCAGGGAGGCCGGGAGGAGGAGGAAGCGATGAGCGGATGATCGTCGCGGAAACCTCCTGAGGCGCCTGGCGGGGTAGTTCGAGCCGCCCGGCAGAGGTTGATCGCCAGCCGGAAGCGAGTCTTGCGTGGTCGTCCGCGAGGGCGCCTGCGAACTTGAAGATCGCTTGCGAGCTTGAAGATCGCTCACAGCGCTGATCACTTGAGCTGAGCGAAGACGTGGTCAATCCAGGCAACCGCGTCGCGAGGTCGTATGTGTCGTGCGGCGCGTCGAATGGCCTCGCGTAGCGTGGCGCCTGTTCGTGCCCCGACGCTCTTCAGGATCGTCTTGAACTTCGACCAGCAGAGCTCGATCGCGTTCAGATCCGGCGAATATGCAGGCATGTAGAGGACGCGGGCTCCGTGCGCCTCGATGGCCTCCCGGATCCCCGTCGCGTGATGGGCTCCGAGGTTGTCCATGACGACGACGTCGTCCGGGCGGAGGATCGGCACCAGGTGCTCATCCACGAAGCGTTGAAAGACCGCCGCGGAGGTGCCGCCCTCGACGGCCATGAGGGCCTCGAGGCCGTCGTATGTGAGCGCGCCGATCACGGTCGTCACCGTGCCGCGATTGCGCGGGACTGGGCCGAACACGCGCTCGCCACGAGGGGCCCAGCCGTGCTCCCGCGTCATCGAGATGTGCGTGCCGGTCTCGTCGAGAAAGACGAGTCGGCTGGCCGTGACGTCGCGGACTTCTTCCGCGAAGCGCTCGCGGGCGAGCGCGACGGACGGGCGGTCGCGCTCGGAGGACACCAGAGACTTTTTTCTCGCGTGAAGCCCTGGCGCGACAGCGAGCGCCCGATGGTCGCCGTGCTCAGCGTGACTCCCGTCCGCGCCTCGTACGCCGCTCGGAGTTCCTCGCGTGTCGAGTCGCGCCGAGCTTCCACGAGCTGACGTACGACGTCGTCGTCGACCCGCAGCGGCTGGCCGCCCCCGTGCGGCAGCGCCTCCACCGAACCCGTCCGACGGTAGCGACCGACCCAGCGGTTCACCGTCGCCACCCCGAGCCCCAACAACTCGGCCGCCTGCTCCCAGGTGTGGCTTCGCTCGACCTCGCACAGCGACACGACTCGTTCGCGAAGCTCTACCGGATACGCCTTGCCGCGATGCATCCCCCTACGAGATCAGAGTCGCTCGATCACGTCAACAGCCGCCCGCTGTCAGAGGGAAATTTGCAGGGAAAGTGAGGGGTAGGCTTTGCGGGCCAAGCTTGCCGGCTTCCGCGGTCGGCGAGGCCCCGATTCGCCTTCTCGGTCAGCGATTCTTGGCCCCCGCGACGGAAGCACCTCTGGCCCGCTCGACCTCGTGGTCGGCCGGCACACGTGTGCCGTCGGGCTCCCGACGGCGAGTGACACGGGATCTCAGTCGAGCCGCTACGTCTCGACGAAGGCGTACATGATGCGTGGCGGGTACGTGCCGGCGGGGAATGGCGGCATCGTGCCTGTCTGGCGGAACTGGAGAGAGGCAGCCTGATAGGCGGGCAGCATCTGCCGGTAGGCGTCGTGGAACCGCTTCACTTGCTCGGGGGTGCCGGAGGCCCACTAGCGCATTCGTCGCTTCCGCGCCGGATGCTTGGGACGTGACGTGAGTAGAGATCGCTCCGTGAGGTGAGTAGAGATTGGGGTTGCGCTCAGCTTGATGGGGTCACTCCCGGCCTTGCAACCCCTCGAAATCACTGGGCTGCTGGGTGTCTATTGACGTGATGCTGTTTTCGCCCTGCTTCTCGAGGTTTCTGCGCCGGCGGGAGGACCTCGAAGCACGGGCGTGGGTTACGTGCCCGAGGAGGCCGCGGGCACGCTCGGGCGCGCTACGGGCGTGGAGGATCGCGGGCAGCGCTCGATCGTCGCGTACGACGAGCGCGGCAACGCGATCTGGACGGCGCGGCAGATGGCGATCATCCCCACGGCGAGC
>JBKDQC010000340.1:0-5462 GCA_046342295.1 Deltaproteobacteria bacterium | reverse complement strand
ATCGCTACGACCAGCTTTCGAGAGGACTTGCACCTCCGAGTCAGCGCCCATGCTGGGCGCACCGAGAGGGAGGGTCTGCGGCCAGACCCTCCGGCAAGAAACGTCAGAGCATGAGTCAATCCAAGTGACTCATGCTCTGAGGGTCGTCCGGCTTCCCTCGTGGCGGGCTCGCGCGTAGCCTTCTCTACGTGGCGCAGGTGCGCGGCTCCGTGATCACCGCCCGGCTCAAGTGGGTCCGGGACCGCTTCGGCGAGCCCGCCGTGCGTCACCTGAAGAACAACCTCTCGGCCGCCTCCCGAGCGAGGCTCGACGCGCGTGTGCAGCCGCACGACTGGGTGCCGTTCGCGCTGTACCTCGAGGTCACGCGCGAGATGGACCGGCTCTGGGGCAAAGGAGATCTCTCGCTCGCACACGAGCTCGGCCGCGCCACGGCAGACTTCAGCCTGCCGACGATCCTCAAGATCTTCCTGAGATTCGGCGCGCCCGACCACACGGTGCGGCAGGGCGCCAAGCTCTGGCGCCAGTTCTACGACTCGGGCACCCCCGAGGTGCGACCGCTCTCGGACGCCGAGGGGGAAGGCTGCTCGCTCACGCTGCCCGACGTCGAGACGCCGGACGTGGCCCACTGCGGGACCATTCTCGGATGGATGGAGCGCTCGGTGGAGCTCTCGGGCGCCAAGATCCGCTGGGCGCGGGAGACGTCGTGCCGGACGCGCGGCGACGCAGCGTGCGTGTTCGAGCTTCGCTGGGAGCGCTGAGCCTCCGCGCGGCCGAAACTGTCGTGATCGTGATCTCGCGTGCGTAGGGCCCCGGTGCCGGCTCGCTCGGGCTCGGCAGGCGCGAGGAGGCCATGTGGAGCCCACGATCCGTCCGATCCCGAAGGTCGCTCGCCCCGGAGAGGCGCCGCCGAACCTTCTCGACTACGAGGCCGCGTGCCGGGGGCACCGGTGGGAGGACGTGCGCGGTGCGCTCGCCGGGCTGCCCGGAGGGCGCGGCGTGAACATGGCGTTCGAGGCAGTCGACCGGCACCTCGAGGGCGCGCTCTCGGACGCGGTCGCGATCCGGTTTCTCGCCAAGGACGGAGAGCGCGCACAGTTCACCTACGCCCAGCTCGCGGCACGGACGAGCCGCTTCGCGAACGTGCTCGCGCAGCTCGGCGTCAAGCGAGGGGAACGGGTCTTCGCGCTCTCGGCGCGGCGGCCCGAGCTCTACGAGGCGGCGCTCGGCACGCTCAAGTACGGGGCGATCTTCTCGCCGCTGTTCTCCGCGTTCGGGCCCGAGCCGGTGCGCTCGCGCCTCGCGATCGGTGAGGGCGCGGTGGTCGTGACGAGCACGCGCTTCTACGAGAAGAAGCTCGCGCCCGTGCGGGCGCAGCTCCCGAGCCTCGCGCACGTGCTCCTGACCGACGTCTCGGAGGACGAGCCGTCGATCCCGGGGGGGCGCTCGCTCTCGCGCCTGATGGCGGAGGCCTCGACGAACTTCACCATCCCCGAAACGGACCCGGAGACGCCGGCCCTGCTCCACTTCACGAGCGGTACCACGGGCACACCCAAGGGCGCGCTCCACGTGCACGGCGCGATCGCGATGCACCGCTACACCGGCCGCGTCGCGCTCGACCTGCGCCCCGGCGACGTCTTTTGGTGCACGGCGGATCCGGGCTGGGTGACCGGCACCTCCTACGGCGTCCTCGCGCCGCTCGCGAACGGCGCGACGATGGTCGTCGACGAGGCCGAGCTCGACGTCGAGCGCTGGTACGACACGCTGAAGAACGAGAAGGTGACGGTCTGGTACACGGCGCCGCCCGCGATCCGCATGCTGATGAGGGCGGGCGACGCGCCGGTGCGCGCGCGCGGTGGCTTCCCCGACCTGCGCTTCCTCGCGAGCGTCGGCGAGCCGCTCAACCCCGACGCCGTGCTCTGGAGCCAGGAGGTCTTCGGGCGGCCCTTCCACGACAACTGGTGGCAGACGGAGACGGGCGGGATCATGGTCGCGAATTACGCGAGCGCCCCGGTGCGGCCGGGCTCGATGGGGCGGCCGCTCCCCGGCGTGAAGGCGCACGTGGTGGCGCGCACCGAGACAGGCGTGCGCGAGATCACCGAGCCCGGCGCGGAAGGCGAGCTCGCGATCGAGAAGGGCTGGCCCTCGATGTTCCGCGCGTACTGGCGCGAGCCCGCGCGCTACGAGAAGTGCTTCGTCGGCGCGCTCTACCTCACGGGCGATCTCGTGCGCCGCGACGCCGACGGCTACTTCTGGTTCGTCGGGCGCGCGGACGACGTGATCAAGAGCGCGGGGCACCTGATCGGTCCCTTCGAGGTCGAGAGCACGCTGCTCGATCACCCCGCGGTCGCCGAGGCCGCGGTCATCGGCAAGCCCGAGCCCATCGCGGGTGAGATCGTGAAAGGCTTCGTGGCGCTCAAGCCGGGCTTCGAGGCGAGCGACGCGCTCGCGGCCGAGATCATCGGCCACTGCCGGAAGCGCCTCGGCCCCGCGGTCGCGCCGCGTGAGCTGTCGTTCGTGCCCGGCGTGCCGCGCACCAAGAGCGGCAAGATCCTCCGGCGCCTCCTCAAGGCCCGCGAGCTCGGGCTGCCCGAGGGCGATCTCTCCACGCTCGAGGGAGGAGCGAGCTCGTGAGCGCGCGCGTGGAGAAGGACGACGGGCTCGCGCTGCTCGCGAAGATGCTCCTCGTACGGCGCTTCGAGGAGAAGTGCGCAGAGGTCTACCAGCAGCAGAAGATCCGCGGCTTCCTTCACCTCCAGGTGGGCGAGGAAGCGGTGGTGGTCGGCGCGATGGGCGCGCTCGAGGACAGCGACTCGGTGGTCGCCCCCTACCGCGAGCACGGGCATGCGCTGATGCGCGGGATCTCGCCCGCCGCGGTGATGGCCGAGATGTTCGGCAAGGCCACGGGCTGCGCGCGCGGGCGCGGCGGCTCGATGCACCTCTTCGACGCGGGCCGGCGCTTCTGGGGCGGCTACGCGATCGTGGGCGGCGGGCTGCCGGTGGCGGTGGGGCTCGCGCTCGCCGAGAGGAAGAAGGGCACCGATCGCGTGGTCGCGTGCTTCTTCGGCGACGGCGCGACGGCCGAGGGCGCGTACCACGAGTCGCTCAACCTCGCCGCGCTGTGGAAGCTGCCTGTGCTCTTCCTGTGCGAGAACAACCTCTACGCGATGGGCACGTCCATCGAGCGCTTCGCCGCGGAGACGAACCTCCGGCGCGAGCCCGACGCGCACAAAGAGCCGGCGGAGACGGTGGACGGCATGGACGTGCTCGCCGTGCGCGAGACGGTGCGCCACGCGGCCGCGGCGATCCGTCGCGGCGAGGGCCCGCGCTTCGTGGAGATGCGCACCTACCGCTTCCGCGCGCACTCCATGTACGACGCGGAAAAGTACCGGACGAAGGAGGAGGTCGCCGAGCAGAAGAAGCGCGACCCGATCGCGCTCTGGGTCGCGACGCTCACCGGGGCTGGCCTCTGTGACGAGCGCACGCGCGCGCGCCTCGAGGAGGAGGCGGCGAAGATGGTGGAGGACGCGGTGCGGGAGGCGGACGCCGCGCCGCTCGAGCCGGTCGCGGAGCTCGAGCGCTTCGTGGTCGGCGAGGCCATCGACCCGTCGGCCGCTTCGGGAGGGACCCGATGAAGCGCACGACCTACCGCGAGGCGGTGAAGTCCGCCCTGCGCAAGGCGCTCGCCGACGACCCGCGCGTCTTCCTCATGGGCGAGGACGTGGGCCGCTACGGCGGCGCATACGCGTGCAGCCTGGGCCTGCTCGACGAATTCGGGCCCGAGCGGATCCGCGACACGCCGCTCTCCGAGGGGACCTTCGCGGGCGCGGGCATCGGCGCGGCGATGGGCGGCCTGCGACCGATCGTCGAGATCATGACGGTGAACTTCAGCCTGCTCGCGCTCGATCAGATCGTGAACAACGCGGCGACGCTGCGGCACATGTCGGGCGGACAGATCAGCGTGCCAGTCGTCTTCCGCATGGCGACGGGCGGAGGGCGGCAGCTCGCGGCGCAGCACTCGCACAGCCTCGAGAACTGGTACGCGCACGTGCCGGGCCTGCGCGTCTTCGCGCCAGGCACCGTGCAGGACGCGCGCGATCTGCTGCTCTGTGCGCTCGCCCAGCCCGACCCGGGCATCGTCTTCGAGCACCAATTCCTCTACCCGATGGAGGGCGACCTCGACGAGGACGCGCCGCTCGGCTCGCCCTTCCGCGCCGCGGTCCGACGCGCGGGATCGCAGGTCTCGCTCGTGACCTACGGTGGCTCACTGCCCAAGACGCTGACCGCCGCGGAGCAGCTCGCGAAGGAGGGGATCGACGCCGAGCTGCTCGACTTGCGCTGCCTGCGCCCGCTCGACGTCGAGGCGATCGCGGCGACCGTGCGGAAGACCCACCGCCTCGTGGTGATCGACGAGGGCTGGCGCACCGGGAGCCTCGCCGCCGAGATCGTGGCGCGCGCCACCGAGGACGCGTTCTATGCGCTCGACGCGCCGCCCGAGCGGGTGTGCAGCGTGGAGGTGCCGGTGCCCTACGCCAAGCACATGGAGGATGCGACGCTGCCGACGGTGGAGCGCATCGTCGACGCCGCGCGGCGCGCGGTCGGACGCGACGCGAGCGGAGGCGCGCGTGGCTGACGAGACAGCGTCGCTGACCATGCCCTCGCTCGGCGCCGACATGGAGGCCGGCACGCTGGTGCGCTGGCGTGTGGCACCCGGCGATGTCGTCGCGCGCGGCGACGTGGTGTGCGAGGTGGAGACCGACAAGGGCGTGATCGAGGTGCAGACGTTCACCGCAGGGCGCTTGCAAGCGTTGGTGGTGCAGCCAGGCGCGCACGTGCCGGTGGGCACGGTGCTCGCGAGGTTCGGGGAGGGCGGGGAGTCGGTCACCGCCTCGGGCTCGGGCTCGGTCACAGTCTCGGGCTCGGTCACAGTCCCGGATGCGGTCTCGGTCAGTCCCCCCCGCACCGGCTCGGTCACGGGCTCGGCTGCCGATCACATCCTGGCGTCCCCCTACGCCCGCGCGCGCGCCCGCGAGCTCGGCGTGGATCTCGCGACGGTCATGGGCACCGCACGCCACGGCGCGATCCACGCGAACGACGTCGAGCGCGCTGCGCTCGCACGGGCTGCATCGATCTCCGCTGCGCCCTCTCCTTGGAGCCCGGCTGCGCCCATCGCCGCGCCGACGATCCGCAATCCGTCACCGATCGCTGCGCCCGCGCCGACCGCCGCGCGCACGCCGGCCGACGAGGCCGCGGCGCGCAAGGTCCGCATGCGCAGGGCGATCGCCGCGACCGTCTCGCGCAGCAAGCGCGAGATCCCCCACTTCTACCTGGCGAGCACCGTCGACCTCGGGCCAGCGCTCGCCTGGCTCGCGGAGGAGAACGTGGCGCGCCCCGTCGAGGCGCGCGTCCTGCCGGGCGCGCTCCTGCTGTGGGCCTCGGCCCACGCGGTGCGCGCGGTGCCGGAG
>JBKDQC010000339.1:0-7780 GCA_046342295.1 Deltaproteobacteria bacterium | reverse complement strand
GCGGTGGCTCGGTGCGTGTCCGCTGCGCGAGCGCCGAGAGCTCCTCCGCGGCGCGCGCGAGCTCCCCTTCCCGGAGCGCGCGCGCGAGCGCCTCGGTGCCTGCGGACTCGCGCATCAGCCGGGCGGCGTCCGCCAGCTCGCGCTGGACCTCCCCCGAGCGCGAAGGCGCCGCGCGGTCGAGCGAGGTCTCGAGCTCCGCGATCCGCGCGAGCGCTTCCTCCACACCGAGCTCGCCCCGCGCGATCTCCTCGATCAGCGCATTGATCGCGGCGTTGGCCGCCTCCACCTCGGGCGCGAGCTCTCCCTCACGGCGCGTCTCGGCCATGCGCTCGCGCAGCGCCGCGAGCGCGTCCGGATCCACCGCCGCGGGCGTCTGGGCCACCTCCAGGCGCGGCGCCCCGGCACCCTCCGCGGCCCGCGGTCTTCCGCGCAGCGGGCCGCTCGCCAAGAGCGCGCCGGCGGCGACGAGCAGCGCGACCGCGCCTGCGATCGAGCGTGGCCAGCGATACGGGAGCACGGCCCTCGGGTCGATGCGCGCGGCGTGGCGCTCGGCGTCCCGCCGCGCGAGCGCCGCCATCGGGCTCGGATCGTGGGCGAGCGCGAGCGCGTTGCCGAGCCGACCACGGAGCGAGAGCGCGCGATCGAGCGCCACGGCGAGCGCGAGCGGATCGAGCGGTCGTAGCGCCGCGAGCGCGACGAGCCCGAGCGTCGCGAGGCCCGCGACCGCCGCCGCGAAGAGCGCCTCGGCCTCGCCCACGGCCCCGAGGTCGAGCGCGAGAAAGACCGCCGCGAGGCCCGCGCCGAGGCCCGCAGCGAGCGGCGGGAGCGCGACGATCGCGCGCTGGAGGCGCGCGCGCCCCGCCACGGCCGCGAGGCGCCGCGCGAGCGTCGGCGTCGGCTCCGCCGGCCCCGTGCGCTCGAGCGTGGGGCGATCGGTGGGCGAGGTCGCGGAGGTCGGCGGCAACGAGGGCTCGGCTGTCTAGGGCGCGGTGTTGGAGAGTCTGTCCAGTCGATCCTTGGGTGTCCGCGTGTCGCCGCCTGCTCAGCGCGCGCTCACGCGACGCCCGCGCCGCGCGGCAGGTGGCCGGGTCGCGCGAAGCACACGACCGCGTCGTAGCCGCCGAAGGCGAGCGCGTTGTTGAGGACCACGTCGATCCCCTGGACGCGCCGGGCCTCGTTCGCGACCACGTCGAGATCGCATTCGGGATCGGGCGTCTCGTAATTCGTGGTCGGCGGGATGATGCCGGTCTGCAAGGTCATCACGCAGACCACCGCCTCCATCGCGCTCGAGGCGCCCATGCAGTGGCCGATCATGCTCTTGACGCTGGTCACCGGCACCCGGCGCTCGCCGAAGATCTTCCGGATGACGAGGGCCTCGACGCTGTCGTTGTTCGGCGTTGCCGTGCCGTGCGCGTTGATGTGGTCGATGTCGTCGGGCGTGAGGCCGCTCGAGGTGATCGCTTGGCGCATCGCTGCGATGGAGCCCGCGCCCTCGGGGTGCGGTCGCGTGATGTGGTGGGCGTCGCACGCGAGGCCGTAGCCGCCGACCTCCGCGAGCACGCTCGCCCCGCGCCTCACCGCGCTCGCCTCGGACTCGAGCACGAGCATGGCGCTCCCCTCTCCAAGGATCAGCCCACGGCGGTTCTTGTCGAAGGGTTTGCACACGTCCGGGCTCATCGCGCCGAGCCGCGCGAAGCCCGCGTACTCGAGCTTCTCGATGATCTCGACCGCGCCGGTGATCACGATGTCGGCGCGCCCGGAACGGATCTGGTCGGCCGCGAAGCCGATCGCGTAGTTCCCCGCGGCGCACGCGGCCGGCAGCGTCTGCACCATGCCGCGCGCGCCGAGCGAGCGCGCGACGTGGATCGGGAGCAGCGTCGTCCCGTAGCGCGGCAGCTTCGGCGTCGGCACGGCGTCTTCGCCGCTGTGGATCCAAGCCTTCTGCAGCTCGCCGAGCACGTTGGCCTCGCCCATCGTCGTGCCCACGACCACGCTCGTACGCTCGCCCTGCACGTGCTTGCCCGCGAGCGCGGCGTCCTCGACGGCCATGCGCGCGGCGGCCACGGCGAACGCGGACGCGCGGCCCGTGCGGCGCGCCTCGGCGGCTCCGAGGACGTCGCGCGCGCGGAAGCCCTTCACTTCGCCCGCCTGGTTGCGGCCGATCGGCTGGGTGTCGAACAGCGAGAGCTCCGAGACCCCGGAGCGGCCCGCGACCAAGGCTTCCCAGTAGGGTCTCTTGCCCATGCCGAGAGAGCTCACGACGCCCATGCCGGTGACGAAGACGCGACTCATCAGGCCGCGATCATGGGGGCGCGAGGCCGGCCCCGGCAAGGCGCGGCTCGCGTCGGGCGCGAAAAACGGCGGCGTCCCCGTCGCGGATCAGGGCTCGACCGAGCGCACGTAGCAGCCGTGGCAGACGGGCACGTAGGACTCGTCGCCGCCGATCTGAATCTGCGCGCCCTCGCGCGCAGGCCTGCCGCCGACGAGGCGCATGTTGAACACGGCCTTCTTGTTGCAGTACTGACAGGTCACCTTGACCTCCTCGATCGAGTCGGCGAGCTCGAGCAAGCGCCGGCTGCCCTCGAAGAGATGCGTCTGGAAGTCGGTGCGCAGGCCGTAGCAGATGACGGGCAGCCCCGGCGCGAGCGTCAGCGACCAGAGCTGATCGACCAGCGAGGCCGAGAGGAACTGGGCTTCGTCGACGAGCACGCAATCGACGCCCTGGAACTGCGCGGGCTCGAGCACCGTGTCGCGGTCGACCACGAGGTCCGCGTCGGCGCGCAGGCCCGCGCGCGACTCGACCGTGCCGACGCCGTAGCGCGTGTCGATGCGCGGCTTGAGGATGAGCACGCGCTTGTGCTGCGAGCGGTAGTTGTGCGCGACCGCGAGGAGGTTGAGCGTCTTGGCGCTCCCCATGGTGCCGTGGCGGAAGTAGAGCTTGGCCATCGCCCGCGACCCTACACCGCCGAGGGCGCCTGGAGGGACATCGGCGCGCCTGTGCGCCGGCCTCGTGGTCCCGGCGCGAGCCGGTGCCCGTGGTAGCCTCACGGCCGATGTCGGACGAGAGCGAGCCGCAGCGCCCCTCGGCGTCGCCGCCGACGGAGAGGCCGGACCCCGCGCGCGCCGACGCGCAGGGATCTCCTCTCAGGCGGCCTCCCCGGAGGGACGCCCCGGCGCGCCGCTCCCTGCCGCCAGAGAGGAACGCGAACCTCAATGGGCTGGTGCGCATCGGGATGCTCGCCGTGGTCGCCATCGTCATGCTCGCGAACGCCGCGGGCTGGGTGGACCCGGACCTCTGGGTGCCGTTCGTGTGCATCATCGCGGTGATGGGGATCGGCACGCGCGGCGGACCGCTCGAGTCGCTCGGCTTCGTGGGCATCGAGGCTGCGGTCGTGCTCATGCTCGGCGTCGCGACGTTCTCGGGCTCGCGGGACTTCGTGTGGGCAGCGAGCGTGGGGGTGAGCCTCGTCGCGATCGGGAAGGTCGCCTTCCTCGAGGTGCAGCGACGCGAGAGCGCTGCAGCCGAGCGCTCCCTCGGGGGCAGCCCTCCACCAGGCCCCGCGCGCGCCCCGCGCGCCGGCCCTCGAGGCGACGGCGGCGAGAGAGCGACGCCGAGCGGCGAGCCCGTCGACGCGTCGACCCCCTCGCCCAGCGAGGAAAAGGCGGGCAAGCTCCCCGTCGAGAAGGAGTGAAGCGCCGTGGCTCGTGATCTCAGCGGACGTTGCGGGACGTGCTCGTTCTACACCGCGCTGCGCTTCGCCGATGGGCGCGGCCTCGACGACCTCGAGGCCGCCGAAGACGCGCCGCGCGAAGGCGAGTGCATGCTCCGGTGCTGGCCGCCGCCCCTCCGGGACACGTCGACCTGCACGCACCACAAGCCGCGCGGGACCTCGTTCAAGGGAGCGCTCGAGCGCAAGCGCGTCGCGGGCATGCCGCGCGCGCGCCGCGAGGACGACGAACATCTCGAGCAGGCCAAGGCGCGCCTGCTCCCGAAGGAGATCGACATCGACATGGACATCGACGAGTTTCGCAACGTGCTGCGCGAGGTCCTTCGTGACGAGCTCGGACTGGGCGAGACCCAGCTCGGCGAGCGATGGCGCGGGGGCGAGGTCATCCTGAAGCCGGGCAAGGACGGCACGCAGGAGAAGAGGATCCCTCTCGATCAGCTCTTCCAGAAGATCGTGATGATCCGCGACAAGCTCCGCGTGCTCGAGCAAAAGGTGAACAGCGCGCCGAACCTCGGGGCCGAGGAGAAGGTGCAGCTCCAGCAGTACATCACCGGCTGCTACGGGTCGCTCACGACCTTCAACGTGCTCTTCCGGGACCGCGAGGACTGGTTCATCGGCCAGAGCGGCAAGGAGTGACGAGCGCCGAGGAGTGACGAGCCGCGCCGAGGGTCAGAACGGGACGTCGTCATCGTCGAAGGGCGAGGGTTCGTCGGTCCCGCCGAAGTCGTCGCGCTCGCGCGCGAAGCCACCGCCTCCACCCGCGCCGCGGCGCGGTGAGCTGCCGCCACCACCACCGCCGCCGTTCTGACGCGCGAGCTCCGCCTCCATGGCGGCGAGAAGCACGCGCTCCTTGTCGTGGAAGCGGGACTTCGACGGATCGTCGAGCGAGCGGCGGCTGCCCTGGATGTAGAACTCGAGGTCCTGCACCGAAGCGCCCGCGATCGGCGCGCCTTTGCTGCGGCCGTAGGGCGGGAACACCCTGCCCTCGCCGGAGGACGGAACGGCCGGGCGCCGCGCGGGCGCCTGCGCGGGGGCGCGGTCGGGCGTGGCACCGATGGCGAGCTCGCCGAGCGTCAGGCGGAAGCCGTCGCCTGCGCGCACGGCGGTGCCGACGCGCACGTGCTCGGTGGAGCCGTCGGCGCGTTGGACCAGAACGGTGACGGGGAAGCTGGTTTCGTTCACCGCCGAGCCATGGCACCTCGCGCGCGGCTCCGCCACCGCTCGCGCAGCGACGCGGGCTCCTCCTCGCCGTCGACGCGGAACGCGGAGGAGGGGGCGGGGAGACCCATGGGCTTTCCGAGGTCGAGGTCGAACTCGAGGTCGCCACGTGTCGCAGCTGAGCCGGAATGGCACACCCAGCGGGATCGGTGGCTCGTCCGCCGTCTCGCAGGGTCGCGCCGCGCCCATCGACCCGGTGGCCTGGTCGACCGTGAACGGCCGCCTCTTCCTCGACGGCTCGCTCGCGATCCGGCGCCATTGGAGCGAGGAGCGCGAACGCTACCTCCGGGAGGCCTCTGCGAGGTGGCCCGAGATCCGTCACACGGTCGAGGGAGCGCGGCGGGTCACAACGTCTGGGGGGCGCTCGGGTCGGTGTCGGACGCGATGGGCTGGGCGCCGAAGAAGCCGTGGAGGAGCTCGGCGCCGAGCCGAACGAAGGCTTCCGTGGCCATCGCCTCGTAGATCGCGCTGCGGCTCGCGAGAACCTCGCCACCCGTCATCGTGAACGAGGGTGGAGGCGAGACTTCGACGCGGAAACGCGCTCGAGGTCGTGTCGGTGGCGCTCGCAGGCGCGCGCATCTCGATGTCGAACACGACGCGGAAGCCCGCGAACGCGCGCTCGTCTCGCTGGATCGGATCCTGCGCCGGTGCGCGCATGCCCATGCGCTCGAGCGCCTCGCGCAGCCTTGAATCGCCCCGCATGCCGGCGAGCGGATCCTCTGGCGTGGAGGTGAAGAGACGCCCATCGGGTACGACCTCGTAGACGATGCGGATCTCAGGCTCGCCGCTGTCGTCGTCCTGGTCGCGCTCGAGCGCCTCGGTCGCCGCGGCGAGCGCGGCGGGATCCTCGGCGTGCCGCGCGAGCAGGGCCTCGCGCTGCTCGGCCGTGAGCGCATCGGAGAGCTGCGTGCCGCGCACCACCGGCAGCACGTCGCGCGGGGCGAGCTCGGCGAACGCGGTACGCAGCCGATCGAACACGAGCGCCTCGCGCTGCTCCGAGAGCCTCCGCGAGAACGACGGAGCGATCGGCTCGACCTCGCGCTCGGCGAGCGCGGACGCCACGCGATCGAAGTCCCTCAATGCCTCGCTCGAAGGCGTCCGGAAGCGCACGAGCACGTCGTGCGTCTCGTGCGCCTCGAGCCAAGCGAAGAGCGTGCGGAAGAAGCCGCTCGCCTCCTCGCGCCCGCCGCGCGCCACGAGCGCGCCGAGGACCTGCGCGTAGCGCGCCGAGCGGCGCCGAGCGGCCTCTTCCGCCTGGGGCGTACCCGGGTGCTCGCGCATCACGAACGCGTACGAGCCCACGTCGTCGGCCTCGATCGCAGCGGCGAGCGAGAGGGCCGGAAGGAGCGCACGCGCCTCGCCGATCTGCGGCGCATCGGGGAAGCGCGCGATGAACCCGCGCAGGCGCCACGCGTCGCTCCGCGCGGCCTCGAGCTCGTGCGCGATCAAGTCGGTCCGTGCGGCAGCGGTGTCAGGCCCGTCCGGGTACGCCTCGACGTATTGCCCGAGTTGCTCGAGATCGCCGCTCGCGCGCGCACGCTCGTACGCGGCATGCGGGAGGGCGTTGTCCCGCACGTGCGCTGCGTGCACGCCGTCGTGCTCGACGTAACAGGAGAGCGCCTCGACGTCGTTGGCCGCGATCGCTCCCTGCACCGCGACGCGATCGGAGATCGCGTTGCGCGCGAACAGGATCACGACGCCACCGACGAGCGCCACGAGGGCACTGAGCACGACCGAACGCGGCACGTCGCTCGAGGGTCGCGCGCGGCTCGCCTTCTCCCAAACCGCCGAGCGCTTGAGCTCCGCGAGGGGATCGTGCCGACGCGCGTCACGCGCCCTCTCCGCCGTCTCGGGGGTCCGCGCGCGCTCGATCGACTCGAGGGCCGCGTCCGCCTCCATGGCGGGCACGGACAGCACCTCGGCGGGCTCGCCCTCGAGCCACAGCGTGATCTCTGCGTGCGGCGACATCGGCAGGCGACGCGGCGTGCCCACGGCGGCGACCGTGCTGATCGGCGTGACGCGCATCGCAGCTGCGGCGCTCGCGTGCGCGACGACCACGTCCTCGCTCGTCACATACACGCCGGGGGTGATCGGCAGCCTGCGTGCGGCGAGCGAGTGGCCGATGGCGCGGGTGATGACGTACGCGATCGGCATCGACGCCGCCGCGTAGACCACGGCCCAGATCCACGTCTGCGTGGGCCAGCACGCGTCCCCGAACGCGGCGAGCCCGAGCGCCACGATGCCGACCAGCGAGAACGGGATCATCCCGAGCGCGAGACGCTCACGCGCCAAGAAGCGATCGTGCCCCCGCGCGACGCCCGCCGCGGACAGCCCCTTCACGAGCTCGGTCCGCTGCGCGTCGGTCAGCGCCGCGAAGGGGACCGTCCGCGCGCTCGCTGCGCTCTCTACCTGCGTCTCGCTCATGTGCCGCCGGTCCGCGCGAGTCATGCCCGAGCCGCGTGCGCGGCGCGACAGCGGGTGGTCCGTGGTCGTCGCGGCCTCGCTCCCCGCCGGCGATTGGCCGAGCCCCGAGCTCCTCGAGGTGCCGCGCGTACGCGCTTCCGAGCAGTCACCCGCAGCGCCCGCCGAAGTCGAGGTCTGAGGTCGAAGTCGAAGTCGAGGTCGAGGTCGAGGTCGAGGTCGAAGTCGAAGTCGAAGTCGAAGTCGAAGTCGAGGTCGAGGTCGAGGTCGAGGTCGAGGTCGAAGTCGAGGTCGAAGTCGAAGTCGAGGTCGAGTGCGTAGCCGGCGCGCATGACAGACCGGGACGGCTTCCGTCGTCCTCGATCGCCACCCGGCCACGCTCGACGGTGCTGCGCAGCCGCAGGGAATGACGA
>JBKDQC010000338.1:0-8898 GCA_046342295.1 Deltaproteobacteria bacterium | reverse complement strand
CGTGGCACTCGGATGGATCGATGCGGGTGCCACGGGCTCGAATCGGCGGGAGGGAGGCTCTCGCCGATTCACTCGGCGAGAGGGAGGGGCTGCGGCCAGTCCCTCCGGCAAGAAATGTCAGAGCATGAGTCACTCCAAGGGACTCATGCTCTGAGGCCCGACCGACGAGGTCAACCGGCCAGCGCGCGGATCGCCCTCTCGATGCCGGCAGAGTCGAGCCCCTGGTGGACCATCTGCTGCCACAGGCCGCCCGCGCCCTCGGTGTGGACGCCGAGGTGCGCGTAGCGCCCGCGGAAACCGCGCGTGAGCAGCGACGTCCCGAAGCGGCTGCCGAGACCGGTTCTGACGTTGAAACCCTCGGCCACGAGCACGTACGGCGCGCTCGCGAGCTTCGTCATCATCGCCTCGTCGTGGACGTTGAGGGTGGCCTTGTTCACGAGGCCCACGTTCAGCCCCTGTCTGCGCAGGCGGCTCACGGCGTCGAGCGCGCGGTGCAGGGTCTCGCCGAACGACACGACGAAGCCCTCGCCGTCGCGCACGAGGTCGTCGACGCCGGGCTCGAAGGCTTTGCCCGCGAACAGAGGTGCCCCGGCCTCGTCGAGGATGTCGGGCACGGTCGCGCGGGTACTGAAGAGGAAACGCAGGCCCGGATCGCCGAAGATGCGGCGCACGCAAGCCGCGAGTTGGTGTTGATCGGCGGGGAAGTAAAGACGCGTCGTGTCTCCGCCGCCGTGGTGCGGGCTGAGGCCCCCGTCGGCGAACATCGAGTTCACCCCGAAGTGACAGGTGTTGTCGGCCATGTCGTCGACGCCGCTGTGGCTGAAGTGCGCGAGGACGTTGGCGTGGTTGAGGCGCGCCATCGTGATCTCGCTGATGCACATCTCGAGGAAGGCCGAGAACGTGGCAAAGATGCCCTGCTTGCCCGGGAACGAGCCGAAGCCCGCGGCCGCGGAGTAGTTGCCGCGCTCCATGATCCCGCCGCGCACGAAGACGTCGGGGTGCCTCTTGCGGATGTGGTGCAAGCCACAGCTGCCCTCGAGATCGTTGTCGAAGACGCGGACGCTCGCGAGCCGCTGCTCGGGGCTCATCGCGTCGAGCAGCTCGTTGACGACCTTGCCGAAGTCGTCGCGGTTCTTGCCCGCGCCGCTCGAGGCCTCGAAGGTGAGGGGGCTCTTGTCCGCCTTGGCGCCTCGCAAGAGCTCGATGGCCGCCGCGTGGCCCCGCGCCTCGAGGTGGCGGATCGCGACCTCGGTCTTGAGGACCTCGTGCGCGTGCGGGTTGCCCTCGGCGCCCGCGATGCCGGGCGCGATCTTGCGCCGGATGACGACCGCGCGCGGTCCCTTCGTCGCGAAGGCGCGCTGGAGCGCACCGAAGAGCGCGTCGAGGTCCTCGCCATCGACCGCTTCGGTCGCGAGGCCGTGGCCCGAGAGCGTCTTCACGACGTCGAAGCCGCGCATGTACTCCTTGGGGTGGCCGGCGATCGTGACGTCGTTGTCGTCGATGAGGATCTTCACGTCGAGGCCGAGGCCGACGGCCAGGCGGGCCGCCTCCGCGTCGTTGCCCTCCATCTGGCTGCCGTCCGAGCCGAGCATCACGACGGCCTTGCCGGGGCTGGCGAGCGCGACGCCGTTCACGAAGGGCCACATGTGCCCGAGGCGCCCCGAGCTGAACTCCACCCCCGGGGTGAAGTGCTTCTCGGGATGGCCCGGAAGGCCGCTGTCGAACTCCCGGTAATGGAGCAGACGCTCGGCGGGCATGTGGCCGTCGAGCACGGAGAGCAGGTACTGCGTCGCGACGCGGTGCCCTGCTTCGTCGTAGAAGATGGGGACGATCGGAGCGCCGCCCGCGAGGAGGCCTCGCACGAGGAGCACCTCCGGCACGGTGTCGAACGCACCGCCGCTGTGGCCCGAGAGGCCCTTGGCCCCGGAGAGAGCGGTGAAGAACACGATCGCGTCGCGGCAGCGCTGCACGTTGTACGCGAGGGCGTCCTTCTGCGCGGGGCTGAGCGAGGTTGCGCTCGGATCGAGCGTGAGGGGGCGCAGGGTGAGGTCGATGGGGAAGGTCTCGTTCGTCACGGCGCGCGACCCTAACACCGCTGCTCGGAAGTTCGACCCGGTTCGGCCGGTCCGGGGGATTCCGTTCGATCCCGCGTCCCGTCGATCGGCGGGACGCACGTCAATCGAGAGCGTTCGCGGCCTCGCACATCCAGACCTCGGCGCGTCGGCGCAGGGCCGCGACGTCCACGGCGGGCCCCGGGATCTCCGCAATCGCCTGCGCGAGCTCGGTGTCCGAGAGGAGCGTGGGCCCGAGCACCGACTGCGCGATCACCTGCGCGCGACGAACGGCGATCTCGGTCCGGGTGCCCGGTCTCGGGTGGGCGCCGATGGCGCGCTGGACGCCCTCGGGCATGGCCCAGGAACGCGCCACGACCAGGCCCACGCCCGCGGCGTGCCGCGCGATCGCGCGCGCGATGCTCTCGGGCGCAGGGACGGCGCCGCGGACCGCGACGGCGACCCGCAGGATCTGGAGCGCGCCGATGTCGTGGAGGAGCCCGGCGAGGAAGCGCTCTCCGCGCGAGGTCGGGTCGTCCTCGAGCTCGAGCGCGAGCGCGGACACGAGCATGGAGAGCCGCCGCACGGTGCGCGCTTCGTCTTCCATTCCGCGGACGCGGAACACCGGCGCGTTCACGATCGCGCTCATCGCGACCTGCCAGAGCGAGTCGAGCCCGATGCGCAGGATGGCCTGCTTGAGGTCGGTCAACGCGCGCCCGTGCGCCGCGGAGGAAGCGCGCTGGAGCACCCGCCGCGCGAGCAGCGGATCGCCCTCGACCACGGGGATGACCTCGTCGAGCCGCGGCTCTCCGTGGCGCAGCATCGCATCGAGTCGCTGCGCGGAGTCGGGGAAGATCGGGAGGTCGAGCTCTCCCGAGATCAACTGCGAGGCCAGGCGCTCGACGAAGCGCCGCGCATCGAGGTCGGCCTGGGCATCCTCGAGCACCCGGCTGGCGAGGGCGCGCGAGGCGCGATCGGGCTCGGACGCGAACGCGAGACGCTCGCGCCAGCCAGGGAGCGCAGGGGTCGCGCTCGGCTCGGGCGGCGACGCGGGGGGGCGTGATGCCGCCGCCGCAGGCGCCGAGCGAGGGGCCTCGGCGCGGGGCGGTGAAGGCGCGGGCGCGGCCGCGTCGCCCCCGAGCCCGAGCCCGCGGAGGATCGACTGCCACCACGAGCGCGGAGGCACCGAAGGCCGTCGTGGCCGCTCGCTCGGCACGGAAGCCACAGGCCCGCGCGATGCGTCGGGAGGTCGGGCCGACGGTGCGGCCGCCGACTTCGGAGGCGCCGGGGCGTTCGATGCAGCCAGAGCCCGCTCCCCCGAAGCGACGACCCGAGGGCTGCGGCCGGCGGGGTCGACCACGGGATCTCCAGACACGGAGGGCTCCCGCCGCCACAGTTCGCCCGCGCCCGCGGGCTCGTTGGCGTCGCCGGCGACGGCGGGCACCGACACGCCGCCCGTGGACGCGAGCTCCTCCTCGTCGCCAGAGGAGACGAGCTCCTCCACGTCGCAGGAAGAAGTGAGCCCGTGTCCAGAAGACGCGGGCTCCTCCGCTTGGCTGGAAGACGCGAGCTCCTCCACATCCACCGCGGACGCGAGCTCTTCCACGTCGCCAGAAGACGCGAGCTCTTCCGCGTCGCTGGAGGACGCGAGCTCTTCTACATCCACCGCGGACGCAAGCTCCTCGACATCACCCGCGGACGCAAGCTCCTCCACGTCACCGGAAGACGCGAGCTCCTCCACGTCTCCCGCGGACGCGACCTCCCCGCCCCCGGACTCGCTCGCTGGATCGCCCGAGCTCCACGAGACTCCCTCGGGGGCGCTCCCCGCGTTCGCGTCGCCCTCGAGGATCACCGCCGCGAACAGCTCGCCGAGCGCAGCGAGGGACTCCCCCGTCACGAGGTGATGGTGGAGCGCGTCGGTCGCGGCGGGCTCGTCGGGAAGCGGCGGCACTCCCGCGTCCGACCCTCCTCGGGTCCCCTCGGGCTCGAGAAGCTCGCTCGTCCGCTTGGCCACCGCGAATCCGAGCGCGCGCTCCGGCTCGTGCGGCCCGATCAACAAGATCACGTGCGACGGCGGAGGGTCCCAGCCCGGGAGCCCATCGGGCGGGTCGTCTCCGAGCAGGCCCGCCAGCGAATCGAAGATGACCTGCGCCACCTCCGCGTCGAAGACACGCCCGGACACCTCGCGGGCGAGGACGCGCGCACCGTCGACCCACCCGAGCGTGAGCGAGCGCGGTTCGTCGACGCCGACCGCGAGGAGAGGCAGGACGAGCGGTCGACCCACCGCCTCGAGCGAGTCCGAGCGCTCGAGGAAGCGCTCGACGAGCGTCGACGACGCAGGGCTCGCGAACGGGAGCACGACCAGGATGAGCCCGTCCTCGGCGTCCGGGCTGAGTCGATAGACGCGAGACGCGCCGCTCCAGGAAAGCTCTTCGAACGTCGACGAGACCGGGGCATCCGAGGTCACTCGCAACATCGTACACGCGCGCGCTCCGACACGCGCGCGCTCCTACACGCGAGCGACGCGCTCCGACACGCGCGCGCTCCGACACGCAAGCGACGCGCTCCGGGCGCGGCCGCCGGGCGCGGCCCGGGAGGAAACGACTCGATCGGGTCACCGTCGCTGCGCTCGGGCGCTCAGCCGCAGCGGCCGGTCACGAAGTTGCACTCGCGCCCGCCCGTACAGTCGTCGCTCGTCTCGCAGCGCGAGACGCACGCGCGCGGGCCTCCCGGGCCTGTCGAGACGCATTGGTACCCGTCGCGGCAGGGTGACATGTCGTCGCAGGTCGGGATGCACGCGCCCGCTCCGCTCATGAAGCCCCACGACACGCACTTCGTGCCGGACTCGCAGCCAGCGCCGCTGCCGAGATCGCAGAACGTCGTGCAGAGGCCCCCGGGCGTTCCCCAGCGCGCCTCATCGAGGCAGTAGCCGGCCTCCGGACACTCTTCGGAACCATCGCAGGGCTGCCCGGTCTCGGCGCCCGGCGCGAAGCATTGTTCGACTCCGCTGACGCCGACCCCGCACCTTCGACCCGCCGGGCAGTCGGCGTCGGTCGTGCAACCGGGGTAGCAGACGGGCTCGTCCGCGATGCCCGACTGGCAGCGCGTGCCCCGCGGACAGTCGGCCGCTGCGGCGTCGCATGGCGGCATGCAGTAGCCGTACGAAGTGGCGGCGCCGAACCGCGCGCACACGGCCTCGCCCGGGCAAGGCATCGAGTCGGTGCAGAGCCAGGAGCAGTATCCGAAGCCCGCCCCCGCGGTGGAGCAGAACAGCCCGGGACAATCGCCGTCGTCGTCACACGGCGTGCCGACAGTGGCGGTCGGGGTCGCTGCGTCGGGGCGCGCCAGCGCCGCATCGATGCCAGGCGGGAAAGACGCGTCGACGACAAGAAGCGCGTCCACACCTGACGTCGAAGCCGCGTCGGTGAAGAACGGGGCATCGACGCCCGGCGGAACGTAGGCGTCGGTGAAGAACGGAGCGTCGATGCCCGGAGGCACGTACGCGTCCACGGGCGCAGTTGCCCCTGCATCCGCGCCGGACGCGAAGGACGAGCCGCATGCGGGCGTCCAGACCGTGAGCCCGAGCGCGACGAGATGACAGGCGGTGGAACGCGAAGTGTTGATCATTCCGGACCCGTCTGCACGCGACGTGCCACCCGCGAACCCCGTGTTTTCTCGCGTTTCTCTGCGCGAACGTCGGAAGCGTCAGGACGCTGTCGCTGTGACCCGCGCGCGGGCCTCGCCCCTTCGGACACGAGCGGCGCGAGGAACTTGCCGGTGTGCGAGCCCTTCACGCGCGCCACTTCTTCGGGGGTCCCCTCCGCGATCACGCGGCCTCCCCCTTCGCCGCCCTCGGGGCCGAGATCGATCAGCCAGTCGCAGGTGCGGATGACGTCGAGGTGATGCTCGATGACGAGCACGCTGTTGCCCTGCTCCACGAGGCGCTGGAGCACCCCGAGGAGGCGCTCGACGTCGCTGAAGTGAAGGCCCGTCGTCGGCTCGTCGAGCACGTAGAGCGTTCGGCCGGTATGCGTGCGCGCCAGCTCCCGCGAGAGCTTGATCCGCTGCGCCTCGCCGCCCGAGACCGTCGTGGCAGGCTGACCGATCTTCATGTAGCCGAGCCCCACCTCGACGAGCGTCTGGAGAATGCGCGCCAGCGGTGGGTGCGCCGCGAAGAGGGTCCGACACTCCTCGATGGACGTGTCGAGCACGTCCGAGATGCTCTTGCCCTTGAAGCACACGGCGAGCGTCTCGTCGTTGTAGCGGCGCCCGTTGCACACCTCGCACGTCACGTAGACGTCGCTGAGGAAGTGCATCTCGACCTTCACGACCCCATCGCCCTGGCACGCCTCGCATCGGCCGCCTTTGAGGTTGAAGGAGAACCGCGAGGCCTCGAAGCCCCGCGCCTTGGCCTCGGGGAGCTGCGCAAAGACGCTGCGGATCTCGTCGAAGGCCTTGGTGTACGTCCCGGGGTTCGAGCGCGGCGTCCGGCCGATCGGGTGCTGATCGATCGCGACGATCTTGTCGACGTTCGCGATGCCCTCGATCGTGTCGTGCAGGCCGACCGGGTCGCTCGCGCGGTGCAGCGCACGCGAGAGCGCGGGCAGGAGGATGCCGTTCACGAGCGAGCTCTTGCCGGCGCCCGAGACGCCCGTGATGCCCACGAGCACGCCGAGCGGGATCGAGACGTCGATGCCCTTGAGGTTGTGCTCGCGCGCGTTCTTGATCGTGATCGCGCCCCTGGGCGGCCGGCGCGTCGTCGGCCCCTCGATGCGCCGCACGCCCTGGAGGAATTGCGCGGTCTCCGACTTCGCGAGCGCCGCCTCGGTCGCGAGCGCGGAGGGCGGCCCGCTGAAGACGACGTGACCGCCGAGGCTTCCCGCGCCCGGGCCGAAGTCGACGACATGATCGGCGGCGCGGATGGTCTCTTCGTCGTGCTCCACGACGAGCACGGAGTTGCCGAGATCGCGCAGACCTTCGAGCGTGCGGAGCAAGCGCTCGTTGTCGCGCGCGTGGAGACCGATCGACGGCTCGTCGAGCACGTACATCACGCCCGAGAGCTCGCTGCCGAGCTGGCTCGCGAGCCGAATGCGCTGGGCCTCGCCGCCCGAGAGTGTCGTCGCCGATCGGTCGAGCGTCAGGTACTCGAGCCCCACGTTCAGAAGGAAGCCGAGGCGCGCGTGGATCTCGCGCAGCACGCCCTCGGCGATCGCGCTCTGGCTCTTGGGGAGGCTGAGCGCGCGAAAGAACGCGCTCGTGTCCCCGACCGAGAGCGAGGAGATGTCGGCGATGCTCTTGCCGGCGACCTTCACCGAGAGCGATTCCGGACGCATGCGGCGGCCCTCGCACGCGTCGCAGGGCAGATCCCGGAGATACTTCGCGTACTGCTCGCGCATCTTCTCCGAGCTCGTCTCCTGGTAGCGACGCATGAGGGTCGGGATGACCCCGTGGAACTTGATCGCCCAGCTCCCGTGGCTCTCCGAGCCCTCCTTGCCCCACTGCACGCGCACCTTGCCGCCCTCGAGGCCGTAGAGGACCTGACGGCGCTGTTTGGCGGGCAGCCTCTTCCACGGCACGTCGAGATCGACACCGGTGGCCTTCGACATCGCCTCGATGATCCGGAAGGTCCAGCCCTCGCCACGCTCGACGCTCGTGGCCCACGGCTGGATCGCTCCGGCTCGGATCGAGAGCGACGGGTCGGGCACGATGAGATCGGGATCGATCTCGAGCACCGTGCCGAGGCCGCTGCACTTGGGGCACATCCCGAGCGGGCTGTTGAACGAGAAGCTCTGCGGCGAGAGCGCGGGGTAGCTCACGCCGCAGCACTGGCGCGACTCGCTGAAGTCGATCCCGGCGGAGGCGTCCCCCTCGGGCTCGATGCGGATCTCGCCGTGACCGGTGCGGAGGCCGAGCTCGACCGCCTCGGCGAGGCGACGACGATCGTTGCTCGAGAGCGTCACGCGGTCGATCACGACCTCGAGGTCGTGCTTCTTCTTCTTGTCGATCGCGAGGTCCTCGTCGAGACGCGCGACGCGGCCGTCGAGGCGCACGCGGAGAAAGCCCCGGCTGCGCAGCGTGTCGAGGACGTCCTTGAACTCGCCCTTGCGGTTCTTCGCGACCGGCGCGAGCACGAGGACCTTTTCAGCCGGCGCGCCGCGTGTTCCCGAGAGCGCGGGCCCGAGCGCGAGCGCGTCGCGGACGATCTCGTCGACGCTGCGCCCGGCCACGACCTTGCCGCACACGTGGCAATGCTGCGTGCCTGCGCGCGCGAAGAGCACCCTCAGGTAATCGTGGATCTCGGTGATGGTCCCGACGGTCGAGCGGGGATTGCCGCTCGCGCTCTTCTGTTCGATCGCGATCGTCGGAGAGAGGCCCTTGAGCTTCTCGACGGCGGGCCGGTCGAGGCGCCCGAGGAACTGTCTCGCGTAGGCCGAGAGGCTCTCGACGTAGCGGCGCTGTCCTTCCGCGTAGAGCGTGTCGAAAGCCAAGCTCGACTTGCCCGAACCGCTCGGCCCGGTGAGCACCACCAGCGCGTTCTTGGGGATCACGAGGTGATCGACCTGTAGGTTGTGCTCGCGCGCGCCGAAGATCTCGATCTGCTCCGAGGCCATGCCACTCTCCCGACGGAGCCGCGCTCCGGTGGCGGGCTCTACCCAGGGACGGCACGACACGCCACGCGGCCTCGCCGCGTGGCGGGTCCTGGGGCCTCAGAGCATGAGTCACTTGGATTGACTCATGCTCTGACGTTTCTGACCGGAGGGTCTGGCCGCAGCCCCTCCCTCTCGCCGAGTGAATCGGCGAGAGCCTCCCTCCCGCCGATTCGAGCCCGTGGCACCCGCATCGATCC
>JBKDQC010000337.1:0-3703 GCA_046342295.1 Deltaproteobacteria bacterium | reverse complement strand
GGGCGCGCGTCGGCAGGCGAGGAGGGACCTTGCGGTTCATCGCGTCGTCATGGGCCGCTTCAGCCGCCCAGCTCCGAGGCGAGCTTGGCGGCGCCGGTCCGAAGGAGGTAGCGGGCCTTGCCGTAGTTGCCGTCGGCGCGGAGCGCGATCGCCACGAAGTAGTCGTCGTTGATCAGGCGGATGACGGTCGTCATCTTCTCGCCCTGAATGGTCACCTCGCGGGCGGCACCGGCGTCCACGAGCTCGGTGGCCTTCCGGATGTCCTTGAGGATGACGCTGAACTCCATGCCGACGTTCTCGACCTCGAGCGCCTGGTCCTGGCGCACGTAGGAGTCGACGGCGATCCCGTCCATGCCCATCACGAGGGCGGCCAGACCACCCTCGGTACGATCGACGACGTCGGTCAGCACTTCACGGAACATGCGCGCTCCTCGTTTGGAGGGTGATCAGCGCATAGGGGCGCTCCATTGGTCAAGAATGCGGGCGGCACATTCGTGCTTGACTCGGACGCCGACCGGAGGCATTGTTCGCGCCCTTTCGCGCGGAAGTGGCGGAATTGGCAGACGCACCAGACTAAGGATCTGGCGGGTAACCCCCGTGGAGGTTCAAGTCCTCTCTTCCGCAAAAAGCCCCGGTCCCCCGGGGCTTTTTCTTTTCTGGCTGGAGGGTCCGTGGGGATCCTCCCCCGCGATGCGGGGCCCCCTCCCCCTCCCTCCGGCCCGCGCTCCGCACGGGGGCAGGCTCGCCTGGCTCGCCTGACGTGCTCGGGAGCCTTCGGTCACGACCACCGAGCTCCCGCTGACGTGCTCCGGAGCCTTCGGTCACGGCTGCACGCGGAGGCGCGCGATCTCGAGGAGCGGCACCTCGTCGGCACGCGCCTGGAGGCCGAGGGCTTCGATCACCTCGACGCGGAATGCGCGGGCCCGCAGGACCACGTCGAGCTCGACACCATCCGGAACCTCGACGTCGACGGCGCGGACCTCGCCGAAGGCAAGCCGACGCCTCTCCACGCCGTCGGCGTCGGTGACGAGCGCCACGGGCGAGCCCTCACGAAGCGGTTGGTCGCCGAGCGTGATCACCCTCGCGCGCAGGGGAAATGCATCCTCCGCGCGCTCGACGGCGACCCAGACGTCCCGGACGAACGCGACGCCTGTCGGCACGGCGTGGCGCGCGCCCCCGTTGGCCACCCGCACCTCGAGCCGACCGCCGAGACGGGCCGCATCGAGCGTGAGCGCTCGTCGCAGCAGCGCGGCGGCGTCCTCGGCCGCCCGGTCGCGCTCCTCGGGACCGACGCCCCACGGCGGGTCGATGCCGACGAAGGCGTGCGATCGACGGGGACGCGCGACGTCGGCCTCGAGCGCGATCGGGCCGTCCTCGACGGCAGGCAGATGACAGCCCACGCAGCTCGGATCTCCGGGCTCCGGCGACGCCGCGCGGTGCTCGGTGAGCGTCTCTTCGACGAACAGCGAGGGCCCCGTCACCTCGTGGCAGGTGCCGCAGAGCGACGCGTCGCGCAGCAGCGGCGCAGCCCGGGTCGCGTGGGCAACGCTGGGCTCGGTGTCACCGAACGGCCCGCCGATCGGAGCCCGCAGGTCCACGGCGAGGAGACCATCACGCTCGCCGCGGTTGCCCACGGCGGCATGGCACGAGACGCACGTGACACTGCGCTCCGCGGCCGCGTCTCCGAGCCGTCGCGCATGGGACGGAGCGTGGCAGCGCTCGCAGCGCTCCCCGGCGGCGTCTCCCCACGCGGAGCGCACGCGGGGCAGGAGCGCCTCGAGCACCGGCGAGCGGTCGCTCCGAGCGTGCGCCGATCGCGCGAAGTCCTCCGCCTGCGCGACGTGGCAAGCTCCGCAATCGGCGCTGCGTGCGCCGAGGGGCAGCGCGTCGTGCGGCGATGCGCAGCCCGCGAGCGCGAAGAAGGCAACCAACGAGAGGCGCATCGGCGGACCTTCACACGTCGAAGTGCGCGCTCGTGCCGAGCAGGATCTGAGCGGTGCCGAACGGCACGTAGGTCTCCGAGATCGCGCCCGTCCAGCGCTCGACCGAGCGATCGTGACCGGCCCACCCTGCGCCCTGCGCCTCGAGAAAGACGGAGAGCCACTCGTTGGCGCTCCACTCGATCGAGAGGCCCGCATGCGCCCCGAAGAGCACATCGTCTGCGCGCGGCGCGTGCTGCTCGTGGGGCTCCACGAGCGAGAACACGGTGCAGAAGCCGAAGAGCGGTCGGAGCCGAACGCCCGCCCCGAGGCGGACCGGCACGTAGAGGTTGAAGCCGATCTGGTGGTCGTGGCGGAGGCCCCGCACGGTCTCGACGAGGTGCGCTTCCCCGAAGACCTCCACGCCGAAGTCGGAGAACATCTCCCAGCGCAGGCGCCCCCCGACGCCGGCGGCCGCATACGACCCCGCCCAGCCAGACGCGTACACGCCGAGCGCGAGGTCGCGCTCCGCCGCGAGGTGCGCTTCGTCCGGCCGCGGCGCGAGCGGCGTCTCCGCACGGACCTGCGACGCCGTGAGCGGGAGAGCGAGGACGAAGACGAGGGGGAAGAGACTGCGGGTGAGGACCCGCGTGAAGACGAATGGACGACGCATCGACGGCTCCTGGCAGAGGCTCATCGACGCAGTGGACTCAGCGGCCGCGCTTTCTGAGGTCTCCGATTCAGAAGAACGGCGGGCGACGTCCACCCTACTCCGAGACGCCAATCCATCTGCAGCCCTTCTCGCCCGAACGCCCCGGCGGCGAAACGGATAGGTTCTTCGTACGTCTTGGCCTCGAGGTCCTTCTGGAGACGACTCGCCCTGGCATGCCCCTCGACTTCGCGCAGCTCTTCCGGAGCCACGCCCCTGCCGTCCTGCGCGCGCTGCGGCGCCTCGGTGTGGCCGAGCGCGATCTCGAGGATGTCGCGCAGGATGTGTTCGTGACGCTGCATGCGAAGCTCGGAGAGATCGAGCGACCCGAGGCCGTACGCTCCTACGTGTATGGAAACGCGGTGCGGCACGCGGCCGACCACCGCAAGCGCGCGCACGTCCGCCGCGAGCATCCAGGAGGCGACGCGCTGCCCGAGGGCCGCAGCTCGGCGCCGCAGCTCACGGAGCTCCTCGCCACCGAGCGCCGCGCGCGCCTCGACCGCGCTCTGGCCGCGCTCGACACGGACAAGCGCGCCGTGCTCGTACTCTACGAGCTCGAGGAACTGCCGATGCGCGAGGTCGCCCAAGCCCTGGAGGTCCCCCTCCAGACGGCCTACTCCCGGCTGCACGCCGCGCGGAGGAATCTCGCGAGCGCGCTCGAGGAGCTCGCTCCACCCGACGGAGGCGCGCGATGAGCGACGATCCCCCGCGCATGCACCGCGATCCGGAACTCGATCCGGAGCTCCGCGCAACGCTCGAGGCCGCGCGCGCCGATCGCATCGAGCCGCACCGCATCGACCGCCTCGCGTCTCGTCTGGGTCCCCTCCTCGCGCCGCCGGGCGGCGGCGGAGGCGGCGCGCCCAGCGCGCCCACGAAGGCCGCCGCGACCGCCGCGAGCGCCAAAGGGGTTGGCGGCCCTCTGGCCGCGGGTCTGGCGCTGGCCGCCGCGCTCGGTGCCGCGGGTGCGGTCGTGTGGAGCGGAGGCGTGCCCGCGACGGGCACGTTCGCGTCGGCGACTTCGACCGCGACCTCGTCTCCGACGTCGCAGTGGCATTCGTCGTCGACTTCGAGGTCG
>JBKDQC010000336.1:0-5231 GCA_046342295.1 Deltaproteobacteria bacterium | reverse complement strand
CCGTGGTCGGTGCGGAGCTCGACGTCGCACGGCACGTTCGCAGGTGCGCCGAACGACTCGCGGAGCTTGAGCTCGACCGACGAGAGCACCGCAGGCCCGTGCTGGTCCTTGGTGACGACCACGACGGCCGTGCGGTCGCCGCAATCGATGGTCGGCACGAGCGCCACAGTGCCGTCGCGACGCGTCCACACGGTCGTGAGGTCAGTCGCGATGCGACGGTTCGGCTCGGGCACAACGACGTGACCGCGCGGGGTCTCGCCGGGCTCGTGGTCGCGCGCGAGCACCAGGCCATGAGCACGCATCACCGCGTGCACTCGCCTGCGCGAGGTGCGTGTTCCTTCTCGGCGCAGCGTCGCCCAGACCTTCCGAACGCCCCACGCTCGCGAGGTCTCGCGGTCGAGAATCGCGCGGATGGCCGCGAGCAGTGTCTCGACGCTCACGTGCTTCGGCGAGCTCGGCAGGCGCACCACGTTGCTCTTCGGCGCCGCCTCTCCTCGCGCTCGACGAGCCTCGGCGTAGTACGCGGCTCGCGACAGACGGAACGTCGAGCAGAGCAGGGTCACGCTCACTTCACCCGCGACGGTCTTGCGATTCATCGCTTGGACCTCGCGGGCTCGGTAGGGCGCCTGCCGCGCTCCGTCTCGAGCGCGTTCTCGAGCAGACACTTCTGGATGCTCAGCGTCGTCACGACCTTCTCGAGGTCGCGCACCTTGCGCTCCATCGACTGCTCGGACGCGCTCTTGCCGCTGCCTCGGCGGAGCGCCTCCTCGATGCCCGCAAGCGCATCGTCGCGCCAGCCCTCGACCGTCGACGGTAAGACGCCGAGACGACGCGCGAGCTGGTCCACGGTGGCCTTGCCCGACATCAGCTCGAGCACCGCGCGCTGGCGGTCCTCGACGCTGCGACGGCCAGGACGAGCCCGACTCTCACCGCCCGTCTGCGAGCTCTCCGTCTCGTCGACAGGAGCGCTCTCGGCACGAGGCGAGGTCACGCTGGGGTTCATGTTCTTCCTTCGGGGACGACGACTCACGATGGGTCTCTTCCTACCCGAATCCTCGACCATTTCGTACGCCCTCGGCTGTCAACCAAGAGCGCGGGAACACTATACGGCCAACAGCAAGAGAGCATTGTCGTCGTGCATCAGGCAGACGTCGGCCACGGACGCACCGAGATCGTCAGTTCGCCAGACCGGCGTCAACGCATTGTCCGTGAAGTAGACGTGATCGTTCTCGGCGATCATGTAGCCGTGGCCATAGGCGATATAGGCAGTTCGGATCCGGTCTTCGGTGGGAACGGGCAGCCACTCGATGTAGCCGTCTCCCCCCTCCACGCGCTCCATGGATCGATGCGCCACCCCGTCGGCGACGTACACCCATCTCGCCCCGATCGACTGGGTCACGACGGCGTCCGTGGGGCGCACTGGGAACCGGTAGGAAGCGTTCCAATTCTTGAAGAACCCATCCGCGAAGTACCCGAAGCTCGGCCACCAATCGACGAGCTCGGACGCCTCGCAGGCCCCAGCCTGGCATACGCACCCAGCACCGACATACCGGCAGTAGGCGGTGTCGGTGCAGTCGCGTCCACATCGCCCGCAGTTCACGTCGGTCGTGAGGTCGATGCAGAGGGTGCCGGTCCCTGGGCACACGCCCCAACCTTCCTCCAAGCACACGCACGTACCATCCGGCCTACAGAATCCTGTCGAGTCCTCGCGCTCACGAAGGTCGGCATCCGGCGCGACGAACACGTCGAGCTCGCGCGCGTCCGGAAGAATCGACACATCACTCCAGGTGTCGTCGGAGCGCGCGTCGCGAACGAGCACGGCGACATCAGTCGTGGTCAGGACCGCATCCGATGTCTCTAGTGACCCATCCACCGATCCCGCGTCCGACGCTTCGAACCACCGCGCACACCCGCTGCCGACAATCGCAAGGAGCAACACCGAGAAGATGCCCGGCCATGCTTCTGGTGGACGCATGGCGCGCCAGGGACCGAAGGAGCGGGGTCGCACCGGGCGGCACTGGCGAACCACTTTCATGGCCTCAGCGTGCACCCATCGCCTCCCCAAGAGTGCGGCAACCCTCCAGCAACCCTCGGAGGCCCTCGCCCAATTCCACAGCATCACCTCGCACAAGCAGCCACGCCAAGATACCATCTCGAGGAAAATCCGATGCGAGCAGCACAAATGATTCCCCCTGAGCTTCGATCTCGGCGCCGAACGCGTCGACCCTGATCACTTTGATGTCAGTCGACCCGTAGCGCGCCGGTGCGCGCAACAAGCCCGAAACGAGCATGCTGCCGTCGGCGTCGAGAAGAAAAACTCTCTTCCTCCGATGCGCAGTAAACGCCATGATCGCGAGCGCGAGCACCGAAAAGCCCACGACCCCGAATCGCCACCCTGCGACACCCAGAGCAACGCCCGCGGTCGCGATAGTCACGTACGTAGATGTGCGCAGACGCCTGACTGGGAGCTTCGCGGCCGGCATACAAATCCGTAGGCCCAAGGAGAGATCCGCCACCGGTTCTCGCCATCGCACCCCGCGCGGCAGCGTAGACGCCAGCGATCTTCGCGCTTCGGCCACGGACGCCGTGGACCCGAGGAAGACCTCCCGCGACCGACCCTCGCCCCGCCAAATTTCGACCAGAGATCCTGAAACGCGAATCGCCGTAACGCCACTCAGCCGTCCGCGGGCCAACGTGAGCGGACCGAAGTCCGAACGCAGGTCGTCCCCGACCACGCGAACGGACGACGCAGAGACAACGGCAAGTGGCGAGACGAGCAGCAACGCCGCCAACCAGTAGATGTCGAACCACCAAGCGACGAAGGCAGCTATGGCCGTCAGTACTGTGATCGCGAGTAACCGCATTGCTACTCCGCCGGCAAGTTGCCCGGAGCTCCACCCAGGAACCCCCAGAGCTCGGATGCCAAAGCGTAGTGCGCAATGTCCGCGTTGAGCGCTCGACCGGTTGCACCGGTTCCAGCCCCCCACGACAGGTTGGCTGGGCCGCGACCCAGCAACGACGGCGCCAGTCCAACGCTCCCAATGCCGCCGGCCACGCCGAGTGCGGCCGAAGCGGCGTAGGTCCTCCCCGTAGGACTCGATCCGAGCGCATCGCCAATGGCGGTCGTCCCGACGTTTGATGCTGCTCCAGCCAAAGCTCCTCCGAAGAGCCGCGAACCCGCAGACCCCTGGCCGAAGAACGCCCCGCCCATGCCAGTGGCCCCCGGCAAGAACCAACCGAACAGTGCCCCCGAGACGATTCCCATCGCAGTATCGTCCAAGATGGACCCCAAGTCGCCGCAGAGACTTCCGTCGAGAGAGTGAAGCCCGACCGAGATGATGAAACTGGCGATACCACCGGTGAGAGCTCCGACGAGAATGGGATTCCGACCGTCGGGGTCCACATAGTTGACCGGGTCGTTCTCGCAGTAGAGGTACAGCCCGCTCCCGCCTCCGTACTCGATCGGATCCTTCTGGATCCACTGGCCCACGAAGGGGGAGTAGTCTCGCGCGCCGAAGTGCCACAGGCCGGTCGAGCCCATGCGGATGCCGCCGGCGAAGCCGAAGGGGTGGAGTGTATTGGCGCCCACTTCGACCGTGTCGATGCCCCACTCGTCGTACGAGACCCGCTGGACGATGGACGCCGTCCCGTTGACCTGGAGGACGGCTCGGACGCTGCCGCGCTCATCCGTGATCAAGCGATAGACTGCGTCGATCGCCGTCGTACCCGCGTTGTCCACGTACATTAGGTCCGGCACGTTGCGGCGCGTCACGTAGACGAAGAACGCATGGACTGCCGTGGCGCCCACGCCGCGCTGCCACGCGATCGGACGAAGGCCGTCTCGGTACCAGAAGTACTGATCGTCCGCGTCGTCGGGCGTGCCATTCGGGTCGATGTGGGAGAGACGACCGAGCGGATCGTACTCGAACGTGGTGGTCGTCGACCCGACACCGACGATGGTGGACACCGACTGGCGGAGACGGCCCTGTACGTCGCGCGTGTACGTACGGAAGATGGATGCTGTGCCTGACTTGCTCATTCGACCCCGAACGTCGTAGAGCCGTCCACCCGTTGTGATCTGATCGTCCGTGCCCGCCGTCAGGTCACTGCGGGTCCCCGCGTCGTTGTACGTCCACGTGCGATTGGAGGCGGTCACGAGGGTGCCTCCCGACGTGGGACAGGCGTTGGCCGCGGGGGTCGTGACGGGGTCCGTCCGGTAGCGGGCCGTGCTGGTGAGTCGGCCAGCGCCGTCGTAGCCGTAGGTGTACCGAGTCCACTGGTAGGCGTTCGTCCCCGTGCGTACCCACTCGCTTCGCGCGGTCACGCGACCGTGGCCGTCACGCGTGCAGATCCGCTCGATGAACCACGGGTTGGTCGTGGTCCCCGTCACGCTCTCGTACGACTCGCCGAACTGCGTGGCCCGGTTGGAGGTTGCGTTCGCGGCCACTCCGTCAACCGTCAGAACGCTGGTTCCGTAGGTGAGCGGCGTCCCCGAGGTCGAAGGGTTCCGGATCGAGAGCGTCCACGACGATGATGCACCATTCCTCGCGAACGTCGCGCTCATCGCCGTCCCCGTCGTGCCGATGGCCGTGGGTGCGTACGTGTAGTTGATCTCGGCGCTGAGCCCTTCGTTGGTGATGAGCTCCCTGTCGACGCGAAGAGTCCGGGGCTCGTAATCGAAGGCGACGTCGGTCGTCTGTCCCGGGGTGGTGCCCCATGAGATCTGCGACAGCAGCGGTCCCGTGATCGCCCCGGGAACAGTCTGGTCCACTGCCGAGCACACGGAGGAAACTGCGCCGCAGTAGCGGAGCGTCATCACGCCCGCACGAGAGCCGTATGCGGCGGCGGTGTGCTGAATCCTCACGGGCCTCTCGACCCCGTCGTAGTCGACGCCCCAAGTGTCCGTGGTCCCCGATTGCGTGGCAGAGATGACGGCTGGCAAGCCGGCACTGTTGAACGTCGGAATCGTGATGGAGCCGCTGCCCAACAGGTTCTGGGCGGTCGGAGTACGACCGAAGTTGTACGTCGTCAAAGAGACCTCCGTGCCGAGAGGGGTCGACTCCGTGCTGAAGAGGTTGCGACCGTTGTAGGGTACGCGTTCACGGGGTAGCGCGTGTGATCAGGGGATCGACACGGGATCAAGAGCATGATCGACTCGCCGTGTGAGTTCGCTGGAAGAGCGTCTGCTGCGACTCGAGGCCCGCGTGACGGAGCTCGAGGCGGAGAACGCT
>JBKDQC010000335.1:0-11732 GCA_046342295.1 Deltaproteobacteria bacterium | reverse complement strand
TCGATCGCCTCGGCCGCGCGGACGCGCGCGACGACCACGTCGGCACGTCCGCGCGCGTCCTCGGGCAGGGCGTCGATCGCCGCGAGCGCGCCACGCGCGTCGCCGCTGCGAACAGCGCCCGCGATCGCGCCGCGCACGGCGTCGCTCTCGGTGAAGAACGCGAGCCCGTCCTGTGCGTGCGCGACCGCCGCGTAGCCCGCCACCACGAGCGATGAGGCGAGCGCTCGGCGCACGGCGCCGAAGACGAGGGACCGCACCCCACGAAGATCGCGAGCACGCATGTCAGTAAGAGAAACGCCGGATGGAGACGTTCATGAGAAGGCCCACACAGATCATGGACGTGATGACGCTCGAGCCGCCGTAGCTGAAGAGCGGAAGCGTCACGCCCACCACCGGGAGCAGCGCGCAGACCATCCCGATGTTGATCACCGTATGCCAGAAGTAGAAGGCCGCGACGCCCACCGCCGTGACCGCACCGAAGCGATCCTTGGCCGTCGAGGCGATGCGGAGGCTCCAGAGGATCAGGAACACGTAGAGCCCGAGCAACAGCATCATGCCGAGGAAGCCCTGCTCCTCCGCCCATACCGAGACCGGGAAATCGGAGTGGGTGTCAGGCACGAAGCGATGCTGGTTCTGCGTGCCTTGCATGAAGCCCTTGCCCCAGCCTCCTCCCGAGCCGATCGCGACGATCGACTGGTACACCTGCCAGGCGTCGTCGCTCACGTCGACCTCCTGGCCGGTGATCATCGCCCACCAAGTGTCGAAGCGCCCACGTTGGTAGCCTTGGAGACCGAACGCGTAGATCGGGAACGCGGAGAGGGCGAAGGCGAAGACCAGAGTGAAGAGCGAACGCTTCTTCAGGTTGGTCAGGACCATGATCGACGCGAAGATGAACGCGCAGAGCAGCGCGGTGCCGAGATCGGGCTGGAGCAAGATGAGAGACATCGGGCCCATCAGGATCAGCGCGGGCACGACCAGGTCCTGCAGGGTGCGACCCTCGGTCTTCGGATCGTTGTGGAGATACTTCGCGAGCGCCACGATGAGCACGGGCTTGGCGAGCTCGCTCGGCTGGAGCGAGAAGCCTCCGATGTAGATCCACCGCTGACTTCCGCGGATCTCGGGCGCGAGGAGGAAGACCAGCAACAAGAGCACGATGCCGGCGCCGTAGGCGAACCACGCGAAGCGCTCGTAGTGCCGGTAGTCGACCGCCGCGATGAAGACGGCCACGGCCGACCCGATGGTGAGCCAGTAGATCTGCTGGATGTAGAGTTGCCCGAGCTCGTCCGGGTTCGCGCTCGTCGCGGAGTAGAGGTTCGTCACGCCCATCACCGCGATCGAGGCGACCGTCACGAAGAGCGGCCAGTCGAACTGATCGCGGAGGCCCTTGCCGATCGTGACCATCGCTCAAGGCCCCCGCGACGCGCCCGCGTCGCTCGCGCCGAGCGCTTCGCTCGACCCCGAGGCGCCCGTGGGTCGTGGAGCCAGATACTCCTGCAAGATCTGGATCGCGATCGGGGCCGCGTAGCGGCCGCCGGAACCGCCGTGCTCGATCATCACGACGATCGCGACCTCGGGGCGCTCGACGGGCGCGAAGCCCGCGAACCAGGCGTGCGCCCGGTTGCGGTACTCGGCGCGGGCGGCGTCCTCCTCGGAGAGGCGCGCTCGCTGGTAGACCTGCGCGGTCCCGGTCTTGCCGGCGATCGCGACGCCATCGGCCACCCGCGCGGCGAAGGCGGATCCGAGAGGATCGTTGACGACGCCCGAGAAGCTGTCGATCAGGAAGGCGAGGTTCTCGCGCGAGACGTGGACGCGACGGCGCACGCGAGGCTCGAGCTCCTCGAGCACGGCACCGTCGGGGCCGCTGATGCGCTCGACGAGCTGTGGGACATAGAGGGTTCCCCCGTTGGCGAGGGCGGCGTACGCCATCGCGATCTGGATGATCGTCGTCTTCGTGTCGCCCTGTCCGATCGCCGTGTTGAGCGTGAAGCCGCCGCGCCAAGCGATGTCGTGCGCGTCGTACCAGGTGCGGGTGGGGATGAAGCCCGGCGACTCGGTGTTGATCCCGATGCCGGTGCGGCGGCCCAGGCCGAAGTCCTGCGCGACGCGGGCGATGCGGTCGAGCCCCACGCGCTCTGCGAGCGCATAGAAGTAGACGTTGCACGACTGCATCATCGCCTGACGCATGTCGACCTCACCGTGGCCACTGCGCACGTTGCACGGGAAGTCGTGACCACCGTAGCGGTAGCTACCGGTGCAGAGCACGCGCTCGCCTCGGTCGATCAGGTGATCTTCGAGGCCAGCGATCGCGCTGAAGGGCTTGAAGACGGATCCCGGGAAGAACGCGTCGTAGATCGACTTGTCGACGAGCGGTCGGAACGGGTCGTCGCGAAGCGCCGCGTACTCCTCGCGGGAGAGGCCGGCGGTGAAGGCGTCGAGCTCGTAGCTGGGCTTCGAGAGGAGCGCGCGAACGGCCCCAGACCGGACATCGACGACGACGACGGCTCCCGAAGGATGACCTCGCATCGCGCGCTCCGCGATGCGCATCAGGTCCATGTCGAGCGTCAGCGTGAGATCGCGTCCGGGCACGGGCTCGATCACCTCGGGCTCTTCACCGCCTCGCTCGGAGCGGGCGAGATCCGCGTCGACGAGGATGCGCCGGTACCCGCGCCGCCCGCGGAGGAGGTTCTCCCACGCGCGCTCGATCCCGGTGCGCCCGACGCGGTCTCCGAGGCGGTAGCCCGCCGGCCGCAGCTCGGCCAGCTCGTCACCGCGAAGCTCGTTCAGGTAGCCGATCGCATGCGCCCCGAGCGCGCGAGAGGGATACGTGCGTACGGGCGTGGCGACCACCTCGACGGCGGTGACCTCGCGGCGTCCGTCGATGTGGGTGAGGTCCGTGGAATGCGTCTGGATCGCGGCCAATTGCTCGCGCGTGATGTCGGTGAAGAACCGGATCTGGTGCGTACGACGACGCGCAGGAACTTCGCGGAGGCGCGTCTCGAGGGATCTGCGCCCCTCGGCGTCGAGTCCCATGAGCGTCGAGATCGTCTCGACGTCGGTCTCGGCGAGGCGCGCCGGGGTGAGGTACACGTCGTAGGAGGGCCTGTTCGTGGCGATGACGTGGCCGTTCGTGTCCCGGATGATCCCGCGCGTCGCGGGCAGTCCGAGGGTGCGCGTGATGTTCTCCCGCGCCACTTCGTCGTAGTGCGCGTGCTCGAGGAGCTGCAGCTGCGCCATCCGGACCACGATGGCGAGGAAGACGACGACGACCGCGAGCGCCATCCACTTGTAGCGCTTGCGGAACTCGCCGACCTCGCGTCGCTGCGACAGGAGGCTCATCGTTCAGGCCTCCGCGCCAGCGGCGCTCCTCGTGCGCACCGCGAATGTATCGACGCGCCGCGTGGCGACGTAGACGAGCGGAGACACGAGGCCCGTCGCGAGGCCCGTCGCCGCGAGCATGGAGGCGACGTGGACACCTCGACCGACGAGCGGCGCGTCCTCGCCCCAGACCATCGAGGCCAAGGAGCCCGCGACCCCCGCGGGCGGCATCACGAGCGGGAAGGCTTCGGGCTCCTCGAAGATCGCGCAGAGCGCGAGCATGACTCCCGCGACGATCACCGCGATGCCCGTGGTCGCGACGATCTGAAAAGGCACCCCGCGGAGGAAGAGGCGCAGGCCGGCGACGCGCGTGAGCAGGAAGCCCGCGACGAAGACGAAGGTCGTCAGCCCCAGCGGCGCGCCCGTGAGCTCGTCGGTGAGCAGGCCGGCGGCGAACGCGAGAGCCGCCCCGCGCGCGAGGCTCACATCGGGCGTCACCCCGAGGTAGAGAACCATCGGAAGGAGCAGGTTCGGCGTGAACGGGTGAAGAGGGAGCACGGCCGAGAGGCTCGAGTGCGCCACGAGCAGGCCCAGCGCCAGAACCAGGAAAAGGACGTTCCTCACGGCTGCCTCTCGGGCTCTTCGGATGCGTCCGCCGCGGAATCACCGAGCGCCCCCTCGGTGAGGACGAGGACCTCTTCGAGGCGGGAGAAGTCCACGGCGGGGCTCACTTCGACCTCCTGGTAGAGGCCGAAATCTTCGCGCACGATTCGCGTGACGCGCCCGACGAGGATCGACGGGGGAAAGCGCTGCCCGAGGCCGGAGGTGTGGACGAGGTCCCCGACGCGGAGCGCGTCCTCTCGGCCGAGGTACTGGATCCGCGCCATGTAGCGCTCATCCTCGCCGGTCCCGCGGAGCATGCCGCGCGCGCCCGTCCGCTGGATGATCACGTCGACAGCCGTGCGCCGGTCGACGATCAACTGAACCTCGCAGGTTCGACCGCTCGCGCGCTGCACCAGGCCGACGAGGCCCCGGCCCGAGAGCACGGGCATGCCGGCGCGCACGCGGTCGCGCGCGCCTCGGTCGAGCTCGACCCGCGTCACGCGGAAGAACGGCGGCGCGATGTCTCGCGAAATCACCTCGGCCGCGATGAGCTCGCCACCCACCCGCTCACGAAGCTGCAGGAGCGAGCGGAGCCGGCGGTTCTCGAGCCCTTCGTCGAGGAGCTGGTGCCGCTCGGTCTCGAGGCGAGCGACCCGGGCCTCGAGCCGCTCGTTCTCCGCGCGAACCTCGACGAGGTACACGTAGTCGTCCACGAGGTCCGAGAAGACGTGGGCCGCCGAGCTCGCGCCGGTTTGCGCCCAGCCGAGCGCATCGAGGATCCGCGCGTCGAGCGCGCTGCGCCGGCTCGGGTCGCGCAGGCTGGCGTTGAGCACGAAGAACGGGACCACGAGCAGGAGGCACGCGATCACGAACTCGCGGATGCGCTTGAGCTGACTCACGGCTACGGGCTCGAACCGCCCCGTGGCTCGGCCACATTCCACCGGAGGGGCGCGCCGGGCCTGCCGGCGAGCAAAGCTGAGCGGCGCAGGGCGGCGTGGTCTAGCGCGGCGCCGCCTGAAGGTCGAGGCCCGCTTCGCGGAGAACCTCGAGCCCCCCGAGAACCCACCGAGCGCAGCCCGAGGCGCCCGGTGCCGAAAGACCTCTGGCCAGAGGGTCCAAGCGGAGCGGAGCCGAGCTCGACGGCGATGGCGACGGCGATGGCGATGGCGATGGCGATGGCGATGTCGATGTCGATGTCGATGTCGATGTCGATGTCGATGTCGAGGGCGAGGTCGAGGTGGAGGTCGAGGTCGAGGTCGAGGGCGAGGTCGAGGTCGAGGTCGAGGTCGAGGTCGAGGTCGAGGGCGATGTCGATGTCGATGTCGATGTCGATGTCGATGTCGAGGTCGATGTCGATGTCGATGTCGAGGTCGAGGTCGAGGTCGAAGTCGAGGTCGAGGTCGAGGTCGAGGGCGAAGTCGAGGCCGAGGGCGAAGTCGAGGTCGAGGTCGAGGGCGAAGTCGACTTCAGAGGCGAGGGCGAGGATGCGCTCGACGGCCACTTCGAGCTGGTTCTCGCACACGCGATTCACATCAAGAACGTGCCCGGTCGCAAGACCTACGGAAGCAACTCGTGCGCGAACGTGCCTCGCACGCACAGCGCATCGACAAGATCCGCGACGAGACGGACTGCGCCGAACTCGGCGCGGGCCACCTCATCGAGAACGACCGCGCCCGCGTCGCGAACAGGCTCCTCGAGCGCCCGGGCGAGCTCGGCTTCGAGGTCCGCGACGTTCAGGATCGCCTCGCTCCGGAGCGGCCCGCTCCCTCGCCGCAGGTCCGTTTCTTCCTAGAGCGACGTGAACTCGACGCCGCGGAGCGTGACGAGCCCCGCAGCACGGAAGGGGCGCCGCTCGGGCGAGAGCCCCCCACTCGAGCCCACGGTCGGCACGCCCGCGGACGAGCCAGCCAACCAACGCGCGACCTCGACGCGCCCCGGCGCGCCCGACAGTACCGCGCGACGCACGAGGCCGAAGGCATCGAACGCGTACGCGGCGAACACGTCGGGCTCTGCCTGGAACTGGGCGCGGTACGCGGCGACGAAGCCCCCAGGGTCGGTCGCCCAGGGCGCGCCCTGCGGCGCTGCGCCCGAGGACGGCGCGCTCGTCGGCGCGAGGAACGGCGCCGCGAAGATCGCGCCTTGCAGGTAGCGCCCGGCGGTCGCGGGCAAGCGGGCGTCGAGGCCGACCGAGGGCACGAGCACCTGGACGGCGCGCGGCCGCACCGCACCGCGACGCGCAGGCCCCGCCGCGGGGAGCGAGCCGGGCGCCCAGAGCCCGACCGTCGCGAGGGCCGGCGCGAGCAGCGCGATGCGAGGCCCCGCGTCCGCGAGGACGACCGCATCGGGGCTTGCGGATGCGACGCGGCCGACCTCGGCCGCGAACGTCGTCGCCGTCGGAGCGTACGCCTCGTCGGCGACGAGCGTCCCCCCCCGGGCCTCCACCTCGCGCCGCAAGCTCGCACCCGCCCTCTGCCCCCAGCGGGTGTTCGGGTGCAGCACCGCGACGCTCCGCGCGCCCCGCTGGAACGCAGCGGCAATCAGCGCCGCGAGCTCCTCGTCGAGCGTCGGATAGAGCCGGAACACGAGGGGTGAGCTCGACGCGAGATCGCTCGCTGAGAGTGACAGCAGCGGCACACCGAGCTCCATGGCCCGCGAGGCGGCTGCCTCCGCGCACGCGGGATCGAGCGGCCCCACGATCGCGACGGCGCGGTGGACCGACACGAGCTCGTCGACCGCGCGCACGGCACGCTCGGGATCGCTCGCGTCGTCGCGGAAGACGAGCCTGGCGGCGTCGGGTGCCTGGGGCCCCTGTCCCGGCGTTCCTGCCGCAAGCATGAGCCCGCGGAGCGCGCGCTGTCCGATCTCGCGGGCAGGCCCCGAAAGCGGCAGGATCGCGCCGACCACGCGCACATCCGCCTGCGCGATGCGCTCGGCGCGCGAGACGAGCGTCGCGAGCGCACCCTCGAGTGGGACGCCGCGGTCCGTCAGATCGGAGGCGATCGCGCGGACGCGCTCGACATCGCCCCTGTCGTGCGCGCTCCGGAGCGCCCGCTCCGCGACCTGACGCCACGCGTGCCCGGAGCGGCGGAGCGTGTCGTATGCGAGATCGATCTGGTCCTCCCGGAGGCTTCTCGCGGCGACCTCGCGGATGCGGTCGAGCACCTCGGGGCGCTCGCGCTCCTCGGTCGCGTCGAGGCGCGCGTCGAGGGCGCCGAGCGCCATCACGCACTGGTCGGCCGCGAGCGCGGCCGTCGCGAGCGTGTCGAGGAGCAAGCGCGTCTCGTCGGGATCGGTCGTGTGACCGAGCAGGGGCGCCAACAACGTCACGGCGTCGGCCGAGCGCCCGGAGAGGTGCAGCACGACGCCCCGATAGAGCGCGGCCCGCTCCGCCACGACCGCGTCGCCGCGGCTGGCCTGCTCGAGCTCGGCCAGGGCCTCGTCGTGGCGGCCCAGGCCCACCGCGATCCGACCGAGACCGAGGTGCGCGAGAGGCGCGATGCGGTCGCTGCCGTGCCGCGAGAGGATCTCGCGGTACCTCGCGGCCGCCTCCTCGACGCGGCCCTCACCGGCGGCGCGTTCGGCCTCGCGCAAGAGGCGGTCGGCGTCCTCGTCGGCGCTCGCGAGCGGCGGTACGACCTGCAGCGCCCCGCCCTGGTGGGGGCAACCGGCGCTCGCGAGCGGCAGCAGCCCGAGGGCCATGACCACGAGCGCAAGCGCACGCAGCGGGGCGACGTTCGGGGACGGCACGGCGGGCGGGGACGCGAGCATCGGCCGGAGCATTCAACGGACGCCACGGTTCGCAAAGTTCCCGATGCGACGCGCTGGCTCCACGCTCGGGGCTCCACCCGTCAGAAAAAGACGCTCTTCCGTTCCTTGAGGGCTCGGTGGAGCATCGACTGGATCGTCTGCTTCACCACCCAGACCTTCTGCTCGATCACCGCGTCGTCGTCGTCCGGGTCTCCCTCGAAGTAGAGCGGCTCACCGAAAGCCAGCCGGTATCGCACCGGGAGCGGCAGCATCATCCCGACGAAGGCCTGAGGGATGATGGGAAACGCGGGCATGCCGAGGAGCTTCGCGAGCGGCCTCACGTTGGCGAGCGAGGGATACTGCTCCTCGGCGCCCACGATCGTGACGGGCACGATGGGTGTCCGGGTCTCGAGCGCGAGCCGCATGAAGCCCAGCCCGAAATCGACGAGCTGGTAGCGCTGGTCGAAGGTCTTCGAGATCCCGCGGGAGCCCTCGGGGAAGACGACGATGACCTCTTCGTTCTCGAGGAGCCGCCGCGCGTTCTCCGGCGTGCCGATCACCTGGCCGAGTCGGGGGAAGATCACGGACACGAAGGGCAGCTCCGCGCTCCAGCGCTCGACCATCGAGCGCGCGAAGCGAGGCGGCTCGGCATCGAGCATGAGCGCCGTGCCGAGCATCGCGCCGTCGAGCGGGACTTGCCCCGAGTGGTTCGCGATGAAGAGCGCCCGCCCTCGGGGCAGGTTCTCGAGACCGCTCGTCTGGACGCGGAAGTAGTAGCGGTAGAGGAAGGCCATCGACGCGAGCACGTAGCGGGCGGTACGCGGGTCGAAGCCGAAGGGGTCGACGCCCGCCTCGTTGACGTGCTTCGGGATGCGCGCGAGCCGCTGGTCGATGTCGTCGCCGAGGAGGGCCTCGGCGCGGTCCATGAAGCGGTCTCCGAGACTCGCGAGCAGGCCCTCGGGCGTGGCGTCGCCCGGTGGATGCGCACGCTCGCCCGAGTCGGTCTGCGTCCCGTCGCCTTGGGTCATCGGGCCGCATCCTAGCCGAGCCGGGCGCGAGAGCGCCGCCGTTTCCGCCGCGCAGGGTCACCGCGCCGCTTGACGAACTCGCAGAATCGGCGTTCTTTTCCGCCCCATGATGCGGCTCCTCGCTTCCACGCCCGCGGCGCGCTCCGCGCCGGGCCTTCTCGGCGCGGCCACCCTCGCCCTCGCGCTCGGTGCCGCAGGCTGCGGCGAAGCCGCGCCCACGGGCGTCGACGAGTCCGGCGACCTCGACGGCACCGCGGGCGGCCAGACCATGGCGCCCCGCATCGTCGAGATGCCGCTGGGCCTCGACGGCACGCAGTGGCGTTGGACGGGCGCCTCCTGTACGGAGGGACCGCTCGACCTCGCGGCGCGAGGATTCTCCTCGAACCTCCGCATCGAGCAGGACGGCAGCAGCCTGCTGCTCACGTACGACCAGGTGTTCGCGAACGATGGCTGCATCGTCACGCTGCTCCAGACGGTGTCGCCGCCGCCGACCCCCGGCGAGCTGCGCATGGAGGAGGTCGCCCGGGTCGCGGTGCCCTCGAGCCCCGGGTGCTTCGGCCAGCCCGAGCCACCGCGCCCCGGAGAGGTCCGCCGCAACGGCCGCATCCTCGAGGTGCTCGTGCAGCGCTCGCGCTGGTGCAACGGCTTCGAGGTCACGATGACCTACGAGCCCTCGCTGCCGACGCTGCTGTCGAACGAGGACATCGCGCGTCGCTACGTCGCGCACTTCACGCGCGGCGACGCGGTGCGCGTCGCCCAGCTCTTCTCGACGGCGGGCGCGCTGCTCGAATCGTTCACGACGACGCAGACCGGCGACCCGTTCCGCCACGAGGGCCGCGACGCGGTCTATGCCTGGTACCACGAGTCGTTCGCGGGCTCGCCGTGGCGCGCGATGCGCGTCGTCGGCTTCGAGCCCGGCGCGACCCCGCAGCAGACCCTCATGCGGTGGGAGTACATGGATCCTCGCCTGCAACAGCCCGTGGCGGGTCACAACGTCTTCACCGTCGCCGCCGGCGAGATCTTCGAGGCCGAGGTGGCCCTCGACGGCCAGCCGCTGCTCGTCGGGGCCTCGTCCCCTGCGGCACGCTGACGGCCGCTTCACGACGCCGGCGGCGGGCTTGACGGTCCTGCCCGGCTGGGGGAACTTCCGCGCGCTTTTCGCGCTGTTTCGTCCCAACGAGCGCGACTTCGGAGCCACCTCGCATGACGCAAGCCGCCCCGCTCGTGACCATCGTCATCCCCGTCTACAACGAGGAGGCGATCCTGCAGTCGGCCATCGTCGATCTCCTCGATCGGCTGCGCGAGGTCCCGTGGACCTACGAGATCGTCATCGCGGAGAACGGCTCGCGCGATGGCACCGTCGAGATCGCGAACAAGCTCGCGGCCCGCTTTCCTCAGGTCAAGACCTTCAGCTTCGGCCAGCCCAACTACGGCGGCGCGCTCAAGCGCGGCATCCTCGAGGCGACCGGCACCTTCGTCATCTGCGACGAGATCGACCTCTGCGACGTGGACTTCCACGCGCGTGCGCTCGCGATCCTCGAGAAGAACGAGGCCGACCTCGTGGTCGGGAGCAAGGCGATGAAGGGCGCGAGCGACGAGCGCCCGCTCACGCGCCGCCTCGCGACGCGCGTGCTCAACGGCATGCTCCGCATCTCGCTCGGCTTCACGGGCACCGACACCCACGGGCTCAAGGCGTTCCGTCGCGCGGCCGTGCAGCCGGTCGCCGGCCGCTGCATCGTGGACAAGGACATCTTCGCGAGCGAGCTCGTCATCCGCGCCGAGCGCGAGGGCGTGCGCATCAAGGAGATCCCGGTGCGTGTGCTCGAGAAGCGGGTTCCATCGATCCACCTCTTCCGGCGGGTCCCGAACGTCTTCAAGAACATCGGCCGCCTGGTCTACGCGATCCGAATCCAGGGCTGACGTGAGGCTCGCCGCCGTCAGCGTCGATCTCGACGAGGTGCGCTGTTACGCGGCGATCCATGGGCTCGACGTCCCGCCCGGGGGCGCGCACGCGATCTACGAGCGCGCCGTGCCTCGCATCGCGTCGCTCTTCGACGCACACGCGGTGCCAGCGACCTTCTTCGCGATCGGTGAGGACGCGCTCGAGGCCGCCCCCGCTGAGGTGCTGCGCGGGCTCGCGGCGCGCGGCCACGAGATCGCGAGCCACAGCCAGCGCCATCTCTACGACCTGACCCGCCGCGACCGCGCCAGCATCCGCACCGAGGTCGCCGAGAGCCTCGAGGCGATCGAGCGGGCGGTGGGCGTGCGACCACAGGGCTTCCGCGCGCCCGGATACACGATCACGAACGAGGTCTTCTCGGTGCTCCGCGAGCTCGGGCTCGCCTACGACTCGAGCGTATTTCCCTGTCCCGCCTACCTCGCGCCCAAGGCGGCGATCATCGGCGCGCTGGGGCTCCGCGCGGCGCTGGGTCTCGGCAAGGCGAGCCACTCGATCGTCGATGACCCGCGCGTGCTCACCGCGCCCCTCGATCCGTACTTCCCCGATGCGAACGCCTACTGGCGACCCGGGCCGCGCGAGGGCCTCGTCGAGTTGCCGATCGGCGTGACGCGCGGCGCGCGGCTTCCGTTCATCGGCACGAGCGTCGCGCTCGCCGGTACGGCGGGCGCGCGGCTGCTCGCGCGGCAGATGGTCGGCCGGCCTGTGGTCGTCCTCGAGCTGCACGGGATCGATCTCGCCGATGCCCGCGACGATGGACTGACCTGGCTCGCCCCGCACCAGCCCGACCTCCGCAGCACGGCCGAGGAGAAGCGCGCCGCCATCGCCGCGGCGATCGAGACGCTGCGCGCGCACGGATACCGCTTCGTGACGACCGAGGAGGCCGCTGCCCACGTCGCCGCGCTCGCGTGAGGGAGCGGCTCGGTCCGGCGATCGCGACGGCGGCGATCGCGACTGCGGCGATCGCGACTGCGGCGATCGCGGCGGCGGCCATTGCAGCGGCGGCCATTGCAGCGGCGGCCGTGCGGCCCGAGCATCCGGGCCGGGACCGGAAGCTACGACGCCCGGCTCTTTTTCTCCTT
>JBKDQC010000334.1:0-3502 GCA_046342295.1 Deltaproteobacteria bacterium | reverse complement strand
CATCGACATCGACATCGACATCGACATCGACATCGACATCGACATCGACATCGACATCGCCCTCGACTTCGACCTCGACCTTCCCATCGCCTTCGCCGCCCCTCCCGCTCCACGCGTCGCAGTGCGCGCTCCCGCTCGGGGGGGCCAGCCGCCCGCTCGGGCGGCTCGGGTGACGCTCGGCGGGAGCCTTCGGACGTGAGCAGTTGACGCGGTCGTGGGCCGGGGCGGATCATCGCGGCCTCTTCATGTCGTCGCGCTCGGATCCGGCGGCCGTTCTCGGCAGCGTCCTCGCTGGTCGCTACCGCCTCGAGGCCATCATCGGCGCCGGCGGAATGGCCGAGGTGTTCCGCGCCGTGGACCTCGCAGACGGACGCGTCGTGGCGGTGAAGATCCTCCGCGGGCAGACGGCCAGCAACCGAGAGGCGGTCGCTCGGCTCAAGCGCGAGGGGGAGGTCCTCGGGGCGCTGCGACACAAGTCCATCGTGGCGATCGAGGCAGCGCACGAGCTCGAGGACGGTGTCTTCCTCGTGATGGAGCTGCTCGAGGGAGAGACCCTCGGCGCCCGGATGCGGAGAGGTCGCCTGTCGCCAGCCGAGCTCGCGCCGATCGTCACCGGCGTGGTGGCGGGCTTGGCGGCCGCGCACGCGCGGGCCGTGGTCCACCGGGATCTGAAGCCCGACAACATCTTCCTCGTGCCGGACGTCTTCAGCAGCCATGAAGATGCCATCCGCGTGAAGCTCCTCGACTTCGGCATTTCGAAGGTCTGGTACGGCGAGAAGCTCACGCAGACAGGGCAAGTGCTCGGCACTCCGAGGTACATGTCGCCCGAGCAACTCGGTGCCGAGCTCGACGTCGATCCCCGCATCGACGTCTACGCCCTCGGCGTCATCCTGTACGAGGCGCTCGCGGGGACACCGCCGTTTCTCTCGACGAACCCGACCGATCTCATCGTCGCGATCCTCCATGGCAAGGTCGCACCCCTGCGCAGCGTGAGGCCGGACCTGAGCCCGGCGATCGAGGCGGTCGTGATGCGGGCCATGGCGCGGCACCGGGACGCCCGCTTCGCCAGCGCGCGCGAGCTCGCTGACGCGTTCCTCGATGCCGCGGGGATCGAGGAGCAGTTCCGCCCTGCGCAGCGCAAGGGCCTCGAGACCCGCGCCCTCGGCAGCGTTCGGCTCGAGGACGAGGTGAGCGGCCGTTACCACGCGGAGCTGCCGCCACCTGACGACGTGAGCAGCTCGGCGATCAAGCCCGGGACCTTCACGGAGCTGCCCGCGTACGATGCCGCCGCGCCGGTGGCGACCTTGATGGTGCCGATGACGTTCGATGCGGCGGGCCGGCCGACCTCGACCGCGGCGGGACTGACCTCCGAGGGACTGACCTCCGAGGGACTGGCATCCACGGGACTGGCATCCACGGGACTGACCTCCGAGGGACTGGCATCCACGGGACAGGCACCCATGGGGCTGGAGACTTCGGCGCCGGGCCCCGCCGGGGCGTCCCTTTCGGCTGCAGCCCGCGACCGCGCGATCCCCCGCACCTCGATCTCGGAGATGCCGCCGAGCGCCGCTTCTCCGATGGGCGAAGCATTTTCGGCGCCGAGTCTCGCGCCGGCGCGTTCCGAGCCTCACGCCCCCGCGGCCCAAACCGCCTCCATGCCGCCGCCGGCCAGGCTCGAGCGTCTCTGGTGGCTCGGTCTGCTCGCGGTGGGTCTCGTCGCCGGGGCGTTGACCTCCGGAGCGGTGATCGCGCTCCTCCGGTGGCTGCGGCCGGCCGAGGGATCGTCTCCACCCCCGCCCCCCCTGGCGGCGAGCCAGCCTGACGCGGGCGGCGCGTCGACGGACGCCGCCCCGCAACCACGGGATGCCACCGAGACGGTCGTGGTCGAGCGCGGATCGCGCCCGAGCGAGCGCGAGCCTGCGGCGAGCGAGGCCGAGCATGGCTCCGACCTCGCCGACGCCTCGGCGCAGGTGGAGGCCGAGGTCTCGGACGCCGGTCGCCGACGGACAGGCCGCGGCGGGCGCGAGGGCGAGGGCAGCGAGGACGAGGGCGGTGGAAGCGAGGAGCCGACCGACCCCCTCTCGCTCGCGACGCGCGCGCTCCGCATGGGGGACGCCACGGCGTGCGTGGACCTCCTCGACGACCTCATCGCACAGGGTGCGACTCCAACGGCCCTGCGCAGACGTGGCGACTGCCTGTTGCGGTTGGGTGAGCGCATCGAGGCGATCCGCGACTACCAACGCTTCTGTCGGCTCGCCCCCGACCATCCGGCGATCGCCGAGGTGCGTGAGGTGCTCGAGGGGCTCGGGCAGACGTGCCCGTGACCTGAGAGAAGAGCCGCGCGCCGCCGGTGCGTCCTCCACAGCCCGCCCGTTCTCCCCACATCACGGGATGTCTCGTCGCCCGGTCCGAGAGGGACCTGAAACGGTGGCCGCGTTGCTCACCAGGCGATGCGTGCGCCGTCGCGGAAGAAGCCGCCGGTCGGCCCGCCCCGCGGGAGCATCGCGGCCCAGACGACGCCCTCGGCACCCTCGCGGACGCTGCGCGACGCGCCGGCGCCTCCCATCCTCGTCCTCACCCATCCGGGACACACCGCGTTCACGTGCACATCGCGCGGCCGCATCTGCTCGGCGTAGAGGCGGGTCCATGCGTTGAGCGCGATCTTCGAGACCCTGTAAGCCGACCGCGGCCAGCCCTCGGCCGTCTCGCGACCGAGCCGCACGGCCTCCTCGAACTCCGACAGGGCGCCCTCGATCGCGGCGAAGTCGCCGGGGGCCTCGAAGCGCGCGCGGACGCGCCGGTCGAAGCCGTCGAGCGCGCCCATGGCGCTCGAGACCATGACGACGCGGCTGCCCACGCCGAGACGGTCCTCCAGCGCGCGCACGACCGCCGTCGCGCCGAAGTAGTTCACAGCGAGAGTTCGCTGCACGACCGAGAGGTCGAAGCCGTCGAGCGCCACACCGGCGTTCGAGACGATCGCGTCGATGCGGTCGGGCCCGAGCGCCTCGGAGAAGGCGCGGATGCTCTCGGCGCTCGCGACGTCGAGGGCTGCGGCGATCACGTCGCGGCCACGCGCCCGCGCGCGGGCTGCCTCGCGCTCGCCTGCCTCTGGGTCTCGCGACGCGAGCACGACGCGGTAGCCGCGCTGTCCGAGCTGCTCGACGACACCGAGGCCCAGGCCTCGATTCGCTCCCGTCACGACCGCCCTCGGCTGCATGGGGGCGGAGCATGACACGCGAACCGCGGCGCGCCCGTGCCTTCGGAGCACCGAAATTCAAACAAATTCGAAGCTCTCGGGCGTCCCACTCCGACCCCGCGGAGGTCGTCGGGGCCGCCCGGCGCGCTCGGCATCGTCAGAAGCCGGACGTGTGCCTCGCGCCGCGCTCCTCGCTCTCGCGAAAGCGAGACGCCAGGGTCCGCACGATCACGCCCATCCACGGCTTGAGCGACGCGACCTCCCGATCGAGCGTCTCGCTCGTCACGCGGCGCAGCACGGCGGCCG
>JBKDQC010000333.1:0-1836 GCA_046342295.1 Deltaproteobacteria bacterium | reverse complement strand
GCGGCGCACCTTGCCGGTGCTCGGTGTGGGCGTTGTGGATGTCATTGCAAACTAAACAACATCCACGCCGAGCGCTTTGATCCACGGGGAACCGTGAATTCATCACTTCACACCCGAGATTTCGCGCGAGCGAAATCGAGGTTCAGTTCAGCCGGCAAGGTTGACCCCAGGAAGACCGTCCAACTTTCGACCCAAACGGAGCATGCTCATGGCGAAACCCTCAGTTCCGACCCTCACCCTTGAGCAAGCGCGCGCGCAGCTTGCTTCCGATGCAAAGACCCATGCCGTGGACCCCACGCTTCGCTGGTATTCCTCACAGGATGACCGCGTCGCCCGCCTGGCCAAGCTTGCAAAGGTCGCACTCGCTCGCCGTGATGAGAACGAAGCGTGGGCGATCATCGCCGCACGTGCGCTGATCGAGTGCGGACACGCTGACTACGGGCGCTCATGCCGAAAGGCGCTGGAGATCTTTGAGTCTCTGCCCGCGCCGGACGTTGAAACGCTGCGCTGGAAGGCGCACGCAGCAGCGGTACGCGCGCTGGCCGGGAACGCCAAGGGCGCCTGGGGGAAGGCTGGTGAACTCTACGCGGCTGTGATCGTCGCCGCGCCCGACGACGTCTCCGCGCGATTGATGGTGGCCGAGTGCACGCGGCGCCATGTGAAGTCTGACACTTCCAAGCTTGCGAGCAAAGGCGTTCCGCTGCTGGAGGAGGCGCTGACGCACCTGGACCATGCAGCCGTCCGGAGCACCCCGCTTGGACTGCGTACGCGCGGATTGATCCTTGCCCTGGCTGGCCGCGACACCGAGGCCGTTCCGCTCCTCGCTGAAGCGGTGGTGGCGCTGCGAGCCCAGCCAGAGCTGGCGGGCGTTGTCTGCGAGACCTTGGTCTCCCTGGCGCGAGCCCAGCTGGCCAGTGCCCAGTATGACGCGGCAATGGACACATTCCGGCAAAGCGGTGACGCCGCTGCGGTCGTCCGACTGGAGATCAGCCGTGGGTTGTTTGTGGCCAGGCAATGGCCGCAACTGGTTGCATTGCACCAGCACCAGCACCAGCCTCAGTTGATGAACGTAGAGGTGTGTCACCTGGTGACCGCCCACTATCAGCTCAAGCAGTACGCACAGGCCGTTGCGCTGGTAAACCATTGGAAGGCTACGCCCGCTGAATTCGTCGACGGGAACGAAGCGCAAATCCACTATCTTGAAGGCATCACCCTCCGCGCCATGGCGGACAAGGAAGGCGCCAGTGCGGCGTTTGACCGGGCGCTGGCTCAGAACCCGACCCACGTGCTCGCGCATGCCTCACGCGCGTGGAACCGGTTTGAACTGGGGGACCTTCCCCGGGCCGCGGCCGAATGCGACGACGCCCTTGCCAAGATTGGGCGTCAGAAGAACGTGGTCCACACGCTCGCCGCCGCAAAGCACGGACTCGGGCAGCATGATGAAGCAAGAGCGTTGCTGCGCGAAGCCTTTCAGTTGGGGGACGCAGCGGCCGCGAAAGACATGCAGGACTGGTATGGCGAGGCGATCTGAGGCCGCACGCGGCCCCATGCGGATCGGGTGCGTCAACAGCACGCTTGCACCGGAGTCTCACCAGCCGCCCAGGCAGGCCGTTCCCTCCGGTCAGCCCAATCCCGTATCCGCTGCGTGGTGACCGCTCAGCGACACCGGGGTGACGCCGCGGGCCCGAACCCTCAGGGTCGCGCGCGATGCGACGCAAGATCGAGGACGAGCGCGAGGCACGCCGGTGCTTGAAGGCCGCGAAGGCCGCGAGGCTGACGGCTGGCGAGTGGGCGCGCGAGCACGGCATCGACGGCCGCTCGCTCAACGCCTGGCGG
>JBKDQC010000332.1:0-1036 GCA_046342295.1 Deltaproteobacteria bacterium | reverse complement strand
GCCCGTAGCGGATCCGAACCACCGACTGCACGGGCGCATCGGCCGTGACCTGCAGCGCCGCCTCGGAGAAGCCGGGCGCGGACAGTCCACCGCCGACGTTGCGCGAGAAACCGTAGCCTTCGGTGGGCACGCCGAAGACCCCGCGGTCGAGCTCGTTGTCGTCGTCGGCGTCGTGGTAGAGGCCGATCGCGTAGGTGCCGGGGCTCGGAAGTTGAATCGTGCAACGGGCGCGCCCCTCGGCCACGGGCGCGATGCACCGCGCCGCCGCCGTCGGTCCGAGCCACGAGCGTGCGTCTGCGTACGCGCCCGCGCGGACGTGTCCCCCGCCCCGAAGCCCCTCGACGACCAGCTCGATGGCGGGGCCGCGCGACGCGCTCGCTTGCTGCGCATCCGCGACAGGCACGACCGCTCCGAGCGCCGCCAGCAAGCCGGTCGCGACGAGTGCTCTCGTGGATGCGTACGTGTTCATCAGGGGCAGTGGCGCGTGCTCGGGCACGACCTTCGCCAGCGTGCGGCAGCGCGCATGCGGCGTCCAGGCCCAAGATCGCGACGATTTGTGTCAACGTTCTCGGCAGTCCCATGCCCGCGCCCGCCCTCCGCGCTCCCTCGGCCGCCCCTGTCCTCTGGGCCCACCGCGGCGCGAGCGCGTTCGCGGCCGAGAATACACACGCGGCCTTTGCCCTCGCGATCGAGCACGGCGCCGATGGTGTCGAGCTCGACGTCCGAGACGCCGCCTGCGGCACGGTGGTCGTCGTCCACGATCCCACGCTCGCGCGCGTCGCGGCAGGCCATCGCGGTGTCGTCGCCGCGATGACGGCCGCCGAGCTCGGCGCGGTCGACCTCGTCGCGCCTGACGGCAGTCGCACACGCGGTGTGCCCCGGCTCGACGACGCCCTCGACCAGGTCCTCGCCGCGGGCCTCGCGCTCAACATCGAGATCAAGGGAGATGTCCCCGATCGCATGCGCCTGAGCCGTCGCGTGCTGCGGGTGCTCCACCGACGCTCCGCGCGCGAGCGGGAGCGCATCGTGATCTCGA
>JBKDQC010000331.1:0-14026 GCA_046342295.1 Deltaproteobacteria bacterium | reverse complement strand
ATCCTCGGCATCGCGGATCTCCGGCTGGAGGTTGGTTGGTGTCGCAACCCCAAGATCCCCGAAGATCCGCACTATTTCGAGGGCCTCATGCCTCAGGCGCTGGATCTGGCCCCAGCTGCACCCGATTCACTCGGCGAGAGGCAGGGTCTGCGGCCAGACCCTCCGGCCAGAAACGTCAGAGCATGAGTCAATCCAAGTGACTCATGCTCTGACACGTCATCGCAGGGTCGGCGCGGTGCGGAGCTTCGAGCGCCAGTAGCCGTAGAGGAAATACACGACGAGCCCGATCGCCAGCCAGACCGCGAAGCGCTCCCACGCGGTCGGCGGTAGGCCCAGCATCGTGAACACGCACGCGAGCGCGCCGAGCGGCGCGACGAGCCACACGAAGGGCACGCGGAAAGGACGCTTGCGGTCCGGATCGGTCACGCGGAGCACCAGGACGCCGATGCACACGAGGAAGAAGGCGAAGAGCGTCCCGAGGTTCGTGAGGTCGTAGGTCGCGTCGTCGTCGACGACGAGCGAGGCGAGCGCCACGAGCGCGCCGGTGCCGAGGGTGAGGAGCCACGGCGTGCGGTACTTCGGGTGCAGCTTGGCGGCCTGCGCGGGCAGGAGCCCGTCGCGCGCCATGGCGAAGAGGATGCGGGGCTGACCATACTGGAACACCAGCAGCACGGCGGAGAGCGAGACGACGGCGCCGGCCGCGACGATCCAGCCCGCGACGGGCAGCCCGACGTTCTCGAGGGCGAACGCGAGCGGATCGCCGTGCTGGTCGAGCTCCTGCCACGGGGCCAGGCCCGTGAGCACGAGCCCCGTGAGCACGTAGACCACCGTGCAGATGGCGAGCCCGCCGAGAATGCCGATCGGCATGTTGCGCTGGGGGTTCTTGGTCTCCTCGGCGGCCGTCGAGATCGCGTCGAAGCCGATGTACGCGAAGAAGACGATCGCCGCGCCCTGCCAGACCCCGGTGAAGCCATTCGGGAAGAAGGGCGTGTAGTTGGACGCGTCGATCTGCGTGGCACCCACCACGATGAAGAGCGCGAGCACGACGAGCTTCACGACGACCATCACGTTGTTGACGGTCGCGCTCTCCTTGGCGCCGAGGAGGAGGACCCACGTCACCGAGACGACCACCACGAAGGCCGGGAGGTTCACCAGCACGGGGATCCCGGCGAGGCTCGGCGCGCTCGCGAGGAGCGCCTGCATGTCCGTGTTGCCCGCGGTGGCCTGCTGTACGACGTCGCCGTAGCCGTGCGCGAGCCAGGGGGGCAGGTGCAGGCCGAACGCCTCGAGGAGCGTGTTGAAGTAGTTCCCCCAGGAGATCGCGACCGCCACGTTGCCGACGGCGTACTCGAGGATGAGATCCCAGCCGATGATCCACGCGACGAGCTCGCCGAGGGTCGCGTAGGCGTACGCGTAGGCGCTGCCGGCTTGCGGGATCATCGAGGCGAGCTCGGCGTAGCAGAGCGCGCAGAGGCCGCAGACCACGCCGAGCAGCACGAACGACACCACGAGACCGGGGCCGGCGCCCGCGCGCACGACGACGCCGTTCTCCATCTCGCCTGCCGCCGCCGTCCCGACCGCTCCGAAGATCCCGGCCCCGATCACCGCGCCGATCGCCAGGAAGATCAGGTCCCAGGCGCCCAGCGTGCGCTTCATCTGCCCCTCGCCTCCTTCCCCATCGAGGACGAGATCGGCGATCGGCTTGCGGCGGAAGAGCTGGAGCATGGCGCGGAGCATCCTGGGCGGCGTGACAGACGCGTTGTTCGTGCGCGGGCCTTGGCTGCGTGGGCCCCTGCTGCGCGGGCCTTGGCTGCGTGGGCCTTGGCTGCGTGGGCCCCTGCTGTGCGGGCCCCTGCTGTGCGGGCCCCTGCTGCGCGGGCCCTCAGGGGTTCTGGATGTCGACGTCGAGCGTGAAGGGGCCCTGGTTTCCCTGGGCGTAGCCGTCGACGAAGACGAAGTACGTGCCGGGCTCGAGGATGGTCTCGACGAGGGAGTGGCGGTTGTCACCGGCGTCGTCGTTGCAGCCGAGCTCGGTGACCGCGTCGAGGCAGTCGCGGCGCAGGTAGATCACGCCGTCCCAGCCCGTCTGCTCGCTCGAGAGGCGCACGAGGGAGCGGCGGCGGATCTGTAGGCGGTAGATCAGCTCGGGGCTCCGCGCTTCACCGCCGCAGCTCGCCTGGAAGCGATCGGTCGAGCTCGTCGAATCGGCGCGCACCTGCGTGCCGGGGCGCAGCATCGGCGCCGAACGACAGGCCTGCTCGAGCGCACCGAGGTCGTCGAGCTGAAGGTTCACGTTCGCGACGCCGAACGCGTTCGCGTCGGTGCCGTCCACGACGAGGAAGTACGTTCCGGGGCTGACGGTCTGATCGAACGTACCGCCGCTCATCGCCGAAACGCACGCGAGCTCGCTCCGCGCGTCGCCGCACGTGCTCTGCAGGTAGAGCACGGGCGGGTGCTCGTTGCCCTCTCCGAAGCTGGCGCGGATGCGGGTGCGGGAGCGGAGGTCGAGACGGTAGGTGACGTCGGGCGAGCCCTGGCCACCACAGCTACCTGCGGCGTCGTCGGCGAAGCGCATCGTGTCGACGCGGACCGGCTGCCCCGGCTGGTAGGGGAGCGCCGTGGCGCAGGTGTCGCCGGGGGCGCCGCCGCTCGTCGGGGCGAGCTCGACGTCGATCGAGTAGTCGCCCGCGGCGCCCGGCCCCGACTCCAGGGCAGAGAAGCCGTCGGCGAACACGAAGTACCGGCCAGGCTCCAGTGTCGCGGTCGCGAGCGAGTGGCGCGTGTCACCGAAGTCGTCGTTGCATGCGAGCTCGGTCGACGAATCGGCGCAGGTGCTCCGCACGTAGACGACCCCGTCGTGCGTGCTCTGCATGCGCACGCGCGCGCGAGAAGGCTGCGCGACGTCGAGGGTGTAGACGCGGTCGGCGCCGGCGCCCGCGCACGAGCCCTCGAAGGAGCTGGCCATGCCGATCGTCGTGCCCGAGATGGGCTGGCCGGGCGTCAGTGGCGTCGCGGCTCGGCAGAGCGCGCCGGGCGGCTGGATCGGGGTCGCGGCGTAGCTCACCTCGTAGTCCCCCGAGTCGCGGCCGAAGCCGTCGACGACGAGATAGTAGGTGCCTGGCTCGAGGGTCGCCGAGACCTCCGAGTGCGAGGTGCTCGGCGCGTCGTCGTTGCATCCGAGCTCGCTGCGCGTCTCGCCGCACGAGCCGAGGATGTAGAGCGCGCCGTCGAAGGTGGAGTCGAGGGACGCGGTGACGAGCGAGCGCTGCTCGACGACGAACGAGTAGACGTGCTCGGGCGCGGTGCCGCCGGCGATGCACGTGCCGGACGTGACCGCATCGCCGCTCGCGGTGTTGCCGCTGCGGCGCTCCGACGCCGCGAGCGCCCACGGCTCGTCGCACGTGCCCGGGCCTCCATGCGGCGGCGGAGGGCGAGGGGCGATCGGGCCCTCAGCGCCCATCTCCCCCATGCCTCCCATGCTCCCGCGCGGGCCGCCGGACCACGAGGCCGCGAGGTAGCCGCCGCCGCCTCGGGCCATGCGGACGGCGACCTGGAAGCGGCCCGGGTAGGGCGGGCAAAACTGGGTGGCTGCCTGCGCGTCCGCGGTGCCGTCGCGCGCGAGGTCGTTCCCCGCCTCGTCGCGCACGATCACGTCCACGTCGCCCACGCCGCCCTCGCCGAGCGCGACGAAGGTGACGCAGTCGCCAGGTTGGAGGGCGACCGGGGTCACCGACTCCTGTCCCTCGGAGAGGTTGCCCTGGCTCAAGCCGCCGCTTTGCACGAGGCCGAGGGCCGTCATCGTGTTGTGGAGCGCGACGTAGCGGGGCTCCATCTGCAGGCCCCCGCCGCAGCTCGCGAGCATCGCGGAGGCCGAGGTGGTGGCGCAAGCGAGGGCGAGGCGTCGCAGGTGCGGGGAGACGACGCGGAGTCCGAGGGACGGTCGCGGGCGGTTCATGCCCGTGTCGTACCAGAGATCGGCCGCGGGTGTCCCCCGCACCCCGAGGTCGAGCGCGATTCTCGGCGCCCGCCGGCCCAGGCGAACGATGCGGGCCCTCACCCGCGAGGTGTGCGCCGACCCTGGCTGGCTTCGGCGGGCGCGCCGCAGTGGGTGCAGTTGAGCAGCTCGGCCGGGAAGGGCCCGCTGCAATACGCGCAGAAGATGCGGCCCGCGATGCTGTTGGGATCGATGAGCGCGAGCTCGGGGTAGACCGCCTCGAGCTCCGCGGTGCTCATGCGATCGTCCTCGGCCGCGGGAGACCAGATCACCTCGAGCGCGACCATCTGAGCGCCCTCGAGCGCGCCGCGGTCCGAGAGCGCCGCCCGGATCTGGCCTGCGTCGCGGACCTGGAAGCCTTGCATCGGGCGGCGCGACGCGAGGACGACGGTGACCACGACCGTCCCTTCGCCCTCGGTCGATTTCGCGGTCATCGCGGGCGCGCTCGCCTGCTGGAGGCTCCCCGAAGCGCCGCGCACGAGCTCGGCCTGGAAACGCGCGCGGGACTCCTGCGCGAGGCGCGAGAAGACCTGCTGCGCCCCCTGGGGTGCGTGCGCGCCCTCGTCCTTGTAGCTGGCGTACAGCCACGACATCTCGTTGCGGCGCAGCGCGAGCACGGTCTCCGCGAGCAACTGCGCCAGGCCTCCGGGTGAGCGCGTGTCGCCCGTCTCCGCGAGGCGCTTAAGGTGCGCCTGCAGCGCCGCGCGCGCCCGCCAGTCGAGGCCCAGAGAGAGCGACGTCACGTACATGGCGTTCGGCCCCGCGTACCCCCCCGCACCACCGAGCCCGCCCGCGCCGGCGCCGAGGCCGGGTCCGCCGAGGCCGGGCCCGCCGCCTCGCCTTCGGTTCGAGATCACGACCGCCGCGACCACGATGCCCAGCACGACCAGTAGACAGCAGCAGGAGCCGGACCCCATGCCGCCGCCCCCGGGTCCCGGGGTGTATCCCCCGCTCGGAGCCCAATCCGAGCTGCTGCCGAGACCACCACCTCCGCTGCCCCAGTCGCTGCCCGCACCTCCGCCTCCGCCCCAGTCGTCGTGGTCGCTGCCACCGCTTCCGAAGTCGCCGCCGCCGAAGCTGCCGCCGGTGCTCTGCGCGAGCGCCTCCGCGGGCGCGAGGAGCGCGCCCAGCGGTGGGAGGGGCCCCAGAGCAAGGAGAGCGGCCAGCCCGAGGTTGCGACGGATCGACATCGCACGAGGCTAATACGTCGGTTCGGAAGTTCGATCCGGATTCGCCGTTCAGTCCGGAGCGAGCTCCTGGGATGACGCCCTCGAAGACCCCGGAACGAGTAGCTACAGCCTCACGGGCCGCGTCTCGCTCACATGATCGGGTCGAGGTTGAGCCCGCCGGCGTACGCGTAGCTCACGAACGCGTCGAAGCCCGAGACGACGATGCTCACGTTTGCGGTCGCGCGGAGCGTGTGGTAGCCGTCGTTCTGGTCGCCATCCTCCACGCGGACATTCGGCAGGCCGATCACGTCCGGGTAGGAGAGCTGGCAACGGTAGACCACCCACTCGGGCGGCGGATCGTCCCTCCGGCGTGGGCGACCATCCGCCGGGGACACCGGGCACTGTTCCGGATCGAGCGGCGCCTCGTCGAGCAAGATCTCGGCAGCGTACGGCGCGATGATCGTGAGGAAGTCGAACGCGTAGTACTGGGGGGTGAGGAAGACATAGTCGGGGCGGTACTGCTCGACGGGAGGCACCGCGATGATCGCCGGGTCGCCGCCGGGGTAGGCGTTCGGGATGCCGACGGCCTCCTGGCTCGCGATGACCTGGAGCACCGCGACCGGCTGGGTCGTGTTGATCTCCATGTCCTGCGAGGCCACGAGGATCAGGCTCTGGTGTTGCTCGAGCTCGTAATAGTCTTCCGGCGGGGGCAGGCTGGTGGCGACGACCGTGATCCCGGGCGAGGTGGCCACGACGCGTGCGTACTCCGGCTCGTTGAAGTCGCCGACGCTGTCGGCCGTGACGAAGGCGCGGTTCAGCGCGCTCGAGCGCGGCGCGCCGCGGCCGATGAAGAAGCGCCGCCCGAGCGTCGCGTCCGGAAAGAGCTGCTCCTCGAGGTGGTCGGCGCAGCACCGGCGGTTGGCCAGATCGGCGAAGCGCGGCGCGTCCGATGCCTCGCTCCCCGAGAAGACCGAGACGCCCTGGTCGGCCGAGACGACCGTGCCCGTGAAGTCGCCATTGAAGGCCTGGGTCTCGAGGTTGAGGACGTCGAACTCGCCCAGCGTCACGTCGATCTCGTCGCCGGGCCCGTACATCGCCGCGCCCGACCCGTAGCCGACCACCCGTCGGACGGAGCTGCCGAGCACGACGTGAACGTTCGTGTTCTCTGCGGTGCCCACGATCGCGAGGAAGGCCCGCAGGTCTTCGTCGTCGCGCGAGGAGTCGAAATCTTCGTTCGGCATGTCCGAGTTCGCGATCGTCTGGGGCCAGCCGACGACGGTGTAGCTGCGGCCGATGGCGCTCGTCGGCAGGAGCAGGGAGGCGTCGTTCGAGAAGACGCCGACGTTGTCGAGCGGGTTGAACTGGTAGGCGATGAGCGGTGCGCTCGAGGTGATGCGGTAGGCGTTCGAGGTGAGCGCCGAGTGGGTGCCGTCGTTGAGGCCCGCGCCGGTCGCGCTCGTGCGGCAGCGGCAGTCGTCCGCGCCCGCGCCCGGTCGGACGCCGCCCCGGCACCAGCAGGACTCGTTCGGGGCACACGCGACGTCGTCGACCTCCGCACAGGTCGCGAGCGAAGAGGCGCCGTCGACCTCGCGGCGCGGAAGGCGGAGGATCTCCAGGTCTCCCGGCGGAACGGTGACGGTCTGGATCACGCGGGGCGCGCTGGCCCCGCCGGCGACGGCAGTGTCCACCTCGACGGTGACCTCGCTCGCGACGAAGCCCGGGTTCGAGACGACCACTGCGTACTGCTGGCTCGAGGCGTCGCGTCCTGCGCCGATGGCGGCGTTGTCGAGGTCGACCGCGTAGAACTCACAGCCGACGTAGCTCGAGTCGGCTTCGGCGGCCGCGCACAGGTTCACGCAGCGGCCCTCGCGGCAGACTTCCCCTCCCTCGAGGTCGCACGCGTCCAGCGGCTCCCACGCGGTACCGTCGGAGTTGCAGCGGTGGGGCTGGCCCATGTAGCAGTCGACCACGTCGGGTCGGCACACCGAGCAGCCCCGCCCCTCGAGGCAGACCATGCCCATGGCCGCACAGTCGGTCTGCTCGGCGCGGAGGAACTCCCCGTCCGGCAAGCAGTAGAAATAGAGGCTGCCGACGCATGCAGTGGACGTGTTCGTCGCGCAGTAGAAATCGCCTGCGTCGTTGAACGGTCGGATGTACGCGTCGCCCGTGACCCGGGTGTCGTTTCGCGTGCACCCCTGGGCCGCGAGGGTGGCGAGCAGAAGCGAAGCGAGCGAGGTTCCGAGGGCGGCGCGCATCGCCAGAGCCTAGCAGGCGAGGGAGGAGACGAAAGTCGCCGAGAGGTCGCGTCAGCCGGCTTCCTCGACGTCGACGCGGACCTCCACAGCCCCCGGGCTCGTCTCGAAGACGCGCAGCGCCTCCTGCACGACGGGATGGTTCAGCGCCTTCTTGCGCGTCGCCTCGAGGCGAGCGCGCTCCCGCGCGTCCTCGATCTGCGCGAGCGTCGAGCCACCTGTGCCGGAGGCTTCGTACAGGATGTCGATGCGCGGTCGGGCGCCGAGTCGGCGCTCCGCGACGTGCGCGACGGCCGACCTGGCCTCCGTGGACTCGGCTTGCTTGCCGTAGAAGGAACCGGGCGGGAACACGAGCTCGATCGCCTCGGCGTCCACCCTCCGCGGCGCGGCGTGCTTGAGCAGGGCGCCGAGCGCGGGCTTGGTGTCGCCGAGCACGCCCACCATCGTCTCCCACGCGGCGAGAGCCTCCGCGGGGATCGGCCGACCGGCCGCCGCGGCCGCCGGATGGCCTGGATTGGAGCCCCGGAGCGCGCTCGTGCGTGGCCGGTCGTCTGCGGTGTGGCCGGCGCGTGGAATGTCGGCCCTCGGAGGCAGCTTCTGGCCCGTCGCTCTCCCGTGGGCTTGCCCGCGCGCCGGGCTCTTCTCGGACTCTGGCTCGGACTCTGGCTCGGACTCTGAGGGCGTCGAGATGGTCCCGACCGACGAGAAGAAGCCGGGGTCGAGCTCGTCCTCGCGGTCGACAGGCGTCCATTCAGGCTCGGGCTCGAGCGCCGCCTCCCTGGGGTCGCTCCCCGCAGCGTCCGCCTCGGTCGAGCGCAGCGCGGACAGCGCGCCGGTCCGAGCCGCTGGCTCTGGCTCCGGGTCGTCGCCCGGCGGGGCTTGGCGTGCAGTGGCTCCGCGCGAGGCCTGCTCCCGCGGAGCGGCGCGCGGAGCGACGCGCGCGGGCCGCGGGCTCGTGCCCCGCGGGCCGAGGCTCGACTCGATCCCTTCGAGCCGCGCCACGAGCTCCGAGACCGGGCGCAACGCTGGTCGTGCGGCGAGCCGAACGAGGCCCATCTCGAAGGTCATGCGCGGCAGCGGCGAGCGGGCGACGTCGTCGACGAGCAGGGACGCCGCGTGGAACGCGCGCTGGATCTCGAGCGGCTCGACGCGCTTGGCGAGCGCGAGCGCGCGCTCGCGCTCTTCTTCCACCATCGCCACGAGGTCGGTGCCGGGCCCACTCACGCGGAGCACGACGAGATCGCGGAGCAGCTCCACGAGGGCCTTGGCAAAATGGAGGAGGTCGAGGCCGCGCTGGGCGAGTGCGTCGACCTGTGAGAGCACGACCGCGCCGTCACCATCGAGGATCGCCGCGGCCGTCGCGTGCAGCGCCTCGCGGTCGGCGATGCCGAGCACGCGTGCGACCTCGTCTCCGACGAGCGCTCCGCCCGAGAACGCCACGACCTGATCGAGCAGCGTGAGGGCGTCGCGCATCGAGCCGGCGGCTTCGCGCGCCACGATCGACACGGCGCGTTCGTCCGCGGCGATCGACTCCGCTGCGAGGATGTGCTTGACGCGCGCGGCGACGACGGCCTGCGGGATCAGGCGGAAGTCGTAGCGCTGACAGCGCGAGCGGATGGTGATGGGGACCTTGTGTGCCTCGGTCGTCGCGAAGATGAACTTCACATGCGGCGGCGGCTCCTCGAGCGTCTTGAGGAACGCGTTGAACGCGCCCACCGAGAGCATGTGCACTTCGTCGACGATCACGATCTTGAAGCGGTCGCGCGCGGGACGGAACGGGATGGTCTCCTGCAGTCGCCGGACGTCCTCGACGCTGTTGTTCGAGGCGCCGTCCATCTCGAGCACGTCGAGGTCGTTGCCGACCGTGATCTCCTTGCACGCATCACAGACGCCGCAGGGGGCCATGGTGGGCCCCGTGGCGCAGTTCAGCGCCTTCGCGAGGATCCGGGCCGTGGTCGTCTTGCCCACGCCGCGCACTCCCGTGAAGAGGAAGGCGTGCGCGACGCGGCCAGAGGCGATCGCGTTGCCGAGCGTGCGCGAGACGTGCTCTTGCCCCGAGAGATCCGCGAAGGTCTGCGGGCGGTACTTCCGGGCAAGGACGGTGTAGGTCATGGGTGGGGGACCATAGCCGAGTCTCACGCCTCGAGGCACCCCGTCGGGATGGTCACGACGACGTGCCGACGTCCGCGGAGTGGATGACGGGTTGTGCGCGCCCGCGAGGCGTGCGATCCCCGGCCGATGCGCGAGCGTCTCTTCGTCTTGTCGGTCCTCCTCGTCGGCGTCGTGATCGGGCGCCTCTCCGTCTCCGGCGTGCTGGCCCAGGAAGGCGACGGCGGACCGGCCGTCGCCGCGCAGCCCGCTCCGCAAGGGACGGAAGACGCTCCGAGCCGCGAGGTGGGCCAGGTGCCGGCTGGGCAGCCGCGCTACCTCGCGGCGCTGCGCGCCGAGATCGAGGCGATGGGGCTCGAGGGCGCCTGCGACGCCGACGACGCGCAGCGCGCGCACTGCGCGGTCGTGGTGCGCGGTGAGGCGAGCCGCCGCACGTTCGACCTGCGCATGGCGTACAGCGACGTCACCGACACCGTGTACCTGTACATCGACCACTACCTCCTCGCGCGCTCGGACTCGGCCGGAACGGACGCGCTCCTGCGGCACATGATGGAGCTCAACTGGCGCCTCCTCGTCGGCAAGTTCGAGTGGGACCCGTCCGACGGCGAGGTGCGCCTGGCGATGGTGATGAACACCGACTCGAACTTCGATCGTCGTGCGTTTCGCTCGTTGGTGCGCGCGCTGACCGACCAGGCCGACCGCCTGCACGGCGAGCTCACCCGCCTCGCGCCCCAGCCCTGACTGGGCGCGGGCCCTCAGCTCAGCGCAGGGCGTCGAGCGCGATGGCGGTGAGCGAGGGCTCCGCGAGCACGAGGCCGCGGAGGTCTGCGGCGAGCGCGCCGAGGTGGATCGCCGTCGCGATCGGCGCGAGCACCTCCGAGGCGCGGGGGCCGATCGCGGTCGCGCCGACCACGCGCTCGTCCGCGTCGAGCACGACCTTCAGCGTCCCGCGCGCGTGGTGGTCGAAGCCTGCGCCCTCGAGCACGCCGCGCAAGCTCGACTCGAAGCTCGCGACTCGAACCTCGAATGGCTCGCCCCGCCGCGCGCACTCCTCCGGTGTCCGGCCGACGCGCGCGATCTCCGGGCGCGCGTAGACGGCCTCGATCCAGGCGCTCGCGTTCGGCGCCTTCACGGGGCGGTCGGTCGCGGCTCGCGCCGCCGCCCATGCTTGCGCCGAGGCCTTGGTCGCGGTGAACGGCGCACCGACGAGGTCGCCTGCCGCGAGCACGCGCTCGTTCGAGGTACGTCCGAGCGCATCGACGCGCACCGCGGCGGTCTTCGGATCGATCTCGATCCCCGCCTGCGCGAGATCGAGCCGCGCCGAATCCGGCGTGCGGCCGATGGCGACGAACGCGCGCTCGGCAGCGTAGGTGCGGCCGCCGTCGAGCTTCGCGAGCACCCGCTCGGCGCGCGGGGCGTTCTCGCGCGCGGCGCGGGTCACGCTGGTCACGGCCTTGCCGTGGACGATCTTCGCGCCGCGCTCCATCAGCACGTCTCCGAGAGAGCTGGCGAGCGCGCGGTCGAAGCGCGGGAGGATGCCCAGGTCGTCCACGAGCCAGGTGACCTGCACACCGAGATCGACGAAGGCAGAGACCGCTTCCGCGCCCGTCACGCCGCCTCCGACGACCAGCATCGTCTCCGGCAGCGAGCGAAGCCCGCGAACGAAGCGCGGCGCGAGCACCTCGACTCCATCGGGGCCCGGCGCGTCTCCGAAGAAGCCACGAGGAAACGAAGGCACCGATCCGGCGGTGAGGATCGCCCGCTCGAAGCGCAGCTCGACCTCGGCGTCGGTGCGGAGGACCACCAGCGCGTCGGGCGCGCTGAAGCGCGCGATCCCGGAGATCCGCGCGACCCCTGCGTCGGAGAGCCGCTCGCTCGCGCGGGCCTCCTGGTGCGCGATCGTTCGCTCCATCGCGTCGGCGAGCTCGGCCATCTCCGAGGCCGAGGCCAGACCGCGCAGGCCTCGGCGTACGCGATGCTCGGCGAGGTGCAGCAGCAGCTTGCTCGGAAGGAGGCTCGCATGGATCGCGCGCCCACCGATGGGGCCTTCGGCCACCGAGGTCACGCTGCGGCCCGAGCGCGCGGCCTCCGTCGCGGCGGCGAGGCCGGCGGGGCCTGCGCCGACGACGACCACGTCGGTGCGCCGCGGGCTCACGCGGACATCTCCGGCGCCTGCTCCGCGTCTGCGACGCGAGAGCGCAGCGTGCGGACGAGCCCCTCCGGATCATCGACGTGCACCCAGTGACCGGCCGGCAACACGTCGAGCGTCGCGCGACCCTCGGCGGCGAGCTGCGCGGCATGCGCGCGGTCGTCGGCCTCGAACACGGCCGAGCGCTCGCCGATCACCTGGTGAAGTCGAGGCACGGGGCGGCGCGGCTCTTCGTCGAAGAGCGGCCAGAGGTCGCGCGCGAAGTGGTCGTCGAGCAGCGCTCGTATCGCCGGAAGGTCGAAGGGCATCTCGAAGCCATCGGCGCTGCGACGCAAGCTCATCGCGAGCCAGGAGGCGATCGCGCGGGTCTGGCCTCTGGCGACGAGCCCTTCGATGAAGTGCTCCCGGAGCGTCACGTGGCGCGGCAACGCCTCGAGGCTCTCGAGCACGACGAGCACGTTCTCCGAGCCGCGACCGCCTGGGCGCGCGCCGGGCATCGAGTCCACGAGCACGACGTGCGCGAGGCGCTCGGCCAGCGCGTCGCGGCGGTGGGCGAGCGTCATCGCGACCTTGCCGCCGAAGCTGTGGCCGAGGACACCCGTGGTCGGGGGGCCGAGCGTCGCGATGACGGCAGCGACGTCGTCTGCGCAGGCCTCGAGGGTGTGCGGTCCGCTGGGCATCGGTGAGCGACCGTGGCCGCGCAGGTCCACGAGCACGGCCTGGTAGCTCGGGTCGGCGCGCACGAGCGCGCGCGCGATCGAGCGGAGGTTCGTTCCGCTTCCGAGGATTCCATGCAGGAAGAGGAACGCGCGCGACGGGATGCCTCGGTCCGGCAAGACGATCTCGTGGTGCAGCATCGCGGTGGCTCTACTCCGGCCTCTCGGGCACGGCCAGCGCGCCGTCGGGCCGGGGGGAGCGGCCACACCGACCTCCGGCCAAACGGCCGAGATCATCCAGGCTCGCCGTCCTCGCCTTGCTTCGGGGAGACATCGATGCGGATCTGGTCCGTCTTGATCTCCACGTCGGGTTTCCTCGGCGGGGCGGGCGGCGCCTGCACGCGGCGCTCGGCCAGGATGATGAGCTTCGGCGAGTCGGCGCCGAAGTGGACGCCCGGCATGGCCTCGCGCCCCGTGATCTCCACGACCCGGAAGCCTCGTTGGTGGAGGATCTGTCCGAGCTCGTGCAGCGCGTAGAGGCGGATCGAGTAGTTCGTCTCGCGCTGGCGGCCGTCGTCGAGGATGACGTTGCGCTTCACGCCGATCCTCGAGGAGATGAAGTTGAACGTGGTCTCTTCCATGACCACGCACCCATCGCCCTGGAACCACACCAAGTTCGGCTGCCCGCGGATCGCGAAGTCGCGGTTGACCACCTCGAGCAGGAGGAGGCCCCCAGGCTTGAGCGCGCGGTGCACGCGTTCGAGGACCTGCTTGTTGGTCTCGTCGTCGAAGTAGCCGAGCGTCGTGCCCCAGAGGAGCACCGCGTCGAACGCGCCTTCGAAGTTCATCTCCCGCATGTCCGCGTGGAGGAAGTTGATCTTGAAGCCGCGGTCCTGCGCTTCGTCGGCCGCCCTCGAGAGCATCGGCAACGAGAGGTCGAGCCCCACGACGAGGTAGCCGCGCTCCGTGAGCTCGATCGCGTGAAGGCCCAGGCCACAGCCCACGTCGAGAATGGCCGCACCTTTCGACAGTCCGAGGCGCGACTCGATGAAGTCGCTCTGCTTCGCGATCACCTTTGGCGAGGGGATCGGCACCGTGCGCAGGTAATCATCGCTGAACAGCTCCTCCCACCACTGAGGCTTCTTCTTCGCCGGTGGCCGGGACGCTGCGGGGCGATCCTCGACGGACGCCCCCTGGGAGGACGGCGCTGTGGACGGCGGCGCCGGGCGCTTGGGCAGAGACGGCTTGCCGGCAGCGGGCGGGGGCGGAGCGGGCTTGGGCGGCGAGGGCTGAACGAGTACTTCGACGAGCTCGGTGTCGTCCGAGAGCGAAGCCTGCTCCGGGTCGAGGTCGAGTGTCAGAGGCGGGTCGCTCTCCCTCGCCCGTTCGCCCGGCGCCTCACCGCCCTCGCGCAGCGGCGCTCGCGCAGAGACCTCGGGCTCGGCGCGTCGTGCCCGGGCCGAACCATCCTCGACCGCCTCGACGACGACCATCGGCTCGGGCTCCTCGGGTGCGGGCCCGGGAACCTCGAGCTCGGGCGCACCGTGTCCCACCAGGGTGGCGCCTGCGCCGCTCACGGGTCCGGCCAGCGTGGTGGGCTCGGCCAGCGCGGTGGACTCGGCCAGCGCGGTGGACTCGGCCAGCGCGGTGGACTCGGCCAGAGCTGGTTCGGCCAGCGCGGTGGACTCGGCCAGCGC
>JBKDQC010000330.1:0-1652 GCA_046342295.1 Deltaproteobacteria bacterium | reverse complement strand
GACGGCGCTCGACGAGGCGCGCGAGCGCGCGCGCGACGTCGTCCGGTCGGTCGGCGAAGGCTCCGAGCTCGCGCTCGTCGCCGCGGGCAGCCCGCCGCGCTTGCTCGTTCCGCGGTCCGCCGACCGCGACGCGGTGCTCGCCGCGCTCGATCGGATGCGCGTCGGCGCCCGTCGCACCGATCTCGAGGGCGCGGCTTCGCTCGCGGCGCGACAGCTCGCTTCGGCGCACCTCGCAGCGAGGCGCGTGGTCGTGATCTCGGACTTCGCCGTGCCCGATGAGGCCACGCTTCGCGGACGCGCGGGCGCCGAGCTCGAGCTCGTGGCCGTGGCGCCGGCCGATCCCCCCACGCCGAACAACGTGGGGATCTCCGACGTTCGCGCCGTGCCCGACCCCCTCGAGGCCGACGCCTGGAGCGTGACGGTGGAGCTCTCCGCGTTCGGGGCAGTCTTTCCGCCGGGCGTCGACGTCGTCGTCTTGGCCCTGCCTCCCGACTCTGGCTCGCCCGAGGGCGCGACCGACCTCGCCGAGCTCGCGCGGACGCGCGCCGAGCTCGACGCGGGCCACGGCCGCGCGCTCCTCCGCTTCCGACCGCCCGACGGCGTCACGCACGTGGCCCTGCGCCTCACGGAGACCCAAGACGCTTCACCGTTCGACGATGTCCGTGTCGTCGCGCTGGGGCGTCCCCGCGTGAGCCGCGTCGTCTTGGTCGAGCCCTCGGGGGTTCGCACCGCGCGCTTCGCCGCGCGCGCGCTCGCCGCCGTGCCCGAAGAGGCCGGCGGCTTCCTCGCCACCGCCGTGGACGCCGACCACCTCGCGTTCCACCGCGCCGGTCGCATCGATCCCGAGGCGGAGCCGCGCCCCGATCCTCTCGCGGACGCCGACGTCGTGGTGCTCGCGGGCGTGGTGCCCAGCTCGCCGTCGGCGCTCGAAGCGATCCGCGCGTTCGTCGACGGCGGCGGAGGCTTGCTCGTCGCACCGAGCAGCACGACCCGCGCCTTCGATCTCGCGGCGATCGGCGAGCTGCTGCCCGCGGAAGCGGGAGAGCTCTCGCCCGTGGGGGCTTCTCCGGGCCCCGCGCTGCTCTCGGGCGAAGGCCCCGCGCTCCTGCCGCCTGGGCCGACCGGGCTCGAGTCGCTCGCGGTGCACCGGCGTCTGGCGCTCACGGCCGCGGGGGACCTCGTCGCGCTGCGCTTCGGGAGCGGCGAGCCCTTCCTGATCCTCGACACCGATCGCCGCCGCGCGATCCTCGCGGTGTCGCTCGACGACGAGCTCTCGGATCTGCCGCTGCGGGTCGGCTTCGTGCCCCTGCTCGCCTCCTTGACCCGCGCGCTCGCGAGGCCGGGGGCACTGCCCGATCGTCCGTTCGCAGCGGGCGAACCGCCGCGCCTGCGCGTCGACAGCGCGGTGAGCGCGGTCGAGGTCGTCACGCCGACCGGCGAGGTGCTCGCGCGGACCATCGCGCGCGGCGCCGTCTCCCTCGACGATCTCGCGGAGCCCGGGGCCTATCGGATCCGCGTCGAGGAGGCCGGGCGGGTGCGCGAGCTCGAGCGCGCCGCCCTCGTGCTCGTTCCGCCCGCCTCCGAGATCGACCTCACCCCCCGTCCGCCTCCCGAGGAGCGCCCGCGCTCGGAGCGCGGGCTCGAGGGCGAAG
>JBKDQC010000329.1:0-3963 GCA_046342295.1 Deltaproteobacteria bacterium | reverse complement strand
GCGGAAGCCGAGGACGCGGACGCCGAGGACGCGGAAGCCGAGACCGCGGACGCCGAGGCCGCGGAAGCCGAGGACGCGGACGCCGAGGGCGAGTCACGCGCGCAATCCGAGGCGGGTGGCGGCTCGGAGGCCGGGGCGGGCGGCGAAGCCGAGTCGGGCCAGCCGGCGGAGGCGGCCCACCCGTCCAACGGTCGCACCACGCGCTTCGTCGTCGCGCCGCCGCCGCCACAAGCCGGCGACTTCCAGCTCCCGGTGCCCCCGATCTTCCACTACGAGCGGCGCGCGGGGGTCACCACCACGGCGGTGTTCCCCGCGTTCTATCTGCGGGAGTCCCCCGGCACGAGCGAGCTCGTCGTCCCGCCCATCTACCACCGCGAGGGGAGCGAGCCCTTCGACGTGGTCTTCCCGCTGTTCTGGTGGTTCCGGGGACCAGGGCACCACACGTGGATCGCGGGCCCGGTCTTTCACCACGAGGACGCCCAGAGCCACGACGTCGGCGTCGCGCCGCTCTTCATGAGCGGGCACCACGAGGGCGGCCGCTACTACCATCTCGTCCCACCGCTGCTCTTTGGAGCGTGGGGGAGCGCGGACGAGGATTACCTCACGGCAGGCTTGCTCGCGTACCGCTTCCGAAACCGCGACGACGAACGCTGGGGTCTGTTCCCGCTGCTCTGGGTCCACAACTCCCCGACGGAGGAATACCAGTTCCTGCCGCCGCTCTTCTGGCGTTGGCGCAACCCCGAGCTCAACCGGACGCTCACGATCCTCGGCCCGGTCTACTACCAAGAGGATCGCGCCGAGAGCTTCTGGGGACTCGCGGGGCTCGTGCACCACGACGAGGGCCCGGGCTTCCATTCGACCACGATCCCGCCTCTGCTTTTTCATTGGTCGGAGTCGCCGGACGCGTTCCGCCTCTCGACGCCCGCGTTCCTCTACATGAGGGAAGGGCAGAGCGAGACGCTCGTGTCCTGGCTCTACCAGCGCTATCGCGGGGCCACGGAGCTCGACGCGGTGATGCCGCTCTTCGCGCACCTCCGCGATCCGCGGGACCACAGCGAGACGCTGATGGTCACGCCGCTCGTGTGGCACTGGTCGAGCCCGGCCTACGACAACTGGGCCGTCGCGCCCTTCTTTCTCTCGCTCGAGGAGCACGGGCGGAGCCACCTCTGGCTCACGCCGCTCTTCGGCAACTTCGTGAACCAGGAGCTGCACGACGAGACGACCTGGGTCCTCCCCACGCTCCAGATCTCGCGCTGGCACGACGGCGACGCGGTGAACGTTCACCCGCTCTGGTACTACGAGAGCGTGCCCTCGCACCGCTTCACGGTGCTGAACCCGTTGTGGTGGGACTTCGAGCAGTTCGAGCAGCGCAACCGCTACACGGTCGCATTCCCGTTCTACTACCGCGTGGTCGAGGGCGTGACCGAGTCCCAAGTGACCTTCCCTCTCGCCACGTACTTCCGACGGCGGCAGTGGACCCACGAGGGTCGCTGGGAGTGGGAGCTCCACGTGAGCGGTCTCTTCGACTACGGCGAGCGAAGCGATGGAGAGCATTGGTGGCGCGTGCTCTACGGCCTCGTCGGCTGGGAGCACCGCATCGGCCACGACCGCCTCTGGCTGCTCTACCTCCCGATCGACTTCGCGAACTCCGCGACGCTGCCGGACGCCCCCGGGACCGAGACCTCGCCGGCCGCGGCGATCCCGACCTTCGAGCCCCCGAGGTTCTGAGAGCACGTCGGATGGATCGATGCGGGTGCCACGGGCTCGAATCGGTGGGAGGGAGGCTCTCGCCGATTCACTCGGCGAGACGGAGGGTCTGCGGCCAGACCCTCCGGCAAGAAACGTCAGAGCATGAGTCCATCCAAGTGACTCATGCTCTGCGGGACCGACGGAGATCTCGTCACGTGGTCTCCACCGGCGTCGCCGCGCGGCGGCGCAGGGGGATGGAGACGCAGCTGCCGCGCGGCTCGTTGGGGAGGAGCTCGAGCGCGCCGCCGTGGAGCTGCACGACCTTGTCGACGAGCGCGAGGCCGAGCCCGGTGCCTGTCGCGCGCGTGGTGAAGAAGGGATCGCGGGCACGCGCACGCACCGGATCGGTCATGCCTTCACCTTCATCCCGTACCTCGATGCGCACGCGGGGCCCTTCGTCGAGCGCGCGCACGACCACCCGGCCGCCTCCGGGCATGGCGCGCACCGCGTTGTCGAGGACGTTGACGAGCGCCTGGCGCACGAGCCCAGGGTCCGCGAGGACCGTCCCATCCGCGGGCTCGAGGACGAGCTCCACCGGCGCACCGTCCTGGTGGGCGCGACGCACCGCGGAGACCGCGTCCGTCAGGAGCGCCTCGAGCGGGACGGGCACCGGGCGGCAGGACATGGGCTCGGCGTAGCGCGCGAGCGAGGACCCCAGCTGGTCGAGGCGGCGGGTCTCCTCGCGGACGATCCCGATCAGGGTGTCGATGTCGATCGAGCTCGTCGTGGGCTTGCGCAGCGACGAGGCCGCGTTCCGGAGCACGGCCAGCGGATTGCGGACCTCGTGCGCGATGACCGCCGCGAGCTCCCCGACCGCCGCCCGGCTCCGTGCCTCGACGAGCGCGCGCTCTGCGGCGTGCTGTTCATCGAGGGAGCGCGCCAGCGCCCTCGAGCTCCGCTCGAGCTCCTCCTCGAGCTTCGCGATGCGCCGCATCAGCGTGGCCCCGATCGCCAGCGTTGCGACGCCGAGCGCATGCGCACCGAGCTCGAACGGAGGTTGACCGGTGATCAGCCGACCGAGATCGGCCAGGCCACCGGCGAGCGCGAGCGCGAGCGCGAGCGCCACGAGGCCGAGGCCGCGCACCGTCAGGGCCGCGTGGGCGAGCGTCAGGATCGTGGGGGCGGTCGCTCCGAGCAAGACCAACCCGCCGAGCTGACCGGCCGGCGTCAACGCGCCGCCCGTGACCGGATCGGCGAAGACTCCGCTGGCCGAGAGCAGCGCGAACCCCGCTCCCACCAGACGCGGCGGGCCGATCCGGAGGTCGCGACCCGTCAAGCCGCGCGCCAGCTCGGGCAGCAGACACACGGCGAAGCCGAAGGCCGCGGCTTGGAAGCTCCGGGCCCGCATCGCGAGCGCCGCGTCCGGCGCTTCGAGCAGCGCCGCGGTCGAGAGCACAGCCGCCGCTCCGGAGAGGGCGTAGGCCGAGAAGACACGGAAGAGCGCGTGATCCGGTCGCAGGCGAGCGAGCAGGGTGAACCACACGGCCAGGAACGCGAGGGTCCCGGACCAGCCGACGAGCAGCGTGGTGTGGATGGACACACTCGGATCCAACGCGGGCGCGCACGAGCGGTCAACCCGACCGCGGGAGCGTGAGGGACACGGTCGTGCCGCGGCCGTGGACGCTGTCGATCTCGACGCGGCCGCCGTGCGAGCGCGCGACCCGCGCCGCGATCGCGAGCCCGCGGCCGGTCCCGTACGCGCGCGTGGTGAAGAACGGCTCGAGCGCCCGTGTTCGCACGGCGGTGTCCATGCCTTCTCCAGGATCGACGATCTCGATGCGCAGCGCCCGTGAGCCGTCCGCGCGTGCCCGCACGAGGATCTCCTCCCCACCGGCGGCGACGGCGGCGTTCTCGAGGATCTGCGCGATCGCGCGTCGCATCGCCTCGGGCTCGCAGGCGAGCGAGAGCGAGGGCTCCAACTCGAACCTCGCGGGCACCGGGCCGCGCATCTGGGCGCGGACGTCTTGGAGCGCGTCCTCGAGGAGCGTCGAGACGTTCACCGCGCGACGCTCCTCCTGCGAGGGTCGCGCGAACATGAGGAGGTCGGCGATCAGGTGGTTGAGGTGCCGCGTCTCGGCGTCGATCTCGTCGAGGACCGCGCGCGCGCCGCCGGCCTCCACCGTCGCCGCGTCGAGCTCTGCCACCGAGCGGCGGAGCGAGGCCAGGGGCCGTGAGAGCGCGCCGGCGAGGGCGACCGACAGCGCGCCGACCTCC
>JBKDQC010000328.1:0-2736 GCA_046342295.1 Deltaproteobacteria bacterium | reverse complement strand
CAGCACGACCTCGTAGAGCGCGCGCTGGGTCGGCGAGAAGCGTCCCGAGACGGGCCACGTGCGCGTGACGTCTCCCGCCCAGCCCGCCGGGGTCTCGGCGCCGACGTCCGCGAGAAGCAGATCGTGCGGTGCGAGCGCGTGCTCGTGGGCATGGTTGTGGAGCACCTCTCCGTGCACGGTCACGATGGTCTCGTACGCGAGGCTGCAGTGCTCCCGCGCGATCGCGCCCAGCATTGCGCCGCGCACGTGCCACTCGCGTAGCCCCGGATGGGTCGCCTTCATGCCCGCGACGTGGGCGTGGGCGGTGACCTCCGCGGCGAGGCGGAGACCGCGGACCGCGTCTTCGTCGTGGTGCAGTCGGAGCGCGAGGATCGCGTCCGCCAGGGTGGCGTCCGCGCCCTCGAGGGCACGGGGAGCGACCGGGCGTCCGAGCAGACGTTGCTGCTCGAGGCGCGTCGACGCGTCGATCGCGGGCAGCGTGCACGCTGCGCGTGGATCGAGCAGCGCGTGGAGGTCCTCGAGGTCGCGGACCTCGCAACCGAGGCGCTCCGCGAGCGTGTCGTCGTTGGGCTGGGGGCCGTGCCAGAGCGCGTCGTCGCTCGACGGACGAGGCCGCATCAGCACGCTGCGGCCGCCGGGGAAGAGCACCAGGATCGCGCCCTCGACCGGGCGGCCGACGAGGTAGAGGAAGTGGCTCGAGGCTCGGAACGGAAACGTGTTCGCCGCGTAATTCCGGGGCTGCGCCACGCCCGCGAAGAGAAGCGCGGGCGCGGTGAGCGAGCCCGCGAGCGCCCGACGGCGCGCGGCGTGGGCGCCGAGATCGAGGTGATGGGTGAGCGCCGAGTGCATCTCCATGGAGCACACTCTAGCCGGCTGGTATGCTCCCGGATCGCCCCATCGGGGGCCCCTCCGCGGCGTGTGCGGAGCCAGGCCGAGATCGGACGAGACACCATGAGCGAGACGAGCAGGATGAGCCCCGAGACGGGCGTCCTGAGCACCGGCGGCGGGAGCCGCAGCGCCGTCAGCGGGGTGCTGCTCCGCGTGACCGCCGGGCCCGACCGGGGCCTCGAGCGGCTCTTCGAAGGCGGAACGCTCGTGGTGGGCTCGCATCCGAGCTCGGACATCGTCCTCCACGACACGACCGTCTCCCGCTCGCACGCGGAGCTCGCGCTGCTCTCGGGCGGGGTGCGGGTCAAGGACCTCAAGTCGACCAACGGCACGTTCGTGGGGGACTCGCGCATCGAGTCGATCGTCCTCCCGGCGGGCTCCGAGGTCCGGATCGGACGCACCCGGATCGAGATCCTCGCTGCCCACGCGCCGGTGCCCGAGGCGCCGTCCGAGGCCACGCGCTTTGGACGCATGGTCGGCGCCAGCGCCGAGATGCGGCGCGTGTTCGGGCAGCTCGAGCGGGTGGTCGCGAGCGCAGCTCCCGTGTGGATCTACGGCGAGGCCGGCACCGGGAAGACCCTCGCCGCGCGCGCCCTTCACGACGCGGTGACGCGGGGCGAGCGTCCGCGGACGGGGCCGATCGTCGAGGTCGAGATCCCGAGGGGCGACGTGATCTCGGCACACCTCGTCGAGATCGCCCGGGGCGGCATGGTCGTCTTCGACCGCCTCGACGAGGCCTCGCTCTCGACGCAGGAGGCGGTCGGCGCAGCCGTCGGTCGTGCGGAGCGAGAGCGGCTAGACGTGCGGTGGGTGTCCACGTCCCGACGCTATCCGCGCGCGCTCGTCGAGGAGGGGCTCCTCCGACGTGACCTCTTCTTCCACCTCGCGGGCGTCCGCATCGAGATGCCCGCCCTCCGCGAGCGGCTCGAGGATCTTCCCCGGCTCGTCGACGCGATCGTGACCGAGCTTGGATACCCGGAGGTGCGGCTCTCGCCCGCCGACCTCGGCCAGCTGCGCGCGCAGCCGCTCGAGGGCAACGTGCGCGAGCTGCGACGGCTGATCGAAGAGACGCTCCTGCGCACGGTCCGGCGCTCGAGCGCCCGCCACGACGAGGAGCAGTCGGTCACGGAGGACATGTCGCGCTTGCCCTTCAAAGAGGCCAAGGAGCGGCTCCTCGACGCCTTCGAGAAGAGCTACGTCGCCCAGTTGCTCGAGCGTGCAGGGGGCAACGTCTCCCGCGCCGCCGACGAGGCTGGCATCGACCGCAACCACCTCTCGCGGCTCGCGAAGAAGCACGGCGTTCGGTGAGTTGGCTCGAGGGTCCGCGCGGACCTCGCGCTACGCTCGGAGCCACGATTCTTTCCCGGTCCCCGAGGGGCAGATGACGCGTCACGTATTCCTCTCCGGTCCGATGGGTGCGGGCAAGAGCACCGTCGGGCCATGGCTCGCGCGCGAGCTCGGCTGCGCCTTCGTCGACCTCGATGCGTCCGTCGAGCGCGAGACCGGCATGCGGATCGCGGAGATCTTCCGTACGCGCGGCGAATCGAGCTTCCGGCGTCTCGAGGCCGACGTGGTTCGTCGGCTCGTCGGGCACGAAGCGCGCGGCGTGTTCGCGCTCGGCGGCGGGACCGTGGAGGATCCGGCCACCCGCGCGTTTCTCCTCGATCGTGGAGTGCTCGTCACGCTCACGGCGCCGGCCGAGGCGCTTCTCGCCCGCGCCCGCCGCGACTCGGGCGCCCCGGGGGCGAGCCGGCCTCTCCTCGCGGGCGAGGCGCCGCTCGAGGCGCTCGCGCGCATCCTCGAGCGCCGCGCGGACGCCTATGCCGAGGCGCACCGCGTGCTCGATAC
>JBKDQC010000327.1:0-5334 GCA_046342295.1 Deltaproteobacteria bacterium | reverse complement strand
TGAGCGCCACCTCGCGCCCCGTCTCGCGGTCGTACGCGCGAAAGACCAAGCCCATCCCGCCCTCGCCCGCGACCGACACGAGCTCGAAGCGACCCGCGATGACCTCTCCGACCTGCACGCGCGCTCGATGTTACTCCGCTCCCCATCTGCGCAGGATCGGCGAAAGTTCGCTCTCGCCGCTTCGGTGACCGCAGACGCGCGCGTCGTCCCCCAACCGCGCGCCCACGGCGAGAGCGCGGAGCCGGGCATTCTCGTGTGGGAGACGATGCCAGCGGCCGTGCCGAGGGCCAGTGACCCATGCGCTCGAGCGCGCGTGACCTCACGGCAGCGGCGAGACCCCGAGGATCCACCGATGCAGCGCGAGCATCACGGCCCAGCCCGCGAGCCCGAGCGCGACGCGCCAGAGGCCGAGCTCGGCCAGGACGAGCTTCTGCCTCCCCGACGCGATGGCCGCGAAGGGGACCACGGAGGTCTGCTGCTCGAAGCGAGCCCAGGCCTCGTCGTCGGTGCGCGCTGCGCGGCGGAGGTCGATGTGCACCATCCCCGCGAACGAAAGGAAGGCGATGCCGAGAAAGACCAGGCTCGACTTCAGGTCGCCATTGGCGGGGACGTGCGCGAGCCCCCAGAGCGCGAAGCCCCAGAGCGCCGGGTGCCGCGTGATGCGCTGGATCCCCACGGGCCCCGCACCGGCGCGATTGGACATGCCCGCAACCGTCGGCGACGGAGTCGTGTAGCCCATGACGAGCAACGTGTACGCGATCGGCATCACGAGGTTCGGGATCCAACGCGTCCACTTCGGCGGCTCGAACAGAAGGACGTACGGAGCGAGGGCGTAGCCCCACACGACGAGCCCGAGCCCGACGAATGCGAGGATCGAGTAGAGACCCTGGAATCCGCCCTCACCGACCCGCGCCACGATCGGCCCGCGCAGCGGCGCGCTCGACATCGCGAGGTGACCGAGGACGAAGAGAACGAGGCCGACGCCGAGAGGCCACCACGTCCCGCCCGCCGGCCGCGCCTCGGACGGCGCCGTCGCGATGGCGGCGACGAGCGCCTCGAGCTCCTCGTCCTCGAGCTCGAAGCGAGGCATGAAGCCGGCCTCGTAGCCCTCCGCGATCTCGGCGTCCGGCTCTCGGATCGAGCGCCGCAGGTACTCCGCATCCGCCACGACCGTCACCCGTTCTCCGCCGCGCACCACGCCGCGACGCGCGCCATGCAACCCGACGAAGCTGGGCCCCTGGTCGGGTGCGCCGTCGAGCGAGTGGCACGCCAGGCAGCCGTGCTCGCGCAGCGGCGCCGTGGCGTCCTGCGCGCCCGACGCGCTGGGGACGAGCCACACCCCGAGCGCGAGCGCCGAGGGCAGCCAGAGGATTCTCTCGGACAGCATGTCGCCGAGGTTGCCACAGGCGCGCCGCGCGGATCCCGCTCCGCGACGAAGCCCGCGCGGCAGGGGCGGTCGCGGCGCTCCGCACGATCCGGTGTGGCACGGAGGCGGCTCGAAGGGCGATGCTGCAGCTGCAGCCGAGGGTCCGCGCGGCGCCCATCGCGACGAACGGGTCGCGCAGCATCTTTCGAACGTGCCGCCACCCAGGGGATGCACCGATGTCACCGGAGATCGTGAATCAAATCGCCGCGGTCTGTTTCGGCGAGTACTGGCAGAGGCGCCTCGCCCACACCCCTGGCGACCTCTGGATGGCTCTCCAGGAAGCGCTGGGCCCGGCGCGCTCTCTTCCGGCAGACGCGATCGACCGCGCCGCGCTCGCCGAGCGTCTACGCGAAAGCTTCGGGGCTCCCCTCTCCACCGAGGTGGCCTCGGTGCCTTCTTCGGTGTTCGAGGCGCGGCTGAACCAGAGGGTGCCCCCTCGCTTGATCCGCGAGGCGACGGTGCGGCTCGGTCCGGTGCCGCTGTCGGCCCTCCGCCGAGGGCTCGCCGAGGCGAAGCAGATCCTCGACGCGCTCGGGACACACGCCTCCGTGCAAGACCTCGAAGCGAGCGGTGAGCTGCAGGAGCTCGAGAGTCTCGCGCTGTCGTTCACCCTCCGGATCCCGCTCTCCCCCGACCCCGGACCTCGCCCGCTGCCTGCGATCGCCCGGGGGCGCGTCTCGCTCCCGTACCTGCTCGACCGCAGTCCCGACGTGGAGCTCTCGGACCTCCAGTGTGGCGCTTGCCACGAGTGGCACGTGCTCGTCGCCGAGTCGTCACGGGCCCGCGGGTGGTGCGCGTTCCCATGTCGCGCGTGCGGCCGCTACGAGCTCCAACTGTATGGCGCTCCCCTCTCGAAGCCCTTCCTTCTCGACCTCGTCACGCGCCTGCCGTGGCGGGTCCGCCGCTGGCACGCGCGGACACGCCAGGAGCGGACCCGTTCGGACCACGCGAGAGACGCGGCGTCTCGTCACAGCCCGCTCGGCGTGGTGGTCGTTGGCCTCGCCGTCGTGCTCGCCGCGGTGGCGCTCTTTGGACCGCGGAGCGGTGACGGAGGCGCGCGCGCACGCTACGCGGAGATCCCGCGCATCGACGTGCACGTACACCTGCCGCCGGAGCAGGCCGAGCGGGCCGTCCGCCTGTTCCGGGAGCAAGGTGGCGTCTACCTCGCGCTCAACGCCTCGGGGGGTCACCCCGATGGCGGCGGCCTCGAGGAGAACGTCGAGGTGATGCATCGCACGGGCGGCGCCCTCCGCCCTTATTGCTCGATCGACTTTCGCAACGTCGAGGAGCCCGACTGGCAGGCGTACGTCGAGCGCACGCTCCACGCGTGCGCGTCCGCGGGCGCCGTCGGGATGAAGGTCTACAAAGGGCTCGGCCTGGGCGTGACGCTCTCGGACGGCTCGCTCCTCACGGTCGACGATCCACGCCTCGATCGCGCCTTCTCGCTGGCGGGCGAGCTCCGCCTGCCGGTGCTCATCCACAGCGGCGACCCCCAGGCTTTCTTCCGCCCCGACGGGCCCGACAACGAGCGACACGCCGAGCTCGAGGCGCACCCGTCCTGGAGCTTCCACGGCCCTCGGCCGGGAGGCGGGGCCTGGCCGAGCTGGCAGACGGTCTTCGATCAGTACGAACGCCGCGTCGCCCGACACCCGGGAACGACCTTCGTCGGAGCGCACTTCGGCAACGCGCCGGAGGAGCCCGAGACGGTTGCGCGCATGCTCGACACCTACCCCAACCTCGTCGTGGAGACCGCCGCCCGCATCCCCGAGATCGGGCGCCATGACGCGCGGGCGATGCGCGCGCTCTTCGTGCGTCACGCCGATCGCATCCTCTTCGGGACGGACTTCCAGATCGGCGGCGACGGAGCGCTCGTGCTCGGCTCGGCAGGTCGCGCGCCCGACCCCCCGTGGCGGGTTCCGGCGTTCTATGACGCGCACTTCCGTTACTTCGAGACCTCCGACCGAGGCTTCGCGCACCCCACGCCGATCCAGGGCAACTGGACGATCGAAGGCATCGCTCTGCCGAGAGACGTCCTCGAGCAGCTCTACTACCGCAACGCCATGCGCGTCTTCGAACTGCCCGCGCCCGAGCCGGCCAGCACGGCAGCACCCCGGCCGCGCTGAACGGATCGGCCGAGGACGCGCGGGCAGACTTCGAGCGAGACGACGATCGCATCGGAGGAGGGCCATGGGGTCGGGCGCCCAGCCTCGGCGCGGCGCTTGAAACGCAACGTCTTCGGCGGGCATCCTCGGCCCTGGCCGTTGGTGACGCCGAGCTGCCCGACGCACCGCGTTGCTGACGTGCCCCCGGAGACCATGAACCGACGCACGACCCTGGGACCGGCCCTGCCCGTCCTTCTTCTGGCCGCGATGCCCCTCACGTCCCATGCCCAAGACGCAGCCACCAGCCCTGCGACAGGGAGCGAGCAGGAGCGCGAGCGCGAGGCCCGCGCTCTCTTTCAGCTCGCGCACGCGCACTACGACACCGGCCGCTACGCCGAGGCCGCGACGGAGCTCGCGCGCGCCTACGAGCTCTCCCCGCGACCGGAGATCGTGCTCGACATCCACTTGACCTCCCGCGAGATCGGCGACACCGAGCGCTCGGCCGACGCGCTTCGTCGCTACCTGGCCGCCGCTCGTGGGGTCGCAGCCGAAGACCGGATCGTGCTCGAGAGACGTCTGGGCGCCCTCGAGGCGACGATCGCGCAGCAACGCGAGAGCGCGGCCGCCGCCGGCACGACCGCAGCCAGCGCATCCGCTGCGCCGATCGAGCCCGAGCGCACGGCGCCGGCCGAGCCCGCGACAGCTGCGAGCGACGCGGAGCGCAGAGTGCCCATCGCCGCGCCGGAGTCGGCAGATGCGACGCCGTGGGGCGCGGTCGTGGGTTATTCCCTCGGCGGAGTCGGTGTCCTCATGACGGCCATCGCAGGGCCGCTCGCGCTCGCGGAGCGCGACAAGCTGACCTGCAGACCCGCCTGCACGGACTCGGAGGTGAGCGCAGCACTGGCGCTGGGAATCACCGCCGATGTCGGGCTGGGCATCGCGGCCGCCGGCGCGATCGCGGGAACGGTCCTTCTGCTCACACAGCCCAGCGCCCCGCGCTCCGCCGACGTCGCGATCGCCATAGCCCCTCTGCCGGATGGACTGTCCGTGTGGCTCGGAGGTGTCCTGTGAGCGCGCGATCCCTGTGCACCGAGCGCGCGCGCGCGGCCGTCACGCTGGCTGGGTGGCTCGCGCTGACCGCAGCGACACCCGGCTGCAGCGCCGTCCTCGATCTCGCGTCCTATCAGAGCGGCGCGGTCTTCGACGCGGCCACCGTCGATGGAGACCGCGACTCGGGCAGCGCGCCCGATGCCCACAGCCCTGTCGACGCCTACAGCCCTGTCGACGCCTACAGCCCTGTCGACGCCCACAGCCCTGTCGACGCCTACAGCCCTGTCGACGCCTCGTCTGGCTGGGCCCTCGAGGGCGACGTCGTCGGTCTGCCGGAGGGCGTCACGCGGCGGTCCCGAACCGAGGAAGGAGGCGCCATCCACGCGCTCGTCGGCAGCGGAGGCATGCCGAGACACTTCGAGCACCGACGCCCAGGAGCGACGTACTCGGTGCGCGTGACGGAGCAGCCAACGGATCACATCTGCCTCGTCTACCGCGGCGAGGGGCGCGTCGCCGGGGACGTCGCCGACGTGTTCATCGGCTGTTCCACACGGCGGCTCCTGGTCGGCTATTACCCGTTCGACGGCGACGTCTTGCCGTCGATGGCTGTGGTCGGATTGGCACGCTGGACCTCGGCGACGGGCACTGCGAGCTACGTCGCAGGCCGCTTCGCGGGCCGTGCCCTCGGCACGGGGAGTGACATCGACCTCCGGCTCGACGAGAGCCTCGGGCGCGAGATGGGCGAGGGCTACACCG
>JBKDQC010000326.1:0-25542 GCA_046342295.1 Deltaproteobacteria bacterium | reverse complement strand
AAGAGCGCCTGGGCCATCCCGTACTCCCCTTGCCCGATCCGCCCCGTCGCGATCGAGGCCTCGAGCCCGCGGCGCGCCGTGGCCCGGTCTCCCGCGCGGAGCGAGCGGATCGCCGCATAGAAGTGGGCTGCGCAGCGCTCGGAGCCGCCCTCGGCCGCGGCGAGCGCGGCCGCCTCGTCGATCTCGCCCCGCGCGAGGCTCGCCAAGCGGGCCTGCCAGCCCCCGCGGGTCGCCTCCGCCCCGAGCACGCGCGAGGCCTCCTCGCTGACCGGCGCCTCCGCGAGCGCGCGCCCCGCCTCGACCCAGAGCGCGAGGGAGACCTTCCACGCGTGGCTGATCGGCGAGCCCACCCTCGCGCGTCGGAAGACGCGATCGGCGAGCTCGGCGTCGGGGGCCTCGGTCACGAGGTGCTGGAGGATCTCGGCCGCGTTCTCCGGCGTCGGCGCAGCGCCGATGGCCTCCTCGAAGGCCGCGCGCGAGCGGTCGAGCTCGCCCAGGCGGCGCAGGAGGATGCCGCGGGCCAGGGCGCGTCGCGCGCGCTCCTCGGCCTGACCTGCGTCGCCGAGACCCTCGAGCAGCGCGAGGCCCTGTCGGTAGGCGCGCTGGGCTTGCTCCGCATGGCCCGCGACGCGCCACGTGTCTCCGATGCCCGCGTGGAGCTCGGCGCGCGCTTGGTCGGCCTCGCGACCCTGGGACACGAGGTCGAGCGCGTCCTCAAGGAGCGCGCGCGCGGCGTCGGGCGAGCCCGCGCGCAGCTCGAGCGCAGCGAGCTCTCGACGCGCGGTGACGGCCGCCGGCGGAGTCCGAGGCATGCGCCTGCCCTCCGAGATGGACTCCTCGAATTCTCGGCGCGCTTGCTCGGCTCGCCCGTTCGTGAGCTCGGCACGCGCGAGGGCGAGGTGGAGCGTCGGCTGATCGAGCGGGCCGGGCTCGGCGCTCGGGAAACGAAGCGTCCGGAGCGAGATGAGCTCGTGCGCCGCCCGACCTGCCGTGCGGACCTCGCCCACGTCCTCGGTCCGCGCGAACGCGCCGTCGGCGATCATCGCGCCGAACGTCGCGAGTGCTTCGTCGAATGCCTCGAGCTCCGCGCCCTCGAGGCGCAGCGTCATCGCGTAGTAGTCCGCCGTGTCGCCCACGCGGCCCAGGCTCGAGGATACGCGCGCGAGACAGAGCGGAAAGCGGGCATCCGAGGGGAAGCGGCGCAGACCCTGCCGACAGAGGCCGAGCGCGACGTCGGGGCGCCCCTCCGCGAAGCCGTCGGCAATCTGCGAGAGCGCGGCCGCGCCGCGCGCGTCCTCACCACGCGCGTCCTCGAGCACACGCCGAAGACGCCATGCGTCGCCGCCGCGCTCGCTCTGCCCGGCGAGCTGGGCCACCGCGCCCTCGAGATCTCCGCGCGAGAGGAACACGGCGGCGGCCTCGAGCGGCGCGCGCTGCACGATGACCGCGGCCATCTGCAGGTGCTCCATGTCTCCGAGCGAGCGAGGCGGGCGAAATCCGTCGGTGAGCCTCGTGCCACGGATCGCATCGCGCAGACCGAGGTAGAGGCCCGCGAGGCGACCGAGCACCTCGGGCGAGGGCGTGAGACGCGCGTGCTCTTCCCACACCCCGACGAGGCCCATCCCACCCTCGACCAGAGCCATCGTGTCGTCTCCGGTGGGGAGGCGGGCCTCGCGGCCCCAACCGGACACGCGCTCGTACTCGGCCCGGTGCGCGCCCGCGTCCTCGCGGTCGAGGACCCCGAGGATGAGCTCCGCCGCGAGCACGCGTGGCTCGTCACCGCGACGTGCACCGTGCACCGCCACGTGCTGAGCCAGCGGCCGGAGCTCCGCAGGCAGTGTCTGGCCTCGGAAGTCTTCGCTCGCGAGGAGCGAGGTCATCTCCCCGAGGTGCGAGACCACCTCGGCGTAGTCACCGGCCTGGAGCACCGCGTCGGTGCGCGCCGAGAGGTGCGCGAGGAGGCGCGAGAGCACCCTCGGGCGCACCGGGTCGGCGACGGAGAGCTCGAGATAGCGCCGCCGCACCTCCGCGTAGGTCTCGTCGTCGACGGGACGCTCGGCGAGCGTGCGGCTCACGCTCACCGCCGCACCACAGCCGCCGAGAGTCGCCCCCACCAGAGCTGCCGCGACGAGCACGGCGCCGCACGATCGTTCGAACCAGCGCATGAGCCGCGCAGCATAGAGGGTTCGCGGCACGGGGGCACCTCGCCGCGCGCTTCTTCTCCGGCAATCCCTTTCGCGAGCGATCTCCGCAGCGCTCGCGCGTCACTCACCCGGAACGGGCACGAGCCCTCGGGCCTCGTCCTCGGCGGCGGCCACCTCGCGCGCCATGGAGCCCTCCATCGCGGCGTAGGCCTCCTCGCCGTGCAGGCTCACGTCGAGCCCTTCGAGCTCGGTGTCCTTGTCGGGACGCAGCCCCATGACCCGCTCGAGCACCTTGAGGAGAACGAAGCTCACGAGGCCCGCGTAGGCCGCGGAGACGAGCACGCCAAGGACGTTCTCGCCGAAGAGGTCCCAACCCCCGAGGAGCGCGCCGTTGCGGCCGCTCGGGTTCCAGGCGAGGTTCGCGAAGACACCGGTGAGCACGGCGCCGAGCGCGCCTCCCAGACCGTGCACGCCGAAGGCGTCGAGGGCGTCGTCATATCCGAAGCGCCCCTTGAGGAGCACGCCGCCGAAGCAGACGCCGCCCGCGATCGCGCCGATCGTGAGCGACGCCATGGGTCCGACGAAGCCTGCCGCTGGCGTGATCGCCACGAGCCCCGCGACGAGGCCCGACGCCACGCCGAGCGCCGAGGGCTTCCCGTGGCGCACCCACTCGATGGCGGCCCACACCAGGGCGCCAGCGCCAGCCGCGACGTGAGTGTTCAGGAGCGCGAGCACCGCGAGCTCGTTCGACGCGAGCGCGCTGCCAGCGTTGAAGCCGAACCAACCGAACCAGAGCAAGCCTGCCCCGAGCAGCGTCATCGTCAGGTCGTGGGGCAGCATCTTCTGGCGCGGGTAGCCGTGGCGCTTGCCGAGCACGAGCGCGAAGACGAGCGCGCTCGCGCCCGAGCTCAGGTGAACCACCGTTCCGCCCGCGAAGTCGAGGGCGCCACGGGCGCCGAGCCAGCCGCCCGGCGCCCACACCCAATGGCAGATCGGGTCGTACACGAGCGTCGTCCAGAGCAGCGTGAAGACGACGTAGGTGGAGAACTTCACGCGCTCCGCGAACGCGCCTGCGATGAGCGCGGGCGTGATGATCGCGAACATGAGCTGGTAGGCGCAGAAGAGCAGGTGCGGAATCGACCCGCGCGCCTCGAGGCCGACGCCCTCGAGAAAGGCGTGGTCGAGGCCGCCGATGATCCCTCCGTGCGTGGGACCGAACGCGAGCGAGTAGCCGACGAGCACCCACTGCACCGTGACGAGGCCCAGCGCGAAGAAGCAATGCATGAACGTGCTCAGCACGTTCTTGCGACGCACGAGGCCGCCGTAGAAGAGCGCGAGCGCGGGCGTCATGAGCAAGACGAGCGCGGTCGAGACGAGCATCCAGGCTGTGTCCGCGCGGTCGATCGAAGAGGTCGCGTCCATCACCCGACATCCTCTTCCATTCTTGTTTCCGCTGCGTTTCGCGCCCGTAAGGATTCCGCGTGGGCACCGAGGGGGCGAAGGTGGTGCTCCCGGACGCCGAGCGATGGTAAGACGGCGCCGCCCCATGCCGACGACCACCGCCCGCTCCACCACGCCCCTCGCGCTCGCCGCCCTCTGCCTCGCGGGCTCGGTCGAGGGATGCTGCTACCTGCCCTCCTCCGAGCCGACCCCGATGGTGGCGCCGACGGCGCCGGTCGTGCCGACCGTGCCGACCGCGCCCGGCATCCCCGCGGCGCCCGGCATCCCGGCAGTGGGCGGCGTGTGCACCCGCGCGACCGAGTGCTGCAACGCGTACGTCTCGGCGATCCAGGGCGCTTCAGGGAACCCGGTCGCGCAAGCGATGGCAGGCTCGGTCGAGCAGGTCCGTCAGCAGTGTGGGACCTACGCATCGCTCGCCTCGATGGAGGGCGCCGAGCGGGGTTGCGTGTCCGCCCTCGAAGGCTTCCGCACCGGCCTCGGCGCGATGGGCGTCGCGGTCCCCGCCGCGTGCCAGTGAGCGCGGCCTCATCTCGCGCGCCGGTCCGCGTCGGCGCTCTGGTATCGTGAGCGCCGTGGCCGCTGAACCGGAAGAGGAAGTCCCGCCTGCGGAGGCGTCGACCGACCACGACGAGCGCATCGGCCTCGTGGTGGCGGAGCGCTACCGCATCGCGCGCGTGCTCGGCGTCGGGGGCATGGGCGGCGTGTACGAGGCCGAGCATCTGCTCATCGGCAAGAAGGTCGCGCTCAAGTGTCTGCACCGCGAGTACGCGCGCGACCGGGACATCGTGGAGCGCTTCAAGCGCGAGGCCCGCGCGGCCACGCTGATCGGCAACGACCACATCATCGACGTCACGGACATGGGCGACCTCCCCGACGGCTCGCCCTTTCTCGTCATGGAATTCCTCGCGGGCAGCCCGCTCGCCTCGCTCTGCGAGCGCCCGATGCCCGTGCGGCGCACGGTGCACATCGCGCGGCAGATCTGCAGCGCCCTCGGCGCCGCCCACGACAAGGGCATCATTCACCGGGACCTCAAGCCCGAGAACGTCTTCCTCGTCGAGCGCAACGGCGACCCGGATTTCGTCAAGGTGCTCGACTTCGGCATCTCGAAGATGCACTCGAGCGGCGTCGACAAGGGCCTCACGCGCACGGGCATGGCGATGGGCACGCCCTCGTACATGTCTCCCGAGCAAGCGCAGGGTTCGAAGAACCTCGACCACCGCACCGACGTCTGGGCCCTGGGCGTCATCCTGTACGAGATGCTCGCGTCGCGACGCCCCTTCGACGCCGACAGCTACCCGCTCTTGCTCATGAACATCGTCGCGACCGATCCAGATCCGATCGGCTGGTACCGCAAGGATCTGCCCCCGGCCTTCGCCGACGTCGTGATGAGGTGTCTCGCGAAGGCCCCCGACGCACGCATCGGCTCGATGCGCGATCTCTCCGAGGCCCTCGCGCCGTTCGCCAGCTTCGACATCGAGGTCGAGATCGGAGAGCCGCAGAGAGACGGCGGCGAGAGGCAGAGCGTCACGGAGCGGTACAAGCAGACCGCGCTCGGGCGCAAGAAGACCACCCCGACGCCGGACGCTTCGGCCGACGAACGCCGCAGCGGTAGCACGCAGCCCGACGGCTCGATCGAGGGGCCGCCGCCCGTGTCGTTCGCCGAAGCCGAGGCCCAAGCCCGCGCGCTCGAACGAACGTCGGGTGGGCGTGAGCGAGGGCGCGGAGACGACGTCGCGACCCGAGCCGCGAGCCCGGCCGTGCCCAGCCCGCCGGCGCCCGACGCAGCGACGAGCTCCGCGATCGCGCCTCCGAGCCCGCGCCCTGCCGCGCACACCGCGCCGGAGGTGCGAGCACTCGAACGACAGGCGCAGGGCGGCCCGCAGACGCGGATCGCCGCGGGCCTCGGCCTCGCCGCGCTGCTCGGCCTCGGCGTCGCGGCCGCGAGCGGCGCGTTCTCGAGCCCGCCGACGACAGCGGGCGCGCCGCCGCTCACCTCGGAGCCTCCGAGCCGTGTGCCTCCTCCGACAGCGGCCACGCCTCCTCCGACGACTCCGGCACCGACGACCCCACCCGCGCCACCGGCCGAGGTGCGCATCCGCATCCGCGCCGAGCCCTCGGACGCGCGCATCCTGATCGGTGGGATCGAGTTCCCCAACCCGATGGACGCACCGCAGCTGCGGAGCCTCACGCCCACCCGCATCACGATCGAGCGCGAGGGCTACACGACGATCGAGCAGCTCGCGATCTTCGGCGAGGATCAGAGCTTCATGTTCCAGATGGCCCGCGGCCGCGGCGTCGAACAGCGCGGCCTGGGCGGCGGTGGTGGAAGCGCCGCCGGTGCAAGCGCGGCCGGCGCAGGCGGCGCGCCGGCCCTCGGCATGGAGACGAGAACGAGCATGGAGGTCTATCAGGGCATGCAGGGCGATTTCCGAGAGGAGTGGTGACGGCGGCTCGCGAGTCCGTGTGCTCCTGCGAGGTCACCGTAGTACCGTCGACATCATGAATCAGCCTTCACTTCCCCGCGCGGCTCTGTTCCTCGTCCTGACCTCTCCGCTCCTTGCCTGCGGCAGCACACCCGGAGCAGCAGACGCATTCCGCCCCGACGCGACGCTCGAGCTCGACACCGGCACGAGCCTCGACACCGGCGCGACCCTCGACACCGGCGCGGAGCTGAGAGACACCGGCGCGGCACCGGAGGACACCGCCCCCCAGCGCGACGGCGGCACGACGGGCTGCGGCGGGCGGGGCAGTCCCCCGTGCGCGCCCGGGACCTTCTGCGATTTCCCGCCGTCGTCGATGTGCGGGCGCGCGGACGGGCCCGGCGTGTGCGCACCCGTGCCGGACGTGTGCACGCGAGAGTTCAGGCCCGTCTGCGGCTGCGACGGTGTGACCTACGCGAACCCATGCCTCGCCGCGCGCGCGAGCGTCTCGGTCGAGTCCGATGGACCGTGCCCGATCGCCTGCGACCCCGACCGGGTCGCGTGCGACGCCGCTCCGCCACGCTGTGAGGGCGGGACGGTCCCGTCGGTCGCCGGAGGCTGCTGGACCGGCGAGTGCGTCACCATCGACATGTGCACCTGCGCGACCTTCGACGACTGCCCGATGGTCCCTGGCCTGAGCGAGCTGTGCTACCCGAGCGGGCGCTGCGGGCCGCTCCTCTGACGCACCAACCCCGCTCCCCTCGGGCGAGCTCGAGCGCGCGAGGTCAGCTCACGTCGAGCGCGCGGGAGAGGAGCGCCTCTCTCGGTACGATGCGCAGGGCAGCCTCGTTCGTCGCGGCGAGGTAGACCGGAGGCGCGCAGCCCGCTCGGTAAGCCTCGAGCCAGCGCGACGCGCACACGCACCAGCGGTCCCCCGGGCGCAGGCCCGCGAAGCCCCACTCGGGACGGGGCGTCGAGAGGTCGTTTCCGACGCTGCGAGAGAACGACAGGAACTCCGCCGTCACCTGCGCGCAGACGGTGTGGGAGCCGCGGTCCTCCGGCCCGGTCGCGCAGCAACCGTCACGGTAGAAGCCCGTCAGCGGCGAGAAGCTGCACGGCTCGAGCTTGCGGCCGAGCACGCTGAGCTCGGCGCTGCGATCGGTGAGGTCTCCGGGGGGCGGCGATCCGTCCATGGGTGCACTGTGCGGTCAGTCCGGCAGGAGCTGCAAGCCGCGTCCTGGTACGTTGGCGTCGCCGCGACCCACCCAGAGGAGGATGAACATGTCGACGATGAAGGCGCTCGTCTGCGAACGGCTCGGTGCCCTCGAAGATCTCGTGGTGCGCGAGCTCGAGACACCGCGCGCAGGCGCGGGGGAAGTGGTGATCGACGTCCACGCCGCGAGCGTGAACTTCCCAGACACGCTGCTCGTCGCGGGTCTCTACCAGATCAAGCCGGCGCTCCCGTTCGCCCCGGGCGGCGAGCTCGCCGGGGTCGTGAGCGAGGTGGGCGCGGGCGTCACCGAGCTCGCGGTGGGAGATCGCGTGATGGCCTTCACCGGCTTCGGGGCGTTCGTCGAGAAGATCGCGGTCTCGCCAGCGCAGTGCGCCAAGCTCCCCGCGGGCCTCTCCTTCGAGTCGGCGAGCTGCCTCTTCCTCACGTACGCGACCACCCACCACGCGCTCTTCGACCGTGGTCGGCTCGCGCCGGGGGAGACGGTGCTCGTGCTCGGCGCAGCGGGAGGGATCGGAGTCGCAGGCATCCAGCTCGCGAAGTCACGCGGCGCGCGGGTCGTCGCGGCGGCCTCGACCGAGGCCAAGCGCGCGTTCTGCCTCGCGCAGGGCGCAGACGTCACGCTCGATCCGGGCGCGGACCCGAAGAGCGCGTTCAAGTCGATCGGCCGCGTGGACGTCGTGCTCGATCCGGTCGGCGGCGATCTCACGGAAGCCGCGCTCCGCGCGCTCGCTCCGCGCGGTCGCTTGCTCGTCGTGGGCTTCGCGAGCGGGACGATTCCCAAGCTGCCGCTCAACCTCGCGCTCCTCAAGGAGGTCGACGTCGTCGGTGTGCAGTGGGGCGTGTTCGCACGCCGCGAGCGCGAGGCCGAGCGCGCGATCGAACGCGACCTCGTCCGTCTCGCCCTCGAGGGCGCGATCCGACCTCCGATCCACGCGAGCTTCCCCCTCGCGCGGGGCGCAGAGGCCCTCGGCGCGGTCGCGCGACGCGAGGTGATGGGCAAGGTCGTGATCCGGTGCCGCGAGCCGGTCAGGGCCCGTGCAGAAACAACCTGATCGGATCGGCGTCGCGGCGCCCCGCCAGTGCTGACCGAGCGACGAGGAATACCGGGGGGATTTCGAGGAGAGCGGGCGGCTCTGGCGGGGATGCCGCCGATTCGAGCCCGTGGCACCCGCATCGATCCATCCGAGTGCCACGTGCTCTCAGTGCACGAAGAAGGGGTCGGCGCCGCCCTCGCCCCCTTGCTTGGTGGGGACCCGGAGCGGCGCGATCGCGAGCAGCGCCTCGAAATCGATGCGCGTCCCGCGGTCGGGCAGAGAGAGCTTGGCGCCCTCCCACTGCGGCTCGAAGAGGATCGGTGAGCCTTCACCGTTGTAGCCGAGCTGGACGAGCGCATCGACCTCGTACAGGCGACACTTCTTCTCGCAGCAGTGGAACTGCCGCTCGACGCGGTAAAAGCCCTCGGGAGGCAGCGGGACCAGCTTCTCCGCGTCAGCCGGTCGCGGCAGGAGATGCCCCTGGCGCGCGAACTTCGCGCGGTTTCCGAGCCAGGACTCCGGGAGATACATGCCCGCGCCGGGATCGCCGTGGTTGTGGAAGTAGACCAGGCGCCCTGCGGGGATGCCGCCGATCTGTTCGAGCGTTCGGTAGAGGCCACACGGGGGCAGCTCGTTCGTCGCCATGATGTCTCAGCCTTCCTTCGTCGCCGGCTCGGAGGACGCGAGCGGCGCGATCAATCGATCGAGGTCGTGGGGGACCGCCATCGCGTGGTAGCCGCGATCGACGTGGATCACGCTGCCCGTGATGCCGCCGGCGAGCGGGCTCGCGAGGAAGGCCGCCGCGTGGGCGACCTCCTCGGCCGTGAGCTCCCCTGGCAACGGCGAGGCGTGCGCGTAGTAGTCGATGATCTTCTGGATGAAGCCGATCGCGGAGGCCGCGCGCGACGCGTACGGGCCCGCGCTGATGGCGTTGACGCGGTGGCCCCACTTGCGCCCGGCCTCGTAGGCGAGCACACGCGTGTCGCTCTCGAGCGCGGCCTTCGCGCTCGACATGCCTCCGCCGTAGCCTGGGACCACGCCCTCGGCGGCGAGGTAGCTGAGGTTGAGGAACGAGCCGCCCGGCCGCGTCAGCGGGCCGAAGTGTTGGAGGAGCGAGACGAACGAGTACGCGCTCGCGCTCATCGCCGCGAGGTAGCCCTTGCGGCTCGTCTCGAGGAGCGGGCTCTTGACCTCGGGACCGTTCGCGAGCGCGTGGACCACCACGTCGAAAGGCTGCGCGCCGAGCTTCTCCGCGCAGGCACGAGCCGCGCCCGAGATCGTGAAATCGCCGCGCTCTCGGTAGCGGCGGTTCCCTTTGATCTCCTCGGGCACGAGGGCCATCGCGTCGTAGTCCGCGTCGAAAGGGACCACGAGCTCGAAGCCGAGCAGAGAGCCGTCCGAGAGCTTGCGCGCCTCGTCGATCTTCCCGCGCGAGAGCAGCGTCTCGAAGATGCCCATCGCGGGCGGCCAGGTGCCGACCGACACCTTGCAGCCCGCCTCCGCGAGCGCCTTGGCGATCGCGAACCCGAAGCCACCGTCGTCTGCGACGCCCGCGATGAAGGCGCGTTTTCCCGAGAGATCGATGCTCAGCATGCGCGGGGGTCTTGCCCCAGCCGCCGTGCGAGTTCAAGCAGGTCGGCTCGACGCGGTCCTCGCGACACGAGCCTCGAGGGAGGGGCCGCCCGTCACAGGATCAGCCAGACGTAGCCTCGATCGAGCGTGACCGTGCGCTCGGCGCCCTGGGCGTTCACGACGCGCAGGGCCTCCTGGCGCTCCGCGGCCATCGAGAGCGCTCCCGATGCGCGCTGGGCGCCGAGCTGGCTCACGGTCTGTCCGCCGATCGCCACGATGCGATCGCCCGGAACGAGCTCGGCGCGCGCAGCGGGGGAGTAGGGCTCGACCTCCACGATCTGGAGGTCGCCGCCGTGCACCTCGAAGAGTCGGATGCCCACCCCGCGGTGCGGCTGCGGGGGATCGACGCGGATCGTGACGTAGGACTCCCCCTCGAGGAGGATGCGCGCGTCGACTCCCGGGCGCGCGTTCGCGGGCAGGCCCAAGCCCCGCCAGATGCCCACCGGGTCGCCGCCGAGCTCGTCGTCGTCCCAGACCTCGATGCGGATGCGCGCGCCGGGCGGGATCCGCAGGTTGCGCGGCGCGAGCTCGTTCCACTCGGGCTGCAGGGTATCGTTCGACACGCGCGACTCCCACACGAGCTGGTCCTCGCGGTACACGCGCACGAGCGGGTCCGGCAACCCGCCGTTGTCGTCCCACTGCGTCGCTCCCCGGTTCTGCGCTGGAAGCGTGGCCGAGACGGCCGTGAACGCGTACACGTCACTGGGTGTGCCGCCGGGGCCCGTGGTCATCGCGCCGGTGCGGACAGCCGAGAGCGAGGTCGTGCGGCGCGGATACGCGCAGCCCGCGAGCGCAGCGCAAGCCAAGACACAGACCACCCCGCGAGCCAGGTTGGAACGCATGGGCGCGACTCTCGCACGGCCCGCCGCATTGGCAACAACGTCAGGGGCGGGGCGGGCCGCCGTGCGTGGGCGCCTCCGCTGCATGCACGACGAGCTGGGGCAGCGGGATCTCGATCCGCTCCGCGTCGAACGCCAGCTTGATGCGGCGCAGAAGCGCCCGCTTGACGTTCCAGCGTTCGAGCGGCGGCACGACCTTGAGCCGCGCACGCAGGACGAGCGCCGAGTCACCGAGCTCTTGCACCCCGAGCACCTCGGGCTCCGACACGAGCGACCCGAGCTGCGGATCGCCCGTCGCGGCCTCGAGCGCACGGGCGAGCGCCGCGTGCGCACGATCGAGGTCGGCGCGGTACGAGACGGGCACGTCGATCACCACGTGCGCGTGGCTGCGGGTGAGGTTCTCGACGACTTTGATCTCGCCGTTCGGCACGAAGAACACCGAGCCGTCCTGGTTGCGCAGCCTCACGTGGCGGAGCGTGACCTCCTCGACGACGCCACCGTGCGCGCCGAGCCGCACGACCTCGCCCACCCGCAGCTGGTCTTCGACGAGCAGGTAGAACCCCCCGAGGTAGTCGCGCACGAGCGACTGCGCGCCGAGACCGAGCGCCACCCCCGCGACGCCCGCCGTGGCGACGAGCGGCTCGATCGCCACCCCGATCTCGGCGAGCACGAGCATGGTGCCCACGACGATCGTCGCCACGCTCGTCGCGTTGCGCGCGACGCGGGCGAGCGTCTGGGCGCGGCGCGAACGCTCGGGGTCCGTCGAGAGGCGCCGCTCGAGCGCGCCCGTGGCGCTCCTCACCGCGAACCTCGCGACCACGGCGGCGACCACGATCACCGCGAGCCGCACGAGGTGCACGGCGAGCGGCTGCGAGTCTTCGACTTCGGATGTGAGCAGTTCCTCCATGGCCCCCTTCTACCCACGATCGGGCCCGTCACCCAGGATCGCGCGGCGCGACGAGCCGGCGCTTGCCGTCCTTGCTGCGGAGCGCGACCGGCACGGCCTCGAGCGCGTGCCTGTCCCATTGCTGGCAGGTGACTTCCTTGTGGTGCTGGTCGAGCGCCTCGCAGTAGTTCGTGAAGTAGCAGCGACGCACCGTCTCGCCCTCGCCGCGCCTCACCTTCTCGAGCCAGTCCGGGTCGGCGATCGCCTGGCGCGCCGCACCGACCACATCGGCCTCGCCCGCGCGGACGATCGCCTCCGCCTCCTCGTAGGTGCCGATGCCGCCCGCCGTGATCACCGGCGTTGCAAGCCCCGCAGCGCGAATCGCAGCGCGAATCTCACGCGCGAGCGCGACGTTGCGCCCGAACGCACCGGTGTTGCGCGCGGGAGCCTGCGCGTCGAGGAACGCGCCCTCGTGGCAGAGCGGCCCGATCTTCACGGTCGGCATGCACTCGTGGCCGCTCGGCCCGGTGTAGGGATACGCTGCCTGCCCGACCTTCGGCTGCGCGGCGTCCTCGAAGCGCCCGCCCTTGCTGATCGAGAGGTAATCGAGGCCGTCCTCGCAGAGAGCCAGGCCGATCTCGCGCGCCTCGTCGAGGTGGGTGCCACCGTCGATGACCTCGTCCCCGAGGATCCGAGCACCCACGACGAAGCGTGGACCCACACGTCCCCGCACCGCCGCGAGCACTTCGCGCGGGAGGCGGAGGCGCCCCTCGAGGCTCGCGCCGTAGCCATCCGGGCGCGTGTTCGTCCGCGAGAGGAACGAAGCCATCGTGTACGCGTGTGCGTAGTGCAGCTCGACGCCGTCCAAGCCCGCCTCCTCGGCGCGGGACGCCGCGTCGGCGAACAGGCCGGGCAAGACCTGCGGCAGCTCGCGCACGTGCGGCAGGTGCACGTCGGTGACCCGCTCCCGGTGGCCCATCGTCAGCGACTCGAGGTCACGCGGAGCGAGCACGCGGGCGAGGGTCTCGTCGCTCGCAGCCACGAGGTATGCCCGAACGGCGGCCTCGCTCCGATCCCAGAAGGTGTCGTCTCGCGCGTGGGCCGCGAGACGAGACCGCAGCGTCTGGTCGACCACGAGGAAGCGCTCGAGGAACTTGGTGCGTTCGGGACGCCTCTTGATCGCCAGGAAATCGATGAGCTGGATGAAGAGCCGTGTGCGACCTTCCGACGCCTCGCGCACGGTCCGCACGAGCTCCCGTAGACCCGGGATGAAACGCGCATGCCCGATGCGAAGCAGTGGCCCGCTCGGAACGTCGCGAATGCCGGTCGCCTCGAGCACGATCGCGCCTGGCCTCCCCTCGGCGAAGCGCCGGTACCAAGCGAGCACAGCGTCGGTGACGAAGCCCTCGTCGGAGGCGCGCCACGGCACCATCGCCGGGACCCAGGTCCGGTCGGCGAGCGTGAGGCGGCCCGCCGAGAGCGGCGAGAGCCACCGAGAACGGGCCGCCTCGGAGGCGGTTGGCCACGCCACCACCGGGAGCCGGGCCAGGTGCTTGTCATGCGGCGTCGTCACGGCGTCCTCCCGATGGCGGCAATGCAGTCCTGAAAGAGAGATCCGTTGCATCTTTGCAAGCGCGTCCGCGCCGCGCATCGGAAACGCTTGAATTGTGGAGGGTGCGCGGCTGGCACGGACCTCGCTAGGAGCGGAGGACAACCTAGACGGCGGCTTGCAATGGTCCCCCCCCGCCCGCGAGCCGCCGTCCTCTATTCCCGTCTCCTCCGAAGCTCCCCGCCTGGGTCGAGCGCGGAGAAGATTTCCCTCCGGAGACGCTGGCCCCCGCAGCGTCTCCGGGCTCACGGCAGCGCGTATGTGCCGGTCGCATGGACGACGAGGGCCTCCTCGCCTTCCGAGCGGATCTGCACCTCCCCCACGGCCTGCCGCCCGCCCCAGCGAAGGAGCGTCGCGGCGGCGACGAGCGCGCTCGGCTTGGGCTTGCGCAGGAAGCGGAACGTGAAATCGCTCGTCACGGCCATCGGCTCGAGGCCGATGCGCGAGAGCACCGCGGCATAGAGCGCGGTGTCGGCGAGCATCATCAGCGTCGGACCGTTGATCGTTCCCCCCGCGCGGAGGTGATCCTCGGAGAACGCGAGGCGCAACGTCGCGCGACCCTCCCCGAGGGAGACGACCTCGAAGGGCCAGCCCCGAGAGAGCGGGACGGTCTCGTGGACGAGCGTGACGAACTCCTCGCCGGTGATCTTGGAGCGCGCGGAGACACCCGGCACGAGCGAGCTCGTGGCGGGTTGCTTCGTCGCCGGGATCGTCGCCTTGGCTCGCGAGCTCATTCGCTGTTCTCCTTCCCGGGCCCCTCGTCGGAGCGCGCGGGCTCGGCTTGGACCAGACCCCCGCGGAGCCTCTCGAGGCGTGCCTTGAGCTTGCTCTCGAAGCCCGCGTTCTTCGGCTCGTAGTATCGCGCGCCTTCGAGTCGATCGGGCAAGTACTTCACACCGGCGGCGTGCCCGTCCTCGTCGTGGGGGTAGCGGTAGCCTTCGCCGTAGCCGTGCTCCTTCATGAGCCGGGTGGGCGCGTTGCGGAGATGCATCGGCACCGGGAGCGGGCCGTGGGCGAGGACGTCCTGCTTGGCGCGCTGCCACGCGACGTAGCTCGCGTTGCTCTTCACCGTGCTCGCGAGGTAGGCGCAGCACTGCGCCATCGCATGGAGGCCCTCGGGCATGCCGAGCCTCCGCAGCGCCGCATCGGCGTCGATGGCGACCCGGAGCGCCTGCGGGTCCGCGTTGCCGACGTCTTCGCTCGCGAAGATGATCAGGCGCCGCATGACGAAGAGCGGGTCATCGCCCGACTCGAGCATCCGCATCATCCAGTAGAGCGCGGCATCGGGGTCGTTGCCGCGCATCGACTTGATGAGCGCGGAGACGACGTTGTAGTGCTCCTCGCCGCTCTTGTCGTAGAGCAGCGTCTTGTGTGCGAGCGCAGCCTCGACGGTCTCGCGCGTCAAGCGTCTCGGGCCGACCGTGTCGGAGGCGACCGTCTCGGACGCGAGCTCGAGGACATCGAGGGCACGGCGCGCGTCTCCCTGCGCAGCCTCGGCGAGCGCGGCGAGCGCGGCGTCGTCGGCCGCCAGCCCCAGCTTTCCGAGCCCGCGGGGCTCGTCGGAGAGGGCGCGGCGCAGGATCTCTTCGATCGAGCGAGGCGTGTGCGCCTCGAGGCGAAAGACCCGCGCTCGGGAGAGCAGAGCCGCGTTGATGGCGAACGAGGGGTTTTCCGTCGTCGCCCCGACGAGGACGATCGTGCCGTTCTCGACGTGGGGAAGAAGCGCGTCCTGCTGCGCCTTGTTCCAGCGGTGGATCTCATCGACGAAGAGGATCGTGCGCTGCCCCCGTGCGCGGCGGCGCTCGAGCGACACCTCGATCGTCTTGCGCAGCTCGGGCACGCCGGAGAGCACGGCGGAGAATGGGACCAGCTCGGCGCGGGACTCGGAGGCGAGGGCGCGGGCGATCGTCGTCTTGCCGGTGCCGGGCGGCCCCCAGAGAATCATCGATGGCACCCGGTCCTCCGCGATGGCCTTCGCGAGGACGCTACCGGGGGCGAGGAGGGCGTGCTGCCCGACGATCTCCGCGAGGCGACGCGGTCTCATCCGCTCCGAGAGCGGAGCGCTCGCGGAGGGAATGCGCTCGAAGAGGGTCATGTCACCCACGGTCCTGTCGACACCATGACATGGCTGCCATGCGCGCGATGCTCGCTCGCTCCGCAGCGACCCCTCCGGATGAACGGGAGATCCAAACTTTCTGCTCCGGCGTACGTCGGAGCAGCGTGCGCTCGCCCGTGGCACCTCGGTTGCACCGCCGACGGCGGCACGGGCGCGTCGAGCGGCCCGGTGTGTCAGACGACGACCGCCCCGCCCGTCTCGGAGATCCCCCGCCGCAAGGAAGACATCGCACCATGCGAAACCTGTTCGAGATGATCTTCGAGTACCAGTGGCTCCGTGGGAAGGAGGCGCTCGTGCCGCTCGACGATGACGAGCGGGTCCGCGTCTACGGCCTCGGCCAGCTCCTGAGCGGCGAGCGGGGCGACGCGCAGCGTCGGATGCCCCGGCTGCCCTGCCCGACGGCCGTGCAGTACACGATGCCCGGTGGCTTCGGGGTGGGCGCGGTGAAGAACCTGTCGGGACTCGGCGTCGCCATCGCCACCCGCAAGCCGCTGCCGCTCGGCGCGCGGACGGTCGTGCGCGTGGAAGAGGGCGGCAAGGAGTATTTCTTCCCCTGCCGCGTCTGCTGGAGCCGCTCCGAGCACGCGAGCGGCATGGGCCTCGCGTTCGACGGCGTGCCGAGCCGCGCCGCGCTCTTCGGTGACGAAGAGGGGAGCGGGATCCGTTGGCAGTCCTTGCGTCTCGGTGTCTCGGTGCGGGGCAACGACCCCAAGGTGGCGTGAGGGCCGTCGATTCTCTTCCCGTCTCTCACTTCGTGCCGAAGAGGCGGTCGCCCGCGTCGCCGAGACCCGGCAGGATGTAGCCCTTGTCGTTGAGCTTCTCGTCGACGGCCGCGCACCACACGGGAACGTCGGGGTGTCTCTCGTGGAACGCCGCGATGCCCTCGGGGGCCGCGAGGAGGCACACGAACTTGATCGACTTCGGCCCCTTGGCCCGGATGCGCTCGACGGCGGCGGCGGCCGAGTTGCCCGTCGCGAGCATCGGGTCGACGACGAGCACGTCGCGGTCGGCGAGGTCCTGCGGGACCTTGAAGTAGTACTGCACGGCCTGGAGCGTCTCGTGGTCGCGGTAGAGGCCGATGTGGCCGATGCGCGCGGACGGCACGACCTTGAGGATGCCGTTCAAGATCCCGTCGCCGGCGCGAAGGATCGAGATGACGACGAGCTTCTTGCCCTCGATGGTGGGGGCGTCCATCTCCATGAGAGGGGTCTCGATGCGCTCGAGCGAGAGCGGAAAGTCCCGCGTGACCTCGTAGGCGAGGAGCATCGAGATCTCCTCGAGGAGCTGACGGAACTGGCTCGTCGAGGTCTTCTTCCGACGCATGAGCGTCAGCTTGTGCTGGACGAGCGGGTGACGGACGACGTGGACCTCGCGGCTCATGAGGCCAACTCTAGTGGAAATGGGCTCGCATGCCCGAGCTCGGGTTTGGCATTCTCGGGACCATGAGACGTGCTCGCAGGCTGTCGTGGCTCGGTCTGCTCGGTGCCACGTCGGGTTGCTCCGGAAGCCCCGCGGCGCCGATCGAGATCCCGTGCGCGCCTGGGCTGCCTCCGCCCTACCCTGCCGGCTCAAGCTACGGAGGCGTCCACGCCAACCGAGAGAACAACGATGTCGTCGCGTGTGACACGGGCAGCGCGTTCGTCGAGCGCTGGCACACGCTCGAGGGGCTCGCGATGTCGCAGCCCAACACGTTCTCGCCCGACGGGCGGACGACCTACGCGGCGACGTTCAACCCGGATCCCGCCGGCTGCAACGTGCACGCGATCGACGTCGCGACCGGTCAGACGCGGTGGTGCCGTACCTTCCCGCGGTCGGTGGGCGGCACCGCGATCGAGGTCGACAGCGACGGCTTCCTCTATTTCACGGCCGATCGCTTCGTGTACTCGCTCGCCTCGGATGGCTCCGACCGATGGCAGGTCGCCGTGGGACCCGAGCCGATGGGCGAGGGCTTCGGCGAGAGCGCGCTCGGCCTCCACTTCACGCCGGACGGTCACGCCGCCACGGTGACGAACCAGGGCGCGGTGGTGCTCCTCGACCGCGCGGATGGCCGCGAGCTCGCGCGCCTCGACATCCCCGCCGAGACGGGCTTCGTGCCGCCCGAAGCGATCACGGGCATGGTGAACCTGCGCGGGCTCCTGCCGGAGGCCGTCAACGCAGACTTCGACGCGGTCTTCGGCCCGAGGGTCGAGGGCGGCCTCGGCGCCTTCCTCGGTGCCGGCGGCGGCTTCTCGGACAACACGATCGCGATCTCGAGCCGCGACGAGCTCTGCGTGATCGGCGGCGGCGAGGATCCGCAGCACGGCGCGATGGTGCAGATCCGGATCGAGGGCAGCGCCGAGGCGCCCACCCTCGCGCTCGGCTGGGTGATGCACACCGTCGCAGGCAGCGCGGCGAGCCCCTCGGTGAGCTTCGATGGTCGCTGGGTCTCCGTGGGCGACGGGCAGAACGCCGCGGCGCTCCTGAGCCCACAGCGCGCGATGGGACGGATGCTCGTGGCCGACGTCGACGCATGCGACGCGAACACCGACGCCGACACGGATCCGCAGCGTTGCGCTCCCGCGTGGGAGCACGCGCTCGAGCGAGGCCCGATCGCAGGCAGCCCGCCGCTCTTGCCGGACGGCACGATCGCGCTCTGGGAGATCAGCGTGAGCCAGGGGGTCTTCGGCCCCGACGCGCGCGACCTCGCGCTGGTGGGGCCCGAGGGGCCGATCTGGGAGAGCGCGCTGCCCGAGGGCCTCGACTGGACGAGCGTGATCACGGTGACCAACACCCACCTCGTCGGCACCGCGAGCCTCATCGTGCCGAGCGCGTCGCGCGCGCTCACCGTGCGACTGCCCGAGCGCCTCGAGAGCTTCCTCGTCGTGGTCGATCGTGACACGGGACGGCTCGTGTTCCGCGCGCCGGTGACGGACGACTCGACCGCGACGGTCACCGTCGGCCCCGACGGCTCGCTCTACGTCGGGATGTTCGGGTTGCTCGCGATCCTCGCGACCGAGCAGAGCCCAGTGCTCGGACTCGTGCGCTTCTCACCGACCGCGCGCTGAGCGCTCCGCCGCCGCCGTTGACACCGGTTTGGGGGCCGTCTAGACCACCGCGCCCCGCGCCGCGCGAATTGTCGCGTGCGGAATGCGACAACTGCCGAAAGGATCCGTGGTCATGAGCTACCTCTTCACGTCGGAGTCGGTCACCGAGGGACATCCCGACAAGCTGTGCGACGCGATCTCCGACTCCGTCCTCGACGCGATCCTCGAGCAGGATCCGCGCGGCCGCGTGGCTTGCGAGACGATGGTGAAGACGGGCTACGCGATCGTGGCCGGTGAGATCACGACGACCGCACGCATCGATTACCCGAAGGTGATCCGCCAGGCGATCCGCGAGGTCGGCTACCTCGGCGCCGACATGGGCTTCGACGCGGACACCTGCGCGATCCTCACGGCCGTCGAGCAGCAGTCGCCCGACATCGCGCTCGGCGTCGACACGCACACGAGCCAGAGCAAGGATCAGGGCGCGGGCGATCAGGGCCTCATGTTCGGCTTCGCGGTCGACGAGACCAAGGAGCTCATGCCGATGCCGATCCAGCTCGCGCACCGCATGGCGCAGCGCCTCACCAAGCTCCGCAAGGACGGCACCCTCGGCTGGCTCCGCCCCGACGGAAAGACGCAGTGCACGGTCGAGTATGGCGAGGACGGCAAGGCCAAGCGCCTCGACGCGCTCGTCATCTCCACGCAGCACCACCCGGACGTGAAGCAGAAGTCGATCAAAGAGGCCCTGATCGACGAGGTCATCTACAAGGTCTGCCCGCGCGAGATGATCGACAAGCGCACGAGCATCTACATCAACCCGACGGGGCGCTTCGTCATCGGTGGGCCCGTGGGTGATGCGGGCCTGACGGGTCGCAAGATCATCGTGGACACCTACGGCGGCATGGGCCGTCACGGCGGCGGCGCGTTCAGCGGCAAGGACCCGAGCAAGGTCGACCGCTCGGCCGCCTACTTCGCGCGCTACGTCGCGAAGAACGTCGTGGCCTCCGGCGTCGCGAGCAAGTGTGAGGTTCAGGTCGCGTACGCGATCGGCATCGCCAAGCCGATGGGCGTGTACGTGAACACGTTCGGTACGGCCAAGGTCGACGAGCGCAAGATCGAGCAGGCCGTGGTCGACATGTTCGACTTCCGCCCGCGCGCGCTGGTCGAGACGCTCGATCTCCTGCGCCCGATCTACCGCCCGACGGCAGCGTACGGCCACTTCGGCCGGAGCGAGAAGCCGGGCTTCTTCACCTGGGAGAAGACGGACCGCGCGGCGGAGCTCAAGGACCGCCTCTTCGGCGGCAAGGTGAGCGGCAAGGCCGCCAAGTCCGAGGCCCCCAAGGCCAAGGCCCCCAAGGCCGCCGACAAGAGCGGCGCCAAGGCCGACGCGAAGAAGGGCGCCAAGAAGGCCAAGGAGACGCGCGCGGAGGCCTGAGCCCCGAGTGCGATTCGCGCCTCGCCGCGCACCGACGAACGCCCCGCCGCCGACGAGCGCGCGGGGCGTCGTCGTCTCGGGTCGTCGTCGTCTTGGCCCGCGCCCGAGGACGGCGTCGGTTGTCGGCGGGCTGGATCTCGCGTACTTCCTCGAAGGCCCGGCGCTCGGTGAGCGAGCCCTGCCCGAGGCCCGGAGGTTCGCCCGCATGCCGTTCACCGCCCTCGACTACTACGAGATCGACGAGCTCCTCAGCGAGGAGGAGCGGATGGTCCGCGACAGCGTGCGCCGCTTCGTCGAGGCCAAGCTCGAGCCAGGGATCGCCAAGCACTACGAGCACGCGACCTTCCCGACCGAGCTCATCAAGGAGTTCGGCGAGCTGGGCCTCTTGGGCTCGAACCTCGAGGGCTACGACTGCCCCGGGATGGGTGCGGTGGCCTACGGGCTCGCGATGCAGGAGCTCGAGCGCTGCGACTCGGGCATCCGCTCGTTCTGCTCGGTGCAGGGCTCGCTCGCGATGTACCCGATCTGGGCATACGGCAGCGAGGCCCAGAAGCAGAGGTACCTCCCGAAGATGACGAAGGGGCAGCTCGTCGGGTGCTTCGGGCTGACCGAGCCCGACTATGGCTCGAACCCCACCGGCATGATCACGCGGGCACGGAAGACCCCGGCTGGCTACGAGATCGACGGGGTCAAGCGGTGGATCACGAACGGCCCGATCGCCGACCTCGCGGTGGTGTGGGCCAAGCTCGAGGGCGCCGGAGACGGGCGCCCGGGCTCGGACGTGCGCGGCTTCATCGTGGAGAAGGGGACCAAGGGCTTCTCGGCCGTGAAGATGGAGGACAAGTGGTCGCTCCGCGCGAGCTTGACCGGCGAGCTCTTCTTCGAGGGCTGCGTGGTGCCCGAGGACGCGATCTTGCCGAACGTCAAGGGCATGAAGGGCCCGCTCTCGTGTCTCTCGCAGGCGCGCTACGGCATCGCGTGGGGCGTCGTGGGCGCGGCGATGAGCTGCTACGACAGCGCGCTCTCGTACGCGAAGGAGCGGGTTCAGTTCAACAAGCCGATCGCGGGCTACCAGCTCGTGCAGAAGAAGCTCGTCGACATGGTCCAGGAGATCACCAAGGCGCAGCTCCTGGCGCTCCGCCTCGGCCGCCTGAAGGACGCGCCCAAGGTCAAGCCGACGCAGATCTCTCTGGCCAAGCGCAACAACGTCGCGATGGCGCTCGAGGTCGCGCGCACGGCCCGCGACATCCTCGGCGGCAACGGCATCATGTACGCGTACCCGCCCGGCCGTCACATGCTGAACCTCGAGACGGTCTACACGTACGAAGGCACCAACGACATCCACACGCTGATCGTGGGCCAGGACATCACGGGCATCAGCGCGTTCGAGTGAGCGCCGGCCCGGGCAGGAGCATGCAACGGTGAGCGAACGAGCCCCGAGCGCAGAGGCCGCGATCGTCTTGGGCGCGACGGGCCTCACCGGGCGCTTCGTCGTCTCGCATCTCGTCCGGGCGGGCGTGCGCACGATCGCGCACGTGCGGCCGGACTCGCCGCGCCTCCGCGATTGGGCCGAGCGCTTCGAGAGAGACGGCGCCGAGCTCTCGAGCGCAGCCTGGCAGAAGGACGCGATCGACGCGCTCGTCGCGAGGGAGCGTCCGACCCTCGTCTTCGGACTGCTCGGAACGACGCAGGCGCGCGCGAGGGAAGCCACGCGCGAGGGGCGCGACGCGGCCAAGGAGACCTACGAGGCCGTCGACGTCGCGCTCACGGAGATGGCGATCGACGCGTGTCGCGCCACGAGCGACGAGGCGAGGCCCCGCTTCGTCTACCTCTCCTCGGTGGGCACGGGCGACTCGGCCGCCGGGAGCTACCTCCAGGCGCGCGCGAAGGTCGAGCGCACGCTGCGGACGAGCGGCGTGCCGTACACGATCGCGCGGCCTTCCTTCATCGTGGGCGAGCGTGACAGCCCGCGCGCGCTCGAGAAGATGAGCGCCCCGGTCGTCGACGGTCTCCTCGGCGCGCTCGGCGCGCTCGGCGCGAAGGCGCTGCGCGAGCGTTACCGCTCGATCTCCGGCGAGGACCTCGCCCGCGCCCTCGTGGCGATCGCGCGCGACCGCGCCTGGGAGAACCGCGTCGCAGAGCCGGCGGACCTGCAGGCCGCGGCCCGACGAGCGAGCACCGCGGCGAACCGCTGACGACCCCGAAGACCTCGTTGCGAACGGCCGGGGCTCTGGCATCCTCGGCCCCCCATGAGGAACGTCATCGTCGGGCTCGGGCTCTCGTGTGCGCTGTCGATCGTGTCGAGCGCGGGCTGCGGCGGAGGTACCGCGAGCGGCGCGGCCTTGCAGGTCTCGATCCATCCGGGCGACCGCGGCGTGGTGAACGGCCGGCGCCTCGAGTCTCTGGCGCGTCAGTTCGAGCAGCAGTACCCGTGCACCGCGGCGGACACGATCTCGATCCAGGGGGTCGCGCCGCAGACCTACTCGGCCGAGGGCTGTGGGCACATGGTCGTCTACCAGCTGCAGTGTCGACCCGGCGTCTACGGTCAGATCTGCGACTGGGGCCCCATCGTGGAGGACCTCATGGCGCGCGCCGCCGTGGACATGAGCTGCCGGGCCGACGCGATGGACATGCAGCCCGCGCAGGGCATGGGGCGCAGCGTGATGGGCTGCGGCTACGCGGCGACGTACATCCTCCAATGCCAGGGCATGTGCTCCTGGCAGCTCGCGAGCCCGGTCGCGCAGGTCGGACCGATGACGGGCGGCGGCAACGGCGCCGCGACCGGGGGAAACAGCGCGTACATCACGCAGTGAAGCGGGGACCCGCTCTCACCTCTACAGCGGGCAGTTGTACTGCACGGTGAGGCGCTCGATGCGCGGGCTCGTCATCGTGCCGCCCGACTCGAGCGTGAGCTCGAGCTCCGCGAGCGCCTCGCCGCCGAGCGGCCCCGGCGGTAGCTCGAGCTCGCTCGGCCGGTCGCGGAACGGGCCGATCCAGCGGGCCATCGCGAGCTCGGCCTCGGTGCGCGCGGTGCGAATGCGCAGTGAAACGGCGGTGCCCGGCGGCGTGTCGGCCGACCACTCGACGCGCTCCCACTGCGTCGGACCGCTCGCGCAGCCGGCGAGCACCGTGCGCAGCGTGCCGTTGGGCGAGACGAAGGTCCGCAGCGCGTAGCCGGTGAAGTCCGAGTACGTGTAGGGGGAGGTCCCGGTCGGGAGCTCGGTCGCGGCGCGCGTCGCGAGATCGATGCGTGTCACCGTGGAGCTCTCCTGGTTCACGAGCCACGCGAAGCCATCGGCGAGGCCGATGCCAGTCGATCCGCGGCCGGCGAGTGGCGCGGCGGCGGTGCCGAGCACCTCGACGCCTGCGCGCGGCGGGCGCGGGTCGACGATCGTGAGACGCCCGACGGGCGGGCTCGCGTCGACGATGCGACCATCGCGCCCGAAGAGGAGGTAGTCGTGCGAGGACGCGACGTAGATGCGTCCCTCGGCGTCCGCGGCGATGCCGCGCGTGACACCGGAGTCGGGGAGGTTGATCGCCCGCGTCGAGCGCGTTGTGGGGTTGTAGCCGTAGATCCACGGGCAGAGAAAGCCCGCAACCCAGACGACCCCGTCCGGCCCGATCGCGATGCCATAGCTCCCCTCGCAACGATCGGGCGAGGAGACCCGCGCGGTGTCGCTGATCGCGCGCGTCGCGGTGTCGATCGCGACGAGGCCGCCGTCGGCGACGGACGTGAACCACACCCGGCCATCGGGCGAGGCCGCCGCGCCGTAGGGAGAGAAGCGCGCGCCGAGCTCGATCGTCGAGAGGATCGCCCCCGTGTCCGGATCGAGCTCGACGGCCTGCCGCGCGCCGAAGAGGCCGACCCAGACGTGGCCAGCGGCATCGACGGCGATCGCGCGTGCGACGCCGTTCGTCGGTCCGACGTCGACCGTCCAGAGAATGCACTCGTCCTCCTGCCCCAGGAATTCTCCGGGGACCGAGCGCTCGATCACGCCGTCTCCATCGAGGTCGGTCGAGGTGTCGATCGCACCGTTGCCGTCGCGGTCGAGGCAGTCCTCGCGGAGCGCGGCGATCTTCGTGACGGTCGCTTGCGTGAAGAAGGCGCGGTTGGCGACGTACACGTTGCCGCGGCGGTCGACCGCGGTGCGGGAAGGACAGTTGCCGCCGGGGGTCTCGACCTCGCACTCCTGCCCGGGCGGCCCCGCATGGTTCGTTCCGTCGAGGATCACCGAGTCGTACTCGCCGAGCTGGTTGCCCGAGCGCGTGTCGAGCCGCGTCACTGTCCCGAAGAGGTAGTTCGCGATCCAGGCGTCGTGGGACTCGGTGCGCGAGCTCGAGAGCACCAGGGCGCCCGTGGAGTCCGCCTCGAGGCCCTCGGCCTGCGAGAGGTCCCAGGCCTCGGTCCGGCCCGGCACCGGGACGCGGCGGCAGCCGGGGCGACAATCTCCGCACTCGGAGCGCACGCCCTCGTCGGTCCTCCCGTCACAGTCATCGTCACGGTCGTTGCAGATCTCGGACGCGCTCGGAGAGACCGCCGGGTCGGAGTCGTCGCAGTCACCCTCACAGCCCTGGACGCCGTCGCCGTCGAGGTCGATGGGCGCGCACACCGCCGCATCGGAACGGGGCGCGGCAAGTTCGGCATCGACGCTGCCGTCGAGCGCAGCGTCAGCGCGGGAAGGGTCAGGCTCCTCGAGCCCGCTCCGGGCGCCGCAACCGACGAGGACACAGGCGAGGATCGCGAGGCGGTGCACGGAGCGAGGATGACACCGGTCCGCGTCGGAGCGCATCTTGGGCCGACCGGCAGACTTCGTGCCGCGGAGATCGACCGCGAAACCGCGCCTGGATGCTGTAAGGGCCCGTGCAGAAACAACCTGACCGGATCGGCGTCGCGGCGCCCCGCCGGTGCGGACCGAGCGACGAGGAATACTGGGGTTTCGAGGAGGGCGGGCGGCTCTGGCGGGGATGCCCGGCGGCGAAACGGATAGGCTATTCCTGCGCGGGCCCCGAGGGCCCGATCGGGAACAACTGGATCGGATCGGCCTCCCGGCGCCCTCAGCGTTCGGACGCCTCGACGCCTGGCGTCGTGGCGGCGGGGCTCGGGGTGCCGGGGGCGAGGGGCTCGGGCGAGCGCGGGACGTAGGCCGGCAGGATCACGCGCGCCGCGTTCGGGGCTGCGGCAGGGCTGCCGGGAACGCGCCTCTCGAAGGCGATCGTCACGACCACCTCTCGGGTCCGCTCCGCGAGGATCGCGCGCCGCAACGCCTCGAGGCGCCGGCTGGCTTGCGCCTGCGCGTGCGGAGACGCGTCGGACTCGACGGCGAGGAGGATCGGTCCGCTCGGATAGCTCGCGACGAGCTCGCCGAGGCGGCGAAGCCGACCCCGCGCCGCGGGTGAGAGCGCATGGTCGACGAAGACGTCGGGCAAGCGCGCGCCGAGCCCGCGCTCGTCGCGGAGCGCGACGAAGCCTTCACTCTCGAGCGCTTCGACGAGCGAGGCGATCTCCTCGGGACCGGGCGAGCGGCCGGCGCGGTGTCGACCCTCCGCGAGCGCCGCGCGCGCGAGGGCGTGCGCGCGGTCGGCCTCCGCCAGGCGCGCCGTGGGCTCCTCGATCGAATCGATCGACGCGAGCGCCGCCTCACACGCGGCGACCCTCTCGCCCGCGGCCCCGAGGCTACGCGCCGCCGCGAGCAGGACGCGCGCACGGTC
>JBKDQC010000325.1:0-2818 GCA_046342295.1 Deltaproteobacteria bacterium | reverse complement strand
CCGTCACCGCCCGAGAGGTCGATGGTCCAGACCGCGTCGGGGCTCTTCAGCTTGAATTGGAAGACGGTCTTGATCTTGTCGCCCTGTCCTCCAGCCTTGGCGAGGTACCTCGCGATGCCGCCGAACACGTCCGCGCTGTTGGGCTCAACAGCAGGAGTGGGTGCCGGCGGCGCTCCACCGCCCGCGCGCTTCTGCGCCGCCGCGAGGACGTCGCTCGGGTCGACCTTGCGCAGAAAATCGAGCTTCTGACTGGCCATGATGTTGCCAGTGATCTTCAGCTTGCCTCCGGTGAAGAGCTTCATGGCGTCAGCCTTGCCGCTGCACATGTCCATGAAGTCCGCGTCGCTGATCTCGAGCGTGCAGCCGGGCGGCGCGCTCTCACCCTGAGTGACTTTGCCGTCACCGCCCGAGAGGTCGATGGTCCAGACCGCGTCGGGGCTCTTCAGCTTGAATTGGAAGACGGTCTTGATCTTGTCGCCCTGTCCGCCGGTCTTGGTCAGGAACGCCGCGATTCCTGCGAAGACGTCGGACGAATTCGGCACCACGGGCCCCGCGCCCACACCCGTGCCGGAGCCCGCCGGGGCAGCCGCCGGCTTCGCCTTGGGCTTGGGGATCTCGGCATGGAGCTCGACTGCGGCGTTCGAGATCACGACCTTGTCGCGGTCCTTGCTCTTGACGCGGAAGAGGATCTTGAGGTCCCCGTCCTTCCACATCTCGGTGACGATCGTCTCGCCGGGGAGCACCGGTTCGGCGAAGCGCACCTTCACGCTCTTGAAGAAGCGCGGGTCGCCCTTGGGCGCGAAGCTCGAGATGACGTGGCGCACCGCGTAACCGAAGGTGCAGAGCCCGTGGAGGATCGGCTTCTCGAAGCCGAAGGCCTTCGCGAAGCTCGGATCGGCGTGGAGGGGATTCCAGTCGCCCGAGAGGCGGTAGAGGAGCGCCTGGTTCGCGTGGATCTTCTGCTCGACGCTCTTGTCGGGCGCGCGATCGGGGCTCGCGTTGAGGTTCTTCTCGTCCGGCCCGCGATCACCGCCCCAGCCACCGGCGCCCTTCACGAAGGTCGAGACCTCGTTCCTGAAGAGCAGCTCACCGGAGTCGTCGCGCGACTCGAACGACGTGATGACGACCGCGCCGCCCTTCTTTCCGCCCTCGGAGCCCTTGTCGTAGATGGCCTTGACCTTGGCCTTGTGCGTGAGCTTCGCCTTGGGCGGCAGCGGCCGCAGGACCTCGAGGTACTGCTCGCCGTGGAGCACACGATCGAGGCCGTAGTTCATGCCCGGCGCCGTCTTGCCTTGCTTGCCGAGCTCGAAGATGCAGTTGATCGCGGGCACGACTCCGTAGCTCGGCAGGCCCACGAAACCCTCGCCGTGGAGCTCGTAGACGAGCTTGAGGTCGGCCTCGTCGAGGGGGTTCTCCGCCGCGCCGACGCCGAGCGCGTAGAGCGAGAGGTCGCGCTCGTCATAGCGCGACGTCATCTCGGGAAACTCGTAGCCGAGGGCCTGGTCGACGTCGATGAACTGGTTGCCACCCTTGCTCGGGCCGGCCTTCACGTTGTCCATGATGGGCTCGAGCGCGGCCGTGATGCTCGGCGGGTGCGTGGCTCCCTCCCAGTCCGTCACGCTCTTCCAGCCCGCGGAGATGTCCTCCGCGCTGACCGGGCGGCCGAGGCGGAAGACCTTGCCCCGGGTGCGCTCCCACCGGAGCTTGCCGTAGTAGCCGCCGCCGACCTCGAAGAGACCGCCGGTCTCCTCGCATTGGGGGTTGCAGAGCCACATGACGAGCTCGGTGACGTACTCGGGCTTGAGAGCGTCGAGCAGATCCTGCGGCAGGACCGTCTCGGTCATGCGCGAGCCGGCGACGGGCGCGATGGCGTTCGCGAAGACGTTGTTCTTCTTGCCCTCGATCGCGAGCGTCTGCATGAGGCCCACGAGGCCGAGCTTGGCCATCGAGTAGTTGGCCTGACCGAAATTGCCGTAGATGCCGGCAGCGCTCGAGGTGAAGAGGATCCGGCCGAATTTCTGGTCGCGCATGATGGGCCACGCCGCGTGCGTGCACTTGAACGCGCCGTACACGTGGACCTTGTCGATCAGGTTCCAATCCTGCTCGGTCATCTTCACGAAGGAGACGTCGCGGAGGATGCCAGCGTTGTTCACGAGGACGTCGATGCGGCCGAACGCGTCCATCGCGGTCTTCACGATGGCCTCGCCGTTCTCGACCGAGTCGTGGTTGGCGACCGCCTCGCCGCCCATGGCCTTGATCTCGTCGACGACCTTGTCGGCCGCCGTCGCCGACTTGCCCTCACCCGTGTGGCTGCCGCCGAGATCGTTCACCACCACCTTCGCGCCGCGTTTGGCGAACGCGAGCGCGTGCGCGCGACCGAGGCCGTTGCCCGCGCCCGTGACCACCGCGACCTTGCCGTCGTACCTGAGCTCGCTCATCGCCTCGCCTCTCGTGTGGGATTGCCGTCTGGGATTGCCGTCTGCGATCGCCGCCGGGAGGTGCTCGGGACGCGGTGTCGGCATCGCTCCCAGACGCCTCGCCTGAACGACCCTTCGCGGGCGGATATTTCGTGCGCGAAATAATCCGGGGCGCGGCCGGCACGGTCAACCCGCTCGCCCCGCTCGCCGTGGTGTCGCTCACAGCGCGCCGGTCGCACCGGAAGCCGCGGGCCTGCCGGGGCACCGTCATATCCGGGCTGAGAGCACGTGGCACTTGGATGGATCGATGCGGGTGCCACGGGCTCGAATCGGCGGGAGGGAGGCTCTCGCCGATTCACTCGGATCGGCATCGGGGCGGCGGGCGGTCAGCCCGCCGTCCC
>JBKDQC010000324.1:0-15188 GCA_046342295.1 Deltaproteobacteria bacterium | reverse complement strand
CCCGGCGCGCACGTCGTCCTCGGTGAAGGCGTCGATGAAGGCGCGGCTGGCCTCGTCGATCGCGGCCATCGCGGCGTCGTATCGCTGTCGATCCGAGCTCGCGAGGTCCTTGACCGCGCGGACGAAGTCGCTCGTCCGCGCCGGCGAGCCCGTCCACACGACCCGCCAGACGAAGCTCGGCGCAGGCTCGAGCGCCTCGACGTCGATCCCCTCCTCGTCCTTGCTGACGACCACGAAGCCCCCGAGCGCCGACGCGATCACGTCCGCCCCGCTGCCCTCGGGGGCGACGGCGCGGTGGCCCTCGAGGGCCAGGGCCATGATCTCGTGGCGCTCGGCTTCGACGTCGCGGCCCTGGGCCACCGCGACCGCCGCCGCGGTCGCGACCGAGGCAGCCGCGGACGAGCCGAGGCCGAGCTTCCGCTCGCCTTCGCGCAGGCTCGAGACATCGAGGGTGAGGTCCATCGGAACGCGGCCGAAGAGAGCCTCGGCGTGCTCCCGGGTTAGCAGCACCTCGGGGGGGAACGTGCCCTCGTCCGGCGAGCCGCTCGAGGAAGCCGGCGAGCCGTCGGTCACGCCGAGCGAAGCGTCGACCGGATCGAGCGCGACGCGGGCCCGGCGGCTGACGGCCGCGACGAGGGCCGCGCCCCCCTCGAGGACCGCATACTCGCCCGAGATCATTAACTTTCCTGGTGCGCTCGCGTGAACGCGGCGGCTCGAGACGGTCCTGTCCATGAAGCCCATTGCGTTGGTGGCTGTGGCCTCGGCCGCGTCTCGAAGTCCGGTAGAGGCGAGCGCGGACCGACGCCGGGTGAGGAGCGTGACGCGGATCACCCCTCCGGGCACGCGCATGCGCCGACGCGGGGCCCCTTGCGGCGAGACGCGCGTGGATCAACGCGGAGAAGTCGCGCTCCGAGGCTCTCCGTTCCTCACTGCGCGAAGGAAGGCGAGGGCTTCTTCCCGGTGCTCGAGCCGGTGCGCGTCGGGAAGAGCCCGCAGCAAGAGCTTGCCGTAGCCCCGCGAGCGCATGCGGCCATCGAGGATCGCCACGAGACCTCGGTCGCTGCGGGTGCGCACGAGGCGCCCGAAACCTTGGCGCAGCGTGAGCGCGGCGGAGGGCAGGAGATGCTCCTTGAAGGCCGAGCCGCCTTCTTCTTCGATGCGCTCGCAGCGCGCACGTACGAGCGGGTCGGTCGGTACGTCGAACGGCACGCGATCGAGCACCACCAGGCGGAGCGCGTGCCCGGGCACGTCCACGCCCTCCCAGAAGCCGAGCGTCGCGAAGAGCGCCGCGTGACCGTGCGCGCGGAAGCGCCCGAGGAGGTCGTGCTTGGGCAGCTCGCCCTGCGTGAGCACGTCGATGCCCTGGCGACGCAAGACCGGGCCCAGCTGCCGCGAGAGCTCGTCGAGCGCGCGCACCGAGGTCGTGAGGACGAACGCGCCCCCACCGGACGCGAGCGTGAGCGCCTCGACCTCCTCCCGCGCCGCCAGCGCGAACCCAGGCTCTCGCGGAGCCGGGAGCGGGGGCAGGTAGAGCGCGGCCTGGCTCCGGTAGTCGAACGGCGAGGGCAGCACGAGCTCGTCCACCTCCCCTTCGATGCCGAGCTCGCGCCGGACGTATGCGAACGGTGAGCGCACGCGCGGCGCGGCGCCGACGGGCTCGCCGATGGGCTCCTCGCGCACCACGCGGCGCTCGAGCGCCACCTCGACGGCCGGCGCGGAGCCCGGTCCCGGCGCGCGCGGCGCCCCCTCGAGGGCCGCGGAGAGCGTCGCGCTCGTCAGGATCACCGTGCGCGTGCGCGCGAGGACCTCCTCGCGGAAGGGGCGCGCCACGTCGACGGGGCTCGCACCGAGGATCGGTCCGCCCCGCGCGCCGCGGCGGGGATGTTCGATCCACACGACGAGGCCATGGCCCCCTTCGACGATCACGAGGAGGTCGTTGCGCAGATCGTCGAGGCGCCGCGCGAGCGCCGCGAGGGCCTCGTGTCCGCGCGCTTCTTCGTCGATGGTGCCGCGCACGTGCGCCCCGATCGCCTCGAGCGAGGCCTCGAGGTCCAAGAGGCGGTCGAGCAGCGCTTCGCGGTCCTCGCTCGTGAGCGCCCGACGCCCTTCGGAGGCTGCGCGCCCGCGGAGCTTGCCGAGGGCCTCGACGAGGTCGCTCGTGCGAAGAAGCACGACGCGCAGGAGACGCTCGGACAGCTCGCTCTCGACACGCAACGCCGACATCGTGCGGTCGGCGTCGCGCACGAGGCGGTCGACCCGGGCCGCACCGACGGCGAGGCCGAAGTGCTCCGTCATCACGTCCCCGAGCTGGTGCGCTTCGTCGAAGATCACCGCGTCGTAAGGCGGGATGACGCTCGCGCCGCGGGCCCGGAGCGCGAGGTCCGCGAAGAAGAGGTGGTGGTTGACGACGACGATCTGCGCGGCCTCCGCCTCGGCGCGGGCCCGGGACACGACGCACCACTCGTGAACTCGGCCGCGCGCACCGACGCGCGTGTCGGCTCCGCTCAACACGAGCGACCAGAGCGCGGCGTCCTCGGGGAGCTCGGGCAGCTCGCTCGCCTCTCCGCGCATCCCGCCGCTCTGGGCACGCTCGACGAAGGGCTCGAGGACGGGCAGGTGCCGCGCGAGCTCGGCGCGCCGCACGCTCTCGGCGCTCTGTCGGAGCTCGTGGTAGCGGCGGAGGCAGACGTAGTTCGAGAGCCCCTTGAGCACGGCCACCGGAAGCGCCGGCTCTCCGAGGATCTCTGCGAGCGCGGGGACGTCGCGCAGGCCGATCTGGTCCTGCAGGGCGCGGGTGCCCGTCGAGATCACGACGCGCTGCTCGGAGAGCAGGGCTGGCACGAGGTAGGCGAAGGTCTTGCCGGTGCCGGTGCCGGCCTCGATCAAGCTGACGCCTCCGTGGGCGAGGCCGTGCTCGACGAGCTCCGCCATGGCGCGCTGCTCCGGCCGCGGTTCGTGCCCAGGGAGCTTGGAGGCGAAGAGGCCCGCTTCGCCGAAGACGTCCTCGAGACGCAGCTGATCGAGCGTTCCGGTCACGCGCGCTCGCTCAGGGCACGAGCTCTCGGGCGGCGGTGACGCGCGCGCCCGCCGAGAGCCCGATCCGGAGCTGCGCCTCGAAGTCCGAGCCGAGCTGCCCGGCCGGATCGGGTCCGCGCTGCTCGAACGCATGCTCGATCCGGAGCTCGTCGCCCACGTGACGGACGCGGTATCGGTCGACCGTCCCGCCCGCCTGCGAGCTCTGCTCGAAGAGGAGTGTCTCGTCGTCATCCCCTCGGCGCGGATCGAGGCGCAGGAGCGGGAGCCGGCCGTCCGACGAGAACGCCCCGACGCGCAGCCAGAGATCGGGCGCCTGCAGGCCCCCGTCGAATTCCCCGGCGTCGAGCGGCGCGTCGAGGGGCGCTCCCGCGTCGAGCCCGCCGAGGCCGCCGTCCCACTGCCCGCGACCCCGGAGGAGCAGGACCAGCTCGTAGCGGCCGGCGCTGACGAGCCTGGACTCGAGCGAGAGCTGGACCTCGGGGCCGAGCGCCTGGGCCTCGAGGCGCTCGCCCTCGGGCACGACCGGGCTCGGACGCTCCACTCGCTCGAGGTGCCGCTCCGTGCACCGGCGCGCGAGGTCGCAGTGGGGCGCGCCGTCTGGAGACGACCGCTCCAGACACTCGAGCAGCTCGACGTCACCGCGGGCGCGCACCTGACATCGGCGCACGCACGCGAGGCGGGTTCCGAGCTCGGCCAGGTCGCAGACCGCGACGCGGTCGCAGAGCGCCTCGCACGGCGGCGTGGGCGGCGCCTCTCGCAGGGGCGGGAGCGCCGGCGGGGGCGGGACCGTGGGCGCGGGCGCCTCCTCACCGCAGCCCGAGGCCGCAGCCCAGAGGCCCAGCGCCAGCGCAAACCGCCGGCTCATGGGAGCTTCATCGAGGCGCGCACGGGGTGCTGCCCATCCGCGGTCGCGAGAGCGCCGTAGAGCTCGGGGCGACGGTCGCGGAAGAAACCCCAGCTCGCGCGGTACTCGTGGATCTTCGCGAGATCATACGTCGCGAGACAGAGGCCCTCTTCGTCGCGCCCGAGCTCGGACAGCTTGTCGCCTCGCATGTCCGCGCAGAACGAGCTCCCGTAGAACGTCTGCCACGCCTCGATGCCGATGCGGTTGGCCGCGATGACCGGGGTCGCGTTCGAGACCGCGTGGCCGATCATCGCGCGTTGCCACGGATCTTTGGTGTCGACGCCGTTCGGCTCGGCGCCGATCGCGGTCGGGTAGAGCAAGAGCTCGGCCCCTCCGAGCACCATCGCGCGCGCGCACTCGGGGTACCACTGGTCCCAGCAGATGCCGACGCCGATCACACCGAAGCCCGTCCTCCACACGCGAAATCCCGTGTCGCCAGGGCGAAAATAGTACTTCTCCTCGTAGCCCGGCCCGTCGGGGATGTGGCTCTTGCGGTAGAGGCCGAGCACGCGCCCGGTCTCGTCGATCATCGCGAGGCTGTTGTAATGCGCCGGCCCGGCCTTCTCGAAGAAGGACACGGGGATCACCACGCCGAGCTCTCTCGCGATCGCCGCGAAGTGCGCGACCGTCGCGTTGCCTTCGAACGGGCGCGCCCACTCGAAGAAGCTCTCCTTCTCCTCGCGGCAGAAGTAGGGCCCCTCGAAGAGCTCGGGCGGGAGGATCACGTTGGCGCCGCGGGCGGCGGCCGCGCGCACGTGCGCGGTGACGCGGGCGACGTTCTCCTCGCGGCTCGCTCCGAGCGGACACTGGATCGCTGCGACCGTCACTTGGGTCTTCATGCGGGAGCGAGGATAGGTGCCGCCTCCCCGCTTGGCCACCGGGGGGCTCTCGACCTCGGAGCGCGGCTCGCCCTACCCTTCGCGCATGTCTCGCCGAACGCTCGCGCTGGCCGTGACGACGCTCGCCCTCGCGGGGTGTCCCGCCGACCCCGCTCCGCGACGGGATGCCGGTCGAGACGCGAGCCTCGACGCCCCCGATCCGAGCTTCGACTCGAACATCGCGCGCGTCGACGCGCCGCTCGGGCCCGACGCCGGCGAGCGCTGCGGCGACGCGATCCGGACGCTCACCGAAGCCTGCGACGACGGCGGCCTCGAGGCGGGCGACGGCTGCTCACCGGAGTGCGAGGTGGAGCCCGGGTTCCGATGTCTGCCGGCGATGCCGTGCCGGCCGATCACGTGCGGGGATCGCCTCGTCGAGACGCCCGAGCGCTGTGACGACGGAAACGCGAGCGCGGGCGACGGGTGCAGCGATCGCTGCGAGCCCGAGAGCGGCTGGACGTGCTCGATTCCCGGCGTCGCGTGCCGCGCGGCCGCATGCGGCGACGGTCTCGTGCGCGGCTTCGAGCAGTGCGACGACACCAACACGAGGACCGGCGACGGCTGCGACGAGCGGTGCTTGCTCGAGCAGGGCTTCACGTGTCCGACCGAGGGCGCCGCATGCCGGACGACGAGCTGCGGAGACGGCGCGGCCGAGGGAACCGAGCAGTGCGACGACGGAAACCGCCGGGCCTTCGATGGCTGCGGGCCCGACTGCGTGCGCGAGCCGGCCTGTTCGGGAGGAACGTGCACGGCACTCTGCGGAGACGGCGTGATCCTGCCGGGCACCGGCGAGTCCTGCGACGACGGCAACGCGGCCTCGGGCGATGGCTGCAGCGCCACCTGCACCGTGGAGGAGGGCTTCACGTGCACGCTGGAGACGCCCCCCGCACCGGACCGGCTCGTCTTGCCGGTCGTCTACCGCGACTTCCGGGGCGTGACGCAGAGCGGCTCGCCGACGCACCCCGACTTCGACGCGCGCGGAGGCTCGGGCATCACGTTCTCGATGACCGGCGCGCGCCTCGACGCCGACGGTCGACCGACGTTCAGCGGCGCGGTGGTCGGTGGCGCGGGCGCGCTCAGCGCGGAGTCGTTCCGGGACTGGTACCGCGACTCCGCGCGCAACGTGCCGATCCTCGGCACGCTCTCCCTCGATCGGGTCGGCGCGACGAGCGCCTACACCTTCGACTCGGAGGGGTTCTTCCCGATCGACGGTCGCGGATGGACGGAGCCCGGTGCCATCGGCGAGTCCTATCCGGCCGCGCACAACTACTCGTTCACGACCGAGATCCACACGTGGTTCGTGTACGGTGGCTCCGAGCGGCTCGATTTCCGAGGCGACGACGACGTGTGGGTCTTCGTCGACGGTCAGCTCTGCCTCGACGTCGGAGGCCTGCACACGCCGGAGAGCGCGGTGATGGACTTCGCGAGCCCCGCCGCCGCGGGTGACGCTCGGCAGGTCGCGATCGTGACGGCCTGCCGCGACCGCCTCGCCACGGGCCGCGTGTACGAGCTCGTCGTGTTCCACGCGGAGAGGCGATGCTGCGGTTCGAACTTCCGGCTCACGCTGTCGGGCTTCGCGGCGAGCACCTCGCGCTGCGACGATCGCTGCGGCGATGGCTTCGTGACGCGCTTCGAGCTCTGCGACGACGGCGAGGCGATGAACACTGGCGCGTACGGCCGCTGCGGTGCCGACTGCCTGAGCCGCGGTCCCTTCTGCGGGGACGGGACCCGCGACGAGGGCTTCGAAGCCTGCGACGACGGGCTCGAGAACAACGACGGCCGCTACGGCGGATGCAACCCCGACTGCACGCTCGGCCCCGCCTGCGGAGACGGCATCCGCCAAGGAAGCGAAGAGTGCGACGCCGGCGACGAGAACGGACTCGAGGGCGGCGCGTGCAGCGCGCGCTGCACGCTGACGCTGGCCTGACCCCGCCATCGGCGCCCGAACGACGAGGGTCGGATGCCAGCGCGGCGAGCCCAGCGCGGCGATTGCGTTCAGCGGGCGATGAGGCCGCTCACGAGGCCGCGGGGTGGGATCGTGTAGAGCAGCTCGCCGCGGACGTCCCATCGATCGAGGAGCAGATTCGCGGCGAGGAAGCCGCTCGCGGTCGCGCGCTCCATCAACGCCGAGGGGAACGGCAGCTTCACGTAATCGCCTGCGAGCGCGATGTTGCCGTAGGGCGTCGCGACGCGGGGCCGCGAGGCGTGGCTCCCGGGGCGAAAGGAGGGGCAATCGCTGCGCCGCACGAGCTCTTCGTGCAGGATCTTCGCCTGCGCCGTCTCCGGATAGAGCGTGTGCAGCGCCGAGAGGAGCTCGGTTCGCAGCGCCTCGTCGGTGTGGGCGTCGGGCACTCCGGAGGCCTGGAGCTGCACCACGGCGCCGCCCGTGCGGAGCGCGTAGCGGCGCGACTCTCCCTCGAAGCGGGCGTGCAGCGTGATCGCGTCGAGGCTCCCGAGATCGGCCACGCGCACGTACGGCTTGCGACCCTCGTCGAGGGGCCGATCGAGCATCAGTCGCCAGACCACGTACGACGCGCCCTCGCCGAGCCCGTCGATGGCCTTCGCGAAGGACGCATCGCTCACGAGATCCGGCGAGGCGCGCACGAGCTCGCGCACCCCGCGTACGTGCGGAGCGAGCACGAGGCCGCTCGCCTCGAGCGTCTCGCCCCCGCGGGTCACGATGCGCACGCGGTCACCGCGGTCGCGCAGGATCTGCGTCGCAGCGGTGTCGGTGCGGATCTGCACATCGAGCGCGCGGAGATAGCGCTCCATCGGCGCAAAGAGCGCGTCGGCGGCCGGCTCCTCGAGGACGTCGAAGAGCATGCCCTCGGGGTTGCCGAGGAAGTGGAAGTGCAAGCTCGCGAGCATCTCGGAGGCGGACAGTGACGCGTCGTCGTGAAACACGGCGTGCGTGAAGGCCCGGAAGATCATCTCGCGAGCGCGCGCGGGCAGGCCCGTCTCTTCGAGGAACTGAGCCGCCGAGAGCCCGTCGTTCTGTGCAGCGTGCTTCTGAGGATCGAAGAGCAGAATCTGCCGCATGCGCTCGCTCGAGAGCTTGCGGAGGTCCCCGAGCGACAGGAAGGGCGTGCGACGGATCAGCGCGAGCGCGTTGAGCGGCGCCGAGCTCGGCAGGTTCGCGAACGACTCCTCTGCACCGTCGGGGCCGAGCACGAGGTAGTCGTCGAGCCCCCGCAGCGTGACGAGCTCGGGGTCGATGCGGCGCAGAAGCGCTCGCACGTTGTAGTAGTGGCGGTGGAAGGCGTGGACCGGCGCGACGTGCAGCGCCCGATCCGGAGCCTCGCTCGGTGCGGTGGCCATGCGGCCCCCGAGGCGGTCGCTCTTCTCGAGCACCGTCACGCTGACGCCGCGCTCGGCGAGCACGCACGCTGCCGAGAGCCCCGCGAGACCGCCGCCGATCACGACGACGCGCGTGCCGGGCTCCGCGCGCTCGCGCGTGCCCCGGTAGCTCCCGCGGAGCTCGCGCCGGCTCCGACCGAGCCGATCCTCGAGCGAGCCACGGACCTGTGGCGGGAGCGGGACCGAGGGGATACGCACGTAGCGAAGAGCGTAGCCGATCCGATCGAGCGCGTGGGGCCCGACACGACCGGCTCGTGCCCTCCGAGCGCTCCGCATGTCAGGCTCCGCCCGCCGTGCGCCCGCCCGAACGCGATCTCGCCCACTGCCATGCGCTGCTCGCGCGAGGCTCGCGCAGCTTCTCGTTCGCCGCGCGCCTCTTGCCCGGGCCTCTGGCGGATCCGGTCGCCGCCCTCTACGCGTTCTGTCGGGTCTCGGACGACCTGGTCGACGAGAGCGACGATCCGCGCGCCGCGCTCGGGGCGCTCGAAGATCGCCTCGCGCAGGCCTACGCAGGTCGGCCGACCGACGACCCCGTCGACCGCGCCCTCGCGTGGCTCGCGGAGGAGCACGCGCTGCCCCGAGCGCCGCTCGAGGCGCTGCTCGAGGGATACCTCTGGGACGTCGAGGCGCGGCGCTACGAGACGCTGTCGGACGTGATCGGCTACGGCGTCCGGGTCGCCGGCTCGGTCGGCGTCGCGATGAGCTGGCTGATGGGGCGCCGCGAGCCGCACGTGCTCGCGCGCGCCTGCGACCTCGGCGTCGCGATGCAACTGACGAACATCGCGCGCGACGTCGGCGACGACGCGCGCCTCGGGCGCGTCTATCTGCCGGCGAGCTGGCTCGACATGGATCGAGACGCGCGGGCGCGCTGGCTCGCCTCGCCCCGCCCGACCGCGCGCGTGCGCGACGCGACGCGGCGCCTGCTCGACCACGCGGACGTGCTCTACCTCCGCGCCCAAGCGGGCATCGACGCGCTTCCCCGCGAGGTGAGGCCCGCCATCCGTGTCGCGAGCGCGGTGTACGCCGCCATCGGTCAGGTCGTCCGCGCGCGCGGCCACGACGCGGTCCGCGCGCGGGCCGTCACGAGCACCCCGGACAAGGTGCGTCTGGCCGCCGCAGCGCTCGCGCGCGAGGCGCTCTCGCAGGTGAGACCAGACGCGGGGCGGCACGCGGCGCTGCACGCCCCGCCACTGACCGAAGCGGCGTACCTTTGTGCCCCCGCCGGATGACGCCACGCCCAGCGCGCATCAAGCGGCCGGAGCTCGCCGCCCCTCCGGCGAGGGGAGGGAGCTTGCTTTTCGTGTGTGTCGGGTAGAGTCGCGCCGCCTCATGAGCCCGAGCCCCTCTTTCGCCGAGCGCAAGCGAGAAGTCCCGTCGGACTTCGACGCCATCGCGCCGACCTACGACCTCCTCACCGGGCTCAACCCCGGCTACCACCGCCACCTGCGGCTGAGCGCCGAGCGGCTGGGCTGTGCGCCCGACGCGCGGATCCTCGACCTGTGCTGCGGGACGGGCATCTCCACGGAGGCGGTCCAGGAGGTCTACCCGCGCGCGGCGCTCGCGGGGCTCGACGCGAGCCGCGGCATGCTCGAGGTGGCGAGGAGCAAGCCGCTCCTGCGCGGTGTGCGCTTCGTGCACGGCGACGCGATGGACCCTCGCGGAGCGGGCCTGGCGGAGCGCTTCGATGGGATCCTGATGGCCTACGGCCTGCGCAACGTGCCGGACCCCGACGCCTGTCTCGTGCGGCTGCACGACATGCTGGCGCCGGGCGGCCGCCTCGCGATCCACGAATACAGCGTGTCGGGCTCGCGGCGGAGTCGGGCGGTCTGGGGCGCGGTCTGCTGGGGGATCATCATCCCGGGAGGCGCGATCACGGCGCGAACGACGAAGATCTACCGCTACCTCCACGACAGCGTGCAGCGCTTCGACAGCGTGCATGCGCTCGAGGCTCGCTTGCGGAGAGCAGGCTTCATCGACGTGCGCACCGAGCCCATGGACGGCTGGCAGAAGGGCATCCTGCACACCTTCCTGGCCACGAGACCCTGACGCGTCCCCGCGTCCGCACGAAAGACCACGGCGCGGCGTGCGCCGTGACAACATCGGGCCCATGACGGCGACCGAGCGCATCGAATCTCCACGAGGCCATGGGCTGCAGGCCTCGTTCGCGTGGGTCGCGGCCGCATACACGCTCGCCCTGGTCGTGGCGGTGGCGGTCTGGTTCGCGGTGCGGGCGCGCGGCTTGATGACGATCGAGGGCCCGCTCGGCTCCTACGCCGAGCTCGCGCTCGCGGACGTTGCCGCGACGCTCGTGGTCTTCGTGTTCTCTTTCGCGCTGCGCAACTCGAGCGTCTACGACGCGTACTGGACGGCCGCGCCACCGGTCTTCGCGGCGGGCCTCTGGGCGGCGGAGCTCGGCGGGGTGGTCCACGGCCGCGCGGCGGTCACGCTCCTCGTCGTGGGCCTCTGGAGCGCGAGGCTCACGATCAACTGGATCCGCGGCTGGGGCGGCCTCGACCACGAGGACTTCCGTTACCGCGACCTCCAGCGCAAGACCGGGAGCGCCTACTGGCTCGTGAGCCTCACCGGCCTGCACCTCTTCCCGACGGCGGTCGTGCTCGTGACCATGCTGCCCTTCGCCGCGATCTTCGTGCCGAGCGACCGGGGCCTGGGCGCGCTCGATGCCCTCGGCGCCGCGATCTCCTTCGGCGGCGTCGTGATGCAGACCGTGGCGGACGAGCAGCTGCGCGCGTTCACCAAGGCGCGCACCGACCGCGACGCCATCTGCGATCGCGGCCTCTGGCGTTACTCGCGGCACCCGAATTACTTCGGCGAGATCTCGTTCTGGAGCGGGCTCGCGGTGATCGCCCTCGCGAGCGGCGAGGCCGCGTGGTGGTCGCTCCTCGGCGTGCTCGCGATCGCGGGGCTCTTCTTCCTCGCGTCGATCCCGATGATGGAAGCCCGCCAGGCCCGCAAGGCCGGTTGGGCCGCCTACGCCGCGCGCACCTCGAGGCTCGTCCCCTGGCCCCCGAAGGCGTGAGTCCGCCTGTAGGGTCTCTCGGAGGATCTCGGATTCGCCCTGGCAGCGCTCAGCTCGTCTCGAGCAGGCCGCGCAGCATCTCCGTCTGCACCTCGTACTCTTGCCGACAATAGTCGCACGTGATCGAGAGTGGCTCGGCCTTGCGGATCATGTCCTCGAGCTCGTCCTTGCCCACGGTCGCGAGGCTCGCGAGCACGCGCTCGGAGGAGCAACGGCAACGGAAGTCGAGCTCGAACTCGAGGGTGCGCGTGTAGTCCATGCCCGAGAGGATCTCGGCCACGACGCGGTCGGGATCGGCGTCGAGCTCGGCGAGGACGCGCCCGAGGTCCGCGAAATCATGGCGGAGCCGCTCGTACATCACGGCGAGCGGCGGCTCGGTGCACTCGGGCAGGAGCTGCACGACGTAGCCGCCCGCGAGGAGCACCTCGCCCTCGTCGCTCACCACGCTCGCGACCCCGAGCGCGCTCGTGACCTGCTCGGACTCGAGCAGGTAGTTCATCACCGCGCCGCTCACGCGGTGCTCGCGGCTGACCTCGACGATGCCCTGGTGCATGGCGCCGTTGGGCAGCGAGCGCATGAGCTGCATGCGCGAGCCTGGCCCGAAGAGCACCGGGCCCTGGGAACGCACGAGGGCGCGCGTGCCTCCGTCCGGCCAGCTGTCCGCCACGAGCGTTCCGCCGCGCGCGTCCTGGATGATCCCCTGGACGCGGTAGTTCGGCGCCATCGTGAGGCGGACGAGGATCGTGCCCGAGGCGAGGTCCGCGAGGTTCTCCACGGTAGGCCCGGCGGCCGCCTGGCTCTTCACGAGGCCTCGGACCGTGCGCGTGCTCCGCACCGCGAGCACTCGAAACGAACCATCGTGCGTCACCGCGCTGATCGCGCGATCCATCGGCAGGTTCTCGAGGTCTGTGGTGGACATGGGCGGCGTCTTCTGGACCGTTTCGGCGCGTCACACAAGCCCGTGCCTCGCGCGGGGCGTGGACCGCGAGGGAATTCCTTCGTCGACGTGGCGTAAGAGGGCCGGCAGTCCCGTCTGTCGATTCCTGGACACTGCCTGGGGCGGCTCCGACCATGCGTGTCGAGAGCCCCGCCTCGGGCGCTCGGTTGGAGGAGATTTCGTCATGCTCAAGAAGGTAAGCCTCTGCGCCGCGCTGCTGCTCGCGGGGGCGCTCGTGCTCGCACCCCAGACCGCGTCCGCGCAACAAGACGTCGAGCCGGCGGGCTTCGGCGTGGGCTTCGACCTCTCGCTCGCGACCGCGAACCTCGGCGCCGCGACGCCCGTCGGCGGCTTCGGAGTCAGCGGCCTGAACGGCAACTACTGGGTGAGCCCCAGCGTCATGCTCAACTTCATCCTGACGGCGGGCTTCGCGCTGCCCGACGGTGGCGATCTGATCACGCGCCTCGGCTTCGGCTTCGGCGTCTTCGGCGTGATCGCGCGCGGCGACCGCACCGTGTTCATGATCGGTGGCCGCCTGACCGTCGGCGGCATCTTCAACGGGACGGGCGTCCCCGAGGCCGACGACAACCAGGCTGCGATCGGGCTCGACATCCCCTTGCGTCTCGAGCACTACCTCGACCGTCATTTCGCGGTGAACGGCCAGGTCGGCGTCTCGGTGGGCATCCTCCCCGACACCGCCCAGCCCTTCTCGATGGGCATCGGCACGGCGGGAGCCTGGGGCTCGGCCGGCTTCACGTACTACTTCGACGCCGCCGACGGTCCGTTCAGCGGCGGCGGTGGCGGTGGCGGCAGCGCTCCGCCGCAGGGCGGCTACCAGCCCCCGGCGCCGAGCCGCGGCGGTGGCGACCCGGAGCAGGGCGGCACCGGCTGGTGAGCCCACGGCCCCGTCGGGGGTCGATCGATGTTCTCTCGAAGAGGCCGTGGCGACACGGCCTCTTCGCGTTTCTCGAGGTCTCTTCTCCTTCGTCGAAGCCACGGCCGGTCAGCGTTTCGCGGGCGGACGCAGAAACTGCCCTGGTCGCGGATTGCGTGTCGCACGCGGCGCTCCTAGTCTCGCCGTCGATCGGAGGTCCTTCGCGATGTCGAGCCAAGCCACTTCGGGTCTGTCGTTCGTCGAGCCGTTGATCTTCGAGCGCGGCTCGCCCGGTCGCCACGGGAGCTCCCACGCCGCGCTCGACGTGCCGGACGTCGACCCTGCCTCGCTCTTCGGCAAGGCCGCTCGCTCGAGCGAGCCCGGGCTGCCGGAGGTCTCGGAGCCAGAGGCGTTCCGCCACTACGTGCGCCTCTCGCAGCAGAACATGGCGATCGACACGGCCTTCTACCCCCTCGGGTCGTGCACGATGAAGTACAACCCGAAGATCAACGAGTGGGCCGCGCGCCTGCCGGGCTTCGCACGCCTCCACCCGCTCTCGCCCGAGCACATGATGCAAGGCGCGCTCGAGCTGATGTACCGCCTCGAGCGGATGCTCGCCGAGATCGTCGGGATGGACCGCGTCACGCTCCAGCCCGCGGCGGGCGCGCACGGCGAGCTCGCCGGGCTGATGATGATCCGCGCCTACCACGAGGCCCAGGGGCGCAGCCCCAAGAAGGTGCTCGTGCCCGTCACGGCGCACGGCACCAACGCCGCGAGCTGTTCGTTCAACGGCCTCTCGATCCTTCCCTTCGAGGCGGGAGAGGACGGCGTGATCGATCCGGCCAAGGTCGCGCCGCTGCTCGACGACGACGTCGCGGCGGTGATGATCACGAATCCGAACACGGTTGGTCTCTTCGAGCGTGAGCTCCCCGTCGTCGCGAAGATGCTCCACGACAAGGGCGCGCTCGTGTACGGCGACGGCGCAAACCTCAACGCGCTGCTCGGTCGCGCGCGCCCGGGCGACCTGGGCATCGACGTCATGCAGTTCAACCTGCACAAGACCTTCACGACGCCGCACGGTGGCGGTGGCCCCGGCTGCGGGCCGGTCGCGATCAAGAAGGCGCTCGAGCCCTTCATGCCCGCCCCGACGGTCGAGAAGAACGCTCAGGGCGCCTACTACCTCGACTACGACCGCAAGCAGACGGTCGGGCGCCTCCGGAGCTTCTTCGGGAACTTCGGGATGATGGTGCGCGCCTACACGTACATCCGGGAGATGGGCCCCGAGGGCCTCAAGGGCGCGACCGACATGGCCGTGCTCAACGCGAACTATCTCCGCGCGCGCCTCGGCAAGACCTGGCACGTCGCCTACGACCACGTGTGCATGCACGAGGTCATCATCAACGACCGCCACCTCAAGGACACCGGCGTCACCACGATGGATGTGGCCAAGCGCCTCCTCGACAACGGCTTCCACGCGCCCACCGTGTACTTCCCGCTCGTCGTGAAGAACGCCATGCTCATCGAGCCGACCGAGACCGAGACCAAGGAGACGCTCGACGCCTTCGTCGAGACCCTCGAGAACATCTCGAAGGAGGCCTTCGAGAAGCCCGAGCACGTCAAGGCGGCCCCGCACAACACGCGGCTGCGTCGACTCGACGAGACCCGCGCCGCACGTAAGCCGGTCCTCCGCTACCGGCCCGCCGGCGCGGAGAGCTGACCGTCGCGCAGGAGTCTCTCGGAGATCGGGTTCCGACGGTCGGCGGCGCGCGCGGCGCGGGGTCGCCGAGCGCACGGCCTCGCGGCCACCGGTGCGGATCTCTCGCCAGAGGGGCCCGGTTCGCGCTACGGTCGGGCCGATGCTGGACCGAGAGCTGGTCGAGGCCGTGAAGCTGGCGCGCGAGGCGGGAGCGATTCTCCTCGACGTATACGGCTCGGATTTCAGCGTTCGGTACAAGGGGGAGCAGGATCCGGTCACCGAGGCCGACACGCGCGTGAACTCGTTTCTGGTCGGTCGCATCCGAGAGTCGTTCCCCTCGGACAGCATCATCGCCGAGGAGACCGCGAGCTCGAACAGCCGCGCGACCTCGAACCGGTGCTGGTACATCGACCCGCTCGACGGCACGAAGGAGTTCATCGCGAAGAACGGTGAGTTCTCGGTGATGATC
>JBKDQC010000323.1:0-9519 GCA_046342295.1 Deltaproteobacteria bacterium | reverse complement strand
ACTCGGATGGATCGATGCGGGTGCCACGGGCTCGCATCGGCGGGAGGGAGGCTCTCGCCGATTCACTCGGCGAGAGGGAGGGTCTGGGGCCAGACCCTCCGGAAAGAAACGTCAGAGCATGAGTCAATCCAAGTGACTCATTCTCTGCGCCGCGTCGCGACGGCTCTCTCGCCGCGCGGTCGCGGTCGCGACCCGCTGCTCCGCGGCAGGGCGAAGGCGCGCCGCAGCGCCTCGGCCACGCGGGCACGCTCTTCGAGGAGCACGAAGTGCGTCCCAGGGAGCTCCACGTACCGCACGCGCACGCGCCCCCGCGCCCAGGCGCGGACCGCGCCCGTGCGGGCCATCGCGTCGCGCTCGCCCTGCACGACGAGAGTCGGAACGCGCGGCGTCGGAGCGTTCGCAGCGACACCCGAGACCAGCACGAGCCCGTCGATCTCGCGGCCCAGACGCCCCGCGAGGCGCGAGGCACCGAGGCCCCCGTGGCTCAGGCCCACGAGCACGATCGCCCTCGCTCCACGGCTGCGCAGGTGTGCGATCGAAGCGCGGATGATCGCCTCGCCGTCGCCGCGCCACCAGTCGCCCTCGAAGCGTGTCGATGGGCAGATCGTCTCCGCCCCTGACCGCCGTGCGGCGCGCGCGACCTCGAGACACGGGAGCGCGAAATTGCCCGCCAATCCATGCAGGAAGACGACACCGAGGCCGCCCGGTGCGCCCTCGGGCGCGACGACGATCGCGTCGAACGCGTCCGCCCGCTGCAGGCCGAGGAGCGTCGCGGGGATCGGCGTGCCGAGGCGCGGCGCGTCTCGCTCGAGCTGCGGATAGGACTGCGCGAGGAGGCTCGGCAAGCTCGGGAATTCGCTCGCGCGCACCGCGCCCGCGAGCACGAGGAGGCGGCTGCCGACCATCGCCGCGTCGCGCTCCTCGAAGAGCCGATCGAGGAGGCGTGCCCCGCTGGCCACGTGCCCTGCGCGATCGATCACGACGAGGTGCGCGGTCTCTGAGCCTCCGAAGAGGGCCGTGCGTACGAGACCGAGCAGCACGAGGCCGGCGACACCGGCAGCGCGCACGCGCGCGAACCTGCGGCGTCGCGAGGCGATCGTCCCGAGCCCCACGGCGAGCGCGACCGCTTCGAAGGACCAGAGCCAGCCCCACACGCTCAGCTCGGCGCGACCGAGCGCCGGCGCGAGGAGGCCCGCGAGCGCGAGCGCGAGCGCTGGTGGAGCCGCAGCCGCAGCCGCGAGGCAGCGCGCCAGTGAGAGGTGTCCTGAGGAGGCGGGGGCTTCAGGCTCGAGCGCGGCGGTGTGCTCTTGCATGGTCCGAGCATGGCCGCGGCGTGCGGGGCGCCGGCCACGAGCACATCGAGCGGTCTCACGCGCGCTCTGAACGGTCGCGCCGCGCAACACCCCGTAGGAGACGGTCGCTGTCTTCGAGCGTGTCCGGACACGGCGTCTCGGGCGCGTGTGGGCCTGCTGCCTGATGCTGCGCGAGGGCGCGGCGGGCTGAACCGCGGTTCAGACCGCGGCCGCCGCGCGCAGACCGGACTCGACCGCGCCTTCGACACAGCCCGTGAGGAGCTGTGTCCGCGTCCAATCTCCGCAGATCACGAAGTTCGCGAGCTCCGTCCGCCCCGGCGCCGGTCGCTTGTCCGCGGTGCCCGGGAGGATCTGCGTGTAGAGCTGCTCGAGGCCCACGTTCGCGCGGACCTGGATCGCGACGGCCGCGCCCGCGTCGAGCGCGAGCGGGCGCGCGCGATCGGACGCGCCGGGCCAGAGCAGACCGACGTTGTAGCGGCTCCACGCCGCGGCGTGGAGGTAGCTCGCCGTGGTCTGCGCCTGGAGGTAGGCCTCGCTCTGGGCCCCACCCGCCTCGGGGAGCGGGCCGAAGAGATGGCTCACCGTCGCTGGCGCGCTCGCGCCCCATCGCTCCGAGGCGAGGCAATCGGTGGGATCCTCCCAGGTCGCGAACGGCTCCGCGTAGCCCGACAAGATCGGGGGCTGCGTCGTCCATCCGAGCCCGACGAGGCTCGGCCGCAGCCAGAAGCGGAGCGACTGCGTCTCGCCTGCGGCGACGTGCTCGAGGGCGTCGCGCATCGCCCGCGAAGAGGCGATCAGCGAGGGCGCGGAGGGCCCATACATCTTGAGCCCCATCGCGCCGATCACGACGTCGAAGTCGCGGCCCGCCTCGAGGACGACGGTCGGCCCGAGGCGCGGGTAGTACGAGGACTCGAGGCCCGCGTGGACTCCGGGAGCTGCGGCCGGATCGAGGGGCAGCGCGCGCAGCAGCTCGGCCGAGAGCCCGCCGACCCAGCCCGGCGGCTTCGGCGAGCGGATCTCGGACCAGCGCGGCTCGACGGGCCACACCGCGCGCCCCGGCGAAGTGACGCTCGGGACGAACGGGTCGTAGCGCGTGGGGTCCTCGGCGTGGAGCGCGAGCTGCTGCTCGAGCTCGACCCGCTCGATGCGCGCACCATCGGCCGAGGGCACTACGTCCCAGACGCGGTGGAAGTACGCGAAGCGCACGCCGCGGTGAACGAGCGCCGCGACGATCGGGCCGATGATGGAGTCGCCCGCCTCCCACGAGAGCTGGTACGCGAACGACGCGGGATAGCGGAGGAGCCGCGCGACGCCGATCAAGGTCGCGCAGGTCGAGGCCTGGGGCCGCTCCACCGCGCCGCGCTCGTAGGCCGCGATCGCGTCGTACCAGACGGAGATCGGCGCCGACCAGACCGAGCTCTCTCGGGCGCGGTGCTTGGTGAGCCAGGCGCGGAAGTCGAGCGCGTCGAGCGCCGCGAGCCCGGCCGGGGTGAAGGCGCGATCCTCGAGGCCGCCGATCGCCACGGTGAGCCCGAGATCGACGAGGATCGCGAGGCGATGCGCCTCGAGGCTCCGCTCTCCGAGCGGCTCGAGGATGGCCAGCGCTGCGTCGCGCAGGGCGGTGAGGAGCTTCGCGAGCGCGTCGATGGGCGCGTCGTCCCCTCCGCGATCCAGCGCGACGAGGAGGACCTCGAAGGCGCGCTCGGCGTGTGCGAGCTGCGCGGAGAAGCCGTCGAGCAGCGCGCCCTCCAGCCGCTCTTCGACGGACTCCACCAAGCGCCGGATCCCCGCGACGAGCCCCCGCGCGCCGTCGGTGCGGTGCGCCTCGGGCTGCGAGAGCAGCGCGCTCGCTCGCTCGTCGCGCAAGAGCTCGAACGTCGCGCGCGTGAGCGACTGCCAAGCCGCCTGCGGCGGAGGAAGGCTGGACGCATCGGTCGCGCGTCCGCCGCGCCGCGGCATCGGGATCGTCCAGTCTGTCCATGCGCCGCGGTAGAGCTGGCGGATGACGAGGAGGTCGCGCCGAACGAGCTGCTCCTCGAAGGTGCCGAAGCGCGTGTCGCCATGCTGGGCGAGCACCGCATACGCGGCCTCGAGCAGGCTGAGCGTCGAGGTGTAGCAGCCGAACAGGTAATGCGTTCCGTTCTGGTTGATCCATTGCTCGGGGCCCACGCGCCCCGTCGAGCACAGCCCGCCGGCCCTCCAGCCTTGCTGGTAGATCGTGATCTCGTTCGCGAGGCCGGGCTCGGAGAGGTTCCACGCGGCGGCGAGCGATGCGGGGCCCGCGCCGAGGATGGCGATGCGCTTCATGGGGCGGAGCGTACACGCGCAATCCGATATCCTGTGCGTGCGATGCGCCTTCTGCTCACGAACGCGCGCCTGATCGACGGGACGGGCGCCCCATCCCGCGAGGGAGAGCTCCTCGTCGAGGGCGAGCACATCGCCGAGCTCGGTGGCACCTCGCTCGCGCCCGACGCGGTGCTCGACGTCGGCGGCGCCGTCGTCTGCCCCGGCTTCATCGACATGCACTCGCACGACGACTTCGCGCTGCCGCACGATCCCGAGTGCGCCGCGAAGTTGATGCAGGGCGTGACCTCCACCGTCGTCGCGAACTGCGGGCTCAGCGTGTACCCGGCCAACGACGCGGTCGCGCGCTTCTACGACCGGCTCTCCCCCATGCTCTTCGGCGAGAGCGAGCGATCGGGGACCTTCATGGTTCTGGCCGCATACCGCGCGCGCCTTCTCGCCGAGGGCATCAGCCCCAACGCGGTGCCGCTCGTCGCGCATGGCAACCTGCGTGCGCACGTGATGGGCCTCGAGGAGCGCGACGCGAGCGCGTCCGAGCTCGCGGCGATGACCGCGCTGCTCGAGCGCGCCTTCGAAGAGGGCGCCTTCGGTCTCTCGAGCGGCCTCGTGTACCCGCCGGGCGCCTACGCGAGCACCGAGGAGCTCATCGCGCTCGCCGGCGTGGCCGCGCGTCACGGCGGCATCTACGCGACGCACATGCGCGACGAAGGGCCGCGCCTCGTGCAGTCGTTCGAGGAGGCGCTCCGCATCGGGCGCGAGGCGAAGGTCGCCGTCCAGATCTCGCACCACAAGGCCGGCGGTCGCTTCAACTGGGGCAAGGTGAAGCAGACGCTGGCGCTGCTCGACGCGGCGCGCAGCGAGGGGATGGACGTGACGAGCGACGTCTACCCATACACCGCCGGCTCGACCGTGCTCTCGGCGATGTTCCTTCCGCTCTGGGCCTTCGAGGGCAGCCAGGAGAAGCTGCTCGAGCGCCTCGGCGACCCAGCGATGCGCGCGCGCATGGCGCGCGACGTGGAGGAGCGCTTCTTGCGCTTCATGAGCCTGCCGGGCTGGATCGACCGCTTCTTCCCCAAGCGCCTCCTCCTGCCCTGGATCCTGCGCGAGCTGAGCAAGATCGTCGTCGTCAGCTCGGTCAAGCACGAGCACCGCTACGAGGGCATGTCGATCCACGAGATCGTGAAGGAGCGCGGCAAGCCTCTGCTCGAGGTGCTCTTCGATCTCTTGCGCGAGGAGGAGCTCGCCGTCGCGGCCATCGCGCACGTGATGAGCGAAGCCGACGTCGAGCGCGTGATGGCGCACCCGAGCACGATGATCGGCTCGGACGGCTTCCCGCAGCGCGAGGGCAAGCCCCACCCGCGCACCTACGGCACCTATCCCCGCGTGCTCGAGCACTACGTGAGGGAGCGGCGTCTCTTCTCGCTCGAGACCGCGATCCACAAGATGACAGGCCTCGTCGCGAAGAAGCTGGGCTTGCGGGATCGCGGCGTGCTCCGCGTCGGCGCCAAGGCTGACCTCGTCGTGCTCGACCCCGCGCGCGTGCGCGACCGCGCCAGCTACGCCGATCCGCGCCATCACCCCGAGGGCTTCCGACACGTGCTCGTGAACGGCGCGCTCACGGTGAAAGACGGCGCCCACACCGGCGCCCGCGCCGGCCGTGTCCTCGCGGCGCCAGCGAGCGACCGATAGCCGCGCCGCCAGGCACCGTCGGTCTTGACACCCCCGACGATTCGGCTAGCTTCGCCGGCCTTCCGCCCGGGTAGCTCAGTTGGTAGAGCAGGGGATTGAAAATCCCCGTGTCGGTGGTTCGATTCCGCCCCCGGGCATCTGAAGTCTTCTCGAATCCGAGCGGTTGGGGAGAGGCTCGGGGTCGAAGAAGCCCGCGCCATCCATCGGGGCCCGTGCTGCGCGCGCCACCTGTGGAGCCGGCGCTGCAGCGTCCGGAGCTGCCCGACCTCGAAGCGGCCGGGATGGCGGCGCAGCAGCTCCGCAAACATCGGCTTGGCCTCGAGCTCAAGCTGCGCGACCGCATCAAGCGGCTCAGCCATGAGCTCGAGGCCGAGGGCTGGGCGGTCTGCTCGATCGCCCTCCATCGCCTGCTCCTCGACCGCCTGAAGCACTTGGGCGAGGGGCGAGTCGAGTCCCTCATAGAGCGTGAGCGTGCGCTCGCCACGGACGATCCCGCGCTCGAGCACCTCACCGAGATCATCGCCGACAACTTCCACCTCCGCATCGAGGGCGACGGCGTGACGCACCAGACCGTCACCGCGGCGATCGAGCGCATCGCGGAGGACGCCTTCGGGAGCGACCTCGCGACCTGGGATCGCATCCTCGCGGCGCTCCCCCCGAACCGCATCGTCGCGCTCGACGTCGAGACCACCCTCGTCGACCGCGACCTCTGCACCCTCCAGCTCGGTACCCCGGCCTTCAACGCCATCGTGGACGCCTCTGTGCTCGCCGACCTCGCGTCCCTCGCGGTCATCCTCGAGCACGACGACATCCTGAAGGTCATCCACAACGCGAGCTTCGAGCGCAGCGTCCTCGGCCGCCTGAACCTCTCGATCACCAACGTCTTCGACACCCTCGCGACCTCACGGCGCCTCCGCGGTCGCACCGCTGACGGTGGCCACAGCCTCGCCGCCTGCTGCCGCCGCGAGCTCGGCCTCGAGCTCGACAAGAGCGAGCAGACCTCCGACTGGACCAGGCGTCCGCTCAGCGCGAGGCAGCTCGCCTACGCCGCCCTCGACGTCGAGGTGCTCATCGCCCTGCACGGGCGGTTCAGCACCGAGATCCTGGTGTGAAGCACCAAGGCGCGGTTGCGGGCCGGCTGTGGTTGGGGCCGTTCAGCGCATTCGCGAACGGCGAAGGCCCGCAAACACGCGCTCGAACGACCGAGACGGTGGTCCCCCGCTTCGCGCGGGGCGCGAGCTCACTGGAGCGAGAGGGAGCCGCCGCCGAGGCTGAAGCGGTTGCGGTCTCCGAGCATCAGCGCCGGTCCGTCGTTGCCTGCCGCCCCGGGGCTGCCCTCGGCCTCGTCGTCGGGCGCCTCGTCCTCGAGCGCCTCGTCGGCTTCGTCGCCCCCGGCGGGGGCTGCAGGCTGCGCGAGGGCGGGGGCGCGCAGCGTGAGCTCGCCCGCTCCTTCCGCTTCGATCGCGGCGAGCTCCTCGTCCGTGATGGGCTCTTCGTCCGGATCCTCGAACGCCGTCGAGCCGAGCCGGCGAGACAAGAGCTCGCGCAGCGGCGCGCGGCGCGCCTCGGGCACGAGCTCGAGGACCGCGTTGGCTTCGCGGCGCATGTCGTCGTAGCGGCCGGCCTGGCGGTAGATCTGCGCCGCCGCGAGGCGCGTGTTGAAGTCCGGGTTGAGCTCCACCGCGCGGCGGATCTCGGTGACCGCGCGATCGAGGTCGCCCTGTGCCGCGAAGAAGCTCGCCCGCAGCGAGGGCAGGATGTGGAGATCCGGGTCGGCCCGCTCGGCCGCCTCGAGCTCGGTGCGCGCGAGATCGGGCTCGCTGTTGGCCATGTGGATCGCGGCGAGCGTGGCGTGCGCATGCGCGTAGTCGGGAAATTCCTCGAGCGCCGCGGAGGCCTCGCGCTGGGCGGACTCGAGGTCCTCGCGCGCCATGTAGAGGCCCGCGATCAAGTTGCGGCGCGGACCGTCGGCGCGGATCTGCTGCGCGGACTCGAGCTCGGCGAGGGCCTCGTTCGGGTTGCCGGCGACGAGGAGGATCGCGCCGCGCACGGCGCGGACCGCGGGCGAACGAGGACAGAGACGGATCGCCTGCGAGCTGGTCTCGAGCGCGCGCTCCGGGTCGTTCTCGCGCACGAGGAGGTGAAGGGCGCGCACGTTGACCGCGGCGCCGACCGCTTCGACGTCGTTGAGCACGCGGAAGTCGCCCTCCTCGGGGGCGACCTCGTGGCCTCCCCACGGGTCGAACAGGCGCGGGCTGCCCTCTCCCGGCTCGCCCTCGTAGACCGCGACGCCGTAGTAGCCGAGCTGACCGGAAGGATCCGGCGGCGCGCCGTCTCCCGGGAAACGGTACAGCTCGGCGACCATCGCGCCCACGCCGCGGCTCCTCAACGCGGTGACCGCGACCGCGGCGAGCTCGATGGGGTAGAGACGCGCGGCGCCGCCGGCCTCGCGCATGTCCTCGTAGGCCTCGGCGGCCGTGCCCGGCGCCGTGTCGCGCGGCACCCCGAGCGACCAGCGCACGAAGTGCCTCTCGCTCGCCCTCTGGCGCAACGCCTCTTGCACGCCCTCGGCGAGCTCCATCGTGTCGTCGCGCCCCTGCACCGCGCGCGTCGCGAAGCCCTCGATGGCTTCGTTGGCCACGAGCAGCCCCCGCAGCTCTCCCGCCTCGGCGCGCAAGCGGCGCAGATGGCCCCGCAGCGTGTCCTCCGACAGCGGACGCATGGGGATCTCGTCGCCGACCTGCTCGGGGGCGTTGCTGTGCCACACCGCATAACCGCCGACGACGGCCGCGAGCGCGACGGCGATGAGGCCCGGCACGAGGTAGGGGTTCTTCGCCGCCTGGGCCGTCTGCACCGCGGGAGACTCGATCTTCTCGAGGCCCGTGACGCGAAGACACTTGGGGCAGCGGAGCTTGCCTTTTCCTTCTTCGTGCTCGAAGCGCTCTTCGCAGTTGAGGCAGAGGTATCGCATGGTGGAAGAGGGCTTCGTACCACACGAAGGCATGGGCCGGGACGCGCCTGCGTGGCCGGTCGCGAGGCGACGTGCGCAGGCGGCGCCTGGCGGATCGTCGCCGCCAGCCCGCCGCCGTTCCGCCAGCAGAGGGCCGAATTGCCCGACGATCTTCCGCCGACGGACCGGCGCGGGGCCTGCACGGCGAGCTCCATGACCCGACCCAAGCTCGTCCTTTCTCTGAACCTCGCTCTCGGCCTCTCCGCGTGTGCGCACGCGGGGCTGCCGCCTCCTCGCCTCGTCGTGGCGGCGCGCTGGACGGGGCACGCCCGCGGCGCGGGTGAATCGGCCGCGTCCGTCTCGCTCGCGGTGCCGCTCGAGACGCGCGCGAGGGCCCGGCTGCCAGCGCCGGAGCCTGCGCTGGCGATCCCGCTCGAGGACGCGCCGCAGCTCTCGGCGCCCTATGGGGACGAGCCGACGATCGACGAGGTGCTCGACCACGCGATGCGGAGCGCGAGCTTCGACCCGGACCGTGCGCGAGACGCGCGCGAGCGCGCCCGCCTCTCGGGGCTCTTGCCTCTCTTGCGGGCGGACGTTCGGCGTGGCAGCGGCTGGGATCTGCGCACGCAGCAAGGCAGCGCGCTCGACGGCGCGGTGCTCGCGAGCGACGACTCCTGGAGCGTCGTCGGTTCCGTCACGCTGCGTCTCGATCGTCTGCTCTTCGCGCACGAGGAGAGCAGCCTCCTCTCGGAGGAGCGCCGGCTCGAGGAGGCGCGGATGCGGCTGACCTCCGAGATCGTGCGGCTCTACCACGAGCGACGCCGGCTCCAGCTCGAGCGCGACCGCAGCGGAAGCACCGATCTCGCGACCGAGGCGCGCATCGCCGAGCTCGGCGCCATGCTCGAGGTGCTCAGCGGGGGCGGGATGGCGCAGCGGCCGTGACGTGCCCCGCGCCGCTGACGGCCCCGCGCGGCCGCTCTCAACGCAGGAGCGCGGTGCTCTCGCGCGCCGCGGCGACCGACCCGCGGGCGGCGGCGGCGTCCTTCGTGAGCTGCGCGACGAGGGCCTCGACACCCGCAAAGCGTTGCTCGTCGCGCAAACGCGCGACGAGGCCGACGCGAAGCGTCTTTCCGTAGAGGTCGGCCCCGAAGTCGAAGAGGTGCACCTCGACCGAGCGGCCCGCCGAGAAGGTGGGCCGGGTGCCGATGTTCATCATGCCGCCCAGGCAGGGCGAGCTCGGACGCTCGGCCTCGAGCACGCGCG
>JBKDQC010000322.1:0-5074 GCA_046342295.1 Deltaproteobacteria bacterium | reverse complement strand
GCGGGCGTGCGTGTCGAGCGCTTGCTCGAGGCGCGGCGCGCTCTCCTCGAGAGCCGTCGCGAGCGCGGCTCCACACGCGACGGGAACGAGCGCGAGGGCGTCGGCGGGCCGGAGCAAGAGGAGCGCGCCTGCGGACAGCGGGCTCTGGCCGTGCCCGATGAGGTTGTCTGCGAGCGTGGGCCACGAGAACGCGGTCAGCGTGGCCGCGAGCACCCCACGCGCTGCGGGCCGAGTGGGCTGCGCCAGCAGCGCGAGGACCGCAGCGCCGACGAGGTAGCCCAGGACAGGCGCGCGTCCGGCGTCGAGCATCTCTCCGCTGGTGATCGACGCCACCAGGTGCTCGAGCGGCGCGCCTCGGAGCCGCGCGCCGAGCGCCTCCGGAGGTCCGAACGGGATCTCGAGCCGAGAGAGACCGTGCCCGTACACCGCAGCGCCGACGAGGCCCGCGGCCGTGGCGGTCCGCAGCGTCGCGACGAGCGCGGGCGCGCGCGGGCTCTCGGCCCTGGCGCCGACGGTCGCGCCGACACCCACCACGAGGAGCGTCGCGAAGAGGAGCCCGGGATCGACGAGCGAGACCAGCATCGCGAGCAGCGGCGCGGTCCAGCGTGTCGTGCCGGCGGCGATCTCTCCGGCGACGAGCACGCAGAGAGGCATGGCGACCGTCGAGGTCAGGAGGCCCGCACCGAAGAAGCCAGCGAGCCCTCCGGCGTGCGGACTGCTCACGGACACCCACGCGCAGACCAGCGCGCCCGCGAGCGCGAAGCCTGGGCGGAGGTGCGCCCGAACGCCCGCCACGTACGCCGCGAGAGGCGTGAGGAGGATGGCGAGCGTGCCGAGGAGGTGGGTCGCGCCGAGCGGAGAGAGGCCCAGCCCGAGGAGCGCGCGCACGAGCGCTGGAACGAGCGGCGCCTCGTACAGGCCGAAAGGGAAGCCTGCGAGCGGACCGGCGACCCAACCTCGCGCGATGCCCGAGCGCGCCATCTCGCTCGCGACGAGCGCGACCTCGAGGTCCTCGCCGAAGGCCGTGGGCTCGAGGGCGAGGTACGGCGCGAGCGCGAGGGCAGGAGCCGAGGACGCCAGCGCCACCAACCCCAAGGTGCGCACCACCGCCTGGCTCGGCTCGCCGTGGAACGCGGATTCCGAGGCCTGTGAGCCGTCGCGCTCGACGTGGGCGACGAGACCCGCGAGCACGAGGACGTACAGCGCGAGGAGGCCTGCGACGCGCGGGTCTGGCTGGGGTCCTGCCTGGGCACCGAGCACGAAGACCGCAGCGACCGCTGCCGCGGCCAGCGCAGCGACGAGCGCCAGCACCAGCCGGCGCATGCGGGCGAGCCGTCGTTCCTGCGCCACTCGGAGCGCGGCGTCTCTCGCCTCCGCGTCCTTCTTCGCGTGCTCGGCGAGCGCGCGCTCGAGCAGCGCCCACTCGCGTGCGGGACGACTCTCTCCGGTCTTCAGATCGGTCACGGCATCGCTCGCCGCGAGCTCACCCTTGCCCGCAAGATCGAGGAGGGCCTGTCGCGCGAACGGGCCGTGGTCGATCCCTGCCCTGCGCACCAAGAAGCGCCTCTCGTCCGCGCCGCTCACGCACCGACTCTCTCACGGGCGCGGGCCGGGACCAACGTCGGTTGCTCCGGGGCACGGCGCCCCGGTCGGCTCGTCAGGCCAAGAGAGTTGCGATGGCCGCCACGGCGGCGCCTACCGTCGCGACCACGGCACCTCCGAGGAGCAGGTACCTGCTCCAGCGCGTGCTCGACGCGAGCAGCTCGTCTCGCTTCTTCGTCGAGAGGATGAGCGCGGTCCAGTCCGGCGTACCGATGCGACCCTGCGCGTCGAGCTTGCCGTTCGCGTAGAGATGTTCGGTCGGCAGGAGACAGCGCTCGGTCACCTCGAACTCTGCGCTGTCGGGGATCAGCTTGCCGTGGATCCGGAGGCCCTGGGGCACGGAGAAACCTCGATCTCCGAACAGGAGAGGCTTGCCCGTGATGGCGCTCATCAGGCCACGGCTGTCCTTCTTCGCGAAGGTCTGCTTCAGGTCGAAGTCTCCGCCCTTGCTCGCATCGAGCCACACGAGGCCGCTGTCGTCGTCGAGCCCCATCGCGGCCGCGATCTTCTCGTCGGTCACGCGCTCCGTGAACGACGCGTCGCCCACCTTCCACGTCGCGGTGACCAGGGTCTCGCAGTAGAGGCAGCGTGTGCCCGTCACGGGGGAGGTGACGAGGGAGCTCGCGACGACGCGACCCTCCGTGGAGATGGCGCCCTTGTCCCCCGTCGCCGCGCTGCCTCGCTTGGCGATGTCCCCCGTCTTTGCGAAGGGCGTGTTCGCGAGCCGTCCGCTCCGCATGCGCTGCACGATGCCGCCGACGAGCGCCAGAGCGCCGATGAAGAGAACCAGGACGCCGATGCCGACCATGACCGTTTCCTCCGCAACGTCGCTCCGTCGCGACGGGTCACGTTCTGGCGGTGCGGCGGCGTCAACGTTCGTCAAAGCGGCTCAAACGCGCCCGGTCCGGCCAGAGGAGGTCCGATCGCGCCCTCGATCGCCTGGAGCAGCGCGTTGGCCGATGTCGGCTTGCGGAGGATCGTGTTCGGCAAGCCCGAGAGCTCACGCCGCGCGCGCTCGGCGCTCGGCTCTGCGGCGATGAAGACCGTGCGCTTCGCGAGCGCGGGGCGTCGGTCCGCGAGCCACGCGTAGAGACGCCGGCCATCGAGCGGCGAGAAGCCGACCTCCGCGAGCACGGCGTCGGCGCTCGAGCCCGAGGACAAGAGCTCGATCGCCTCTTCGGCGTCGCTGGCGAAGATCAGATCGAAGCGTGGTCCGAGCACGCGCGCATAGGCGCGAAGCATCTGCGGGCTCGTGTCGAGCACGAGCAGCGCGTGGCGCCCATGCGCCGTGGGGGTGGAAGTCGGGATGCGCGGCTGCGACCGGGCCGCGCGCAGCGCCTCGGGAGAGGAGCGCGGCACGAGGACGATGAAGGTCGCTCCTTCGCCGAAGACCGACTCGACGAGGAGATCGCCGCCCATGCGCCGCATGAGGTTGCGCGAGATCGAGAGGCCCAGGCCCGTGCCGAAGCTCGCGCGGCGCGTCGTGTAGAACGGATCGAAGATGCGCTCGAGGGCCGACGGGGGCACCCCAGGCCCGGTGTCGGAGATCGAGATGGCGACCATGTCGTCGTCGGCGCGCAGTGAGATCCGTACGCGGTGCGGGTCGCGCTCCACCTCGCGCAGGGCGTGCGTGGTGTTGACGAATACGTTGGTCAGCACCTGCGTGATGCGGGCGTGCGGCACGAGGATCTCCGGGATGTCGCTCCCGTAGTCGCGCTCGACGATCGCGACCGAGCTGATCTCGCGGCCGACCACGCGGAGCGTCTGCTCGATCAGCGAGGGCACGCTGACGACCTGGGGCGCCTCGGCCTCGTCGGCATGCGCGAAGACACGCAGGTCCTTCACGATCTCGTGGATCGTGCGGCACGCGCTGCGAACCTCCTCGACACTCTCGAGGACCTCTCTGCGGGATCCGAAGGCCTGTGCGAGCGCCCCGAGGCGGAGCACCTCGTCCGCGCTGAGGCCACGCCCGGCGCTGCTCGCGGCCTGGACCTCCTCGATCGCGTCGGCGGCGGCCTCGAGCTGTGTCGGGAAGAGGTCGAGCAGCAGCGTGATCGAGGTCAGGGGGTTGTTGACCTCGTGTGCGACGCCGGCGACGAGCGTTCCGAGGGCGGCGAGCTTCTCGGCGTGCGCGACGGCGACCTTCGAGCGCTCGGCTTCGGCGCGGCGGATCCCTCGGATGCGCGTGCGATCGAGCAGCTCGTTCACCTGCGCGAGGTCGCGTCCGTCGAGCGACATCGCCTCGTCGACGTCGAGCTCGATCGCCTCGATGGTTTCGCTCGCCGACCGGGTCGCGACGCCGATCGGTACCGGACCGTGCTCCTCGCGCACCGCGTCGATCGCTGCCGCGAGCGAGCCCTCCACCCACCGCACCTCGACCTCGTCCGTCTCGAGGCGACGTCCCAGAGAGTGGACCAGCGCGGCTGCGGTCTCTCGTGCGGTCGCCAGCAGGATCAGGTTCGCCACGGCACCCGATCATCGCGAAGCGATTGGGGAATCACAAATTCGCTGCGCCTGGTATCGTCGCATGGTGTTCGAGAGCGCCCTGGATTTCGTCGGCGCGTATTGCGACCTCGAGAAGAGGCTCGTGGACATCCCACCCGCGGCGCGCGCGCGAGGCATCTGGGTGCGGACCTTCGAGGCCGAGATCGACAAGGTCGGGCAGCTCGAGCGCTACCTCCGGATCTTCCCGAGCCGAGCCTCGACGCTCGGCTGGCTGCCCTGTTCGGAGGCCGTCGCACGCGTGGCCGTCTGCGGCGCCCTCTACGCCAGCCCGAGCGATGTCCACGCGGGCATGCGCAGGATCGGCCAGGTCCAGGCGCTGCGCTTCAGCGAGAGCTTGCTCGGTCGCTCGCTCATTCGTCTCCTGTCGCCTGATCCCGTGCGAGTCCTCCAGCAGGGGGCCGCGGCGCGCCGTCAGACGTGCAACTACGGACAGTGGGACTACGATTTTTCTCAGCCGCGGCGCGCCACCGTCCGACACAGGGACGAGTATGGCTGGCTCGAGTCGCAGGTCCTGGGCAGCGCCGAGGGCACTCTCCAAGCCATCGGTGTGAACGCGACGGTCGAGCTGACCCTCGAGGACGCCTACAATGGCGTCGTCGACATCCGCTGGTGACGGTGCTCGTCGGCGCGGGGTCGATGGTCCCGGCGCGCCTCGGCGCGCCAGAAGGAGGCGCGCCATGAACCACGAACCACAGCTTCTCGAAGTGCATGGGGGCGAGGAACGGAACGGCCCGATCTCGGACGTGTTCAGGATCCAGTGGCCCGAGCCCGAGCCAGCCCCGCCCGTCCGGGCAGCCCACGCGCTGATCGCTGCGCTCGTGAAGGCTGGCGTTCGCACCTTCTTCGGCATCCCCGGTGGGCCGGTCGCGCCGATCTTCCAGGCGCTCGACGAGGTCGAAGGGGCCCGGCTCGTCGAGTCCCGCCAGGAGACCGCCGCTGCGTTCGAGGCTGCGGGATGGTTCCGGGC
>JBKDQC010000321.1:0-2280 GCA_046342295.1 Deltaproteobacteria bacterium | reverse complement strand
AGCGTTCTCCGCCTCGAGCTCCGTCACGCGGGCCTCGAGTCGCAGCAGACGCTCTTCCAGCGAACTCACACGGCGAGTCGATCATGCTCTTGATCCCGTGTCGATCCCCTGATCACACGCGCTACCCCGTGAACGCGTACTGTGCAGGAGCGCTTGGCTCATCAAGGCGTCACGGATATTCCGCGTGGCGGACGAGCCACACGTGGGCCAGGGCCGAGCGGACATCACGGCGAAGCTCGAGGGATCCAGCATGGAATTGAGATCGGGGATCCAGTGGTAGAGCAGGCTAGCAGTAGTGCTTGTGGACACGGCGGCCGAGCGTGCGACGCTTGCCGCGATCTTCAGGCGGCGCATGGGGTATCGAACCCTCAACCCCCCCAGAACCCGCCACCTAGTCCGGAAAGCGGGGGGCAGTGATATCATTGCCTGAATTCAGTGGGATCCAAGAATGACGACGTCAGCTGGCAACCGGGTCCGGAGAACCCTTGTGCTCTCGGGGCTCGAATGGGACATGCCGAGCGAACCTGCCGTAGTTAGGCCAGATGGGGCGAGCGGCCCGGCCTGGACGCTCGATGTGCGCATCAGCGAGGGCCTACTCTTGGACGACGCTCGGCGCCGGCACTACGAGCGGGCGTGCGGAGGAGTGTGGACCCTGATGTGGTCACCCCGTGGGCCTGCGCTTTGCGGCGAGTACCTGGTGGGCGGCAATCGTGTCAACACGATCATCGTCGCTGGCCGAAACGACGACAGACCGCTAGAGGAGGTGCGGGGGGTGTATGTCAGTTCCGATGGCGTGGATTGCACGCGCATGCTGGAGAAATGGGGCGCGCGCCCAGTCGATGCGAAGGCTTGTGGCCCCCTCGATGACGAGGGGCACTTTCTCTTTGGCCCGCTGCCCGTACCACGGAGTTACCTTGGTGATCAGCTCGAGGAGCATGAACTTGAGCCGCACGAGCGCCAAGAGACGGTGCCGATGCTTCTCGGTGGTGATCTCATGTTGTGCAGCTCGACGGAGTGCTGTGGTATTGTGCTCGAACCGAGTTCCCAGAGAGTAGCGCAATACGCTCCTCGCGCGCTGAAGGGGCTTGAGATTTTCGGTTGGTCGATCGCAGGGAGTGGCGTTCGAGATGGACAGACGCGAGAGGATGGATCCCGAGTTGAGTGGGCCGGATGGCAGGACTGTCTGGGCCAGTGGTGGAAGCTCACCTACTACTTCTGTGCCCTCCACGCCGATGCGAGCGAGGCATTGCGAGTGCCACCAGGCGCAGAGGTCCAGCAGTGAGCAGTGGCGCTCCGGTTGATGGGGTGGGGGGCGCTTCGCTTGATGGGGTCGGCGCTTCGCTTGATGGGGTCACTCCCGGTCTTGCAACCCCTCGAAATCACTGGGCCGCTGGGCGTCTGTTGACGTGATGCCGTTTTTGTTTAGTGTCTCGGGGGTCTGCGCGGCCGGGGAGGAGATTGGCTCACGCGGGTGTGGCGCGAGGGGCGGGGGGCGATCAATGCTCTGGGTGTGCAGGTGTCGTCGCGCAGCGGTGAGGTCGAGCGTTCGCTCGGGACGCTGACGAGCGGCAACGATCCGGACTCTGGCGGCGGGCGGCCGAGCGCGCTCTATCTCGCGACGAACATCGATGGCGCGGGCGGCGTCGAGAGCACGTGGGACGGCGCGGGCTGGGTCGAGGTGCAGTACGGCGTCTCAGGCAACGTCAGCTCGTTCACGGTGCATGGCCAGTGTCACGACGTGAGCGCGGGCAGCTGCATCGACGACACGACGGACCCCATCGCGACGCGCGTGGCCTCGCTGCGCACGAGCTGCACGTGCGCCGAGGAGCAGCACTACAGCTTCCGCTGGGACGAGCTCAATCGCCTCGTCGACGGCCGTCGCTACGACCGCAACAGCACGACGAGCGGCGCCTGGGTCCACGGCGCGCGCTTGCGCTACCGCTACGACGCGGCCAACCAGCGCACCGTCAAGGAGGTGCTGACGGGCCCGACGACCGGCGGCCGCAGGCCCCCCTTCGGCGGCGGCGGCGGCTGGACGACGAGCGAGCGCGTGACGCTGTTCGTGTACCCCGGCGACTTCGAGCGTCGCGGCCTCACGCGCACCTCGGGCAGCTACCAGCCCATCACGACAGGCACCGACGCCACCGAGACGCAATACCTCGTCGCCGGCGCCCGCATCGTCTGGGACTCCGAGGCCGACGGCCTATTGCCCCCCATCGACCGCAACCGCCGCGCGACCATCAACGTCACCGACCTCCTCGGCACGACCGGCGCCGTGGT
>JBKDQC010000320.1:0-1896 GCA_046342295.1 Deltaproteobacteria bacterium | reverse complement strand
ACGGGGACTCGGATGACGATCTCTTCCACGGGGCATCCTCCTTCTGTCTCGACAACAAAAGGCTCCGGCTCTGCCCCGTGCTTTTCAAGCGGTTCCGCGCGTCGATGTCACATCTTGCTCAGGATGAGATCCGCACCCGCGGTGGCCGTCGTCGCTCGACTTGGATGGTCGTCGCAGGTCTCGGCGCGTGATGCGAAGGCGTTCCTCGAGACGATTGGCATTTCTGCCGAGAGCGTCCAGAGCTGCCAAGAAACGCTCGATGTCGATGCATCAGGCGTCTTCGAGCCCATCGTTGGTCCGCTGCTTGTCGCTGCAACGCTTGCGCATCAGAACGGTGTTGCATTTGTTTCGAGTGGGTGGGCGCTCTTGTTGCTGCGTGGAGAGGACGCGCTTGCAGCGTTGGAGGCATGTTGGGCGAAGGTCTCGGATGCTCCTCTTGAGACGTGGCGCAGGGGTGTTCCTGGTTCGCATCCAGTCAGGGTCGGGATGCTGGAACTGATGCCAGAGGGGCACTGGGAGATCTCGGTCGAATCCGTGAAGGCCTTTCATCAGGAGTCGAGGCGGCAGATCGAGGCGCAACGCAGTGCCGTTGCGATGGAGCTTGTCCGTCAGGAACGGGTGACGAAGCTCGCCAACGCAATTGCGGCGGTCCAAAACGCAGGCGCAAGTTTCCCACCGGTGTCTGCCGTACTCGCCAAGGAAGCAAGGGCCCTTCGCGACCTGTGCCTTGCTCGGTCGTATGGCGAGCCGATGTTTAGCCCGCTCGACCTTCGCGCTCGCATGCTGTTCGCGCATTTGCCACTGGTAGACTGGTCACTACGACGGGCCCCAAAGCCCCTCGCTACTGAGCCGCACCCTGTGCTCCTCGACCTTGTCTACCTTCCGCCTAAAGACCTGGCTGAGCGCCTGTCGAGGCACGATTTCTCGCTCTGGCAACCTCTGATCGAGGGAATTCTCGAGGGCGCCGTTCCACCAGCACCCCAGGAGTTTGTGCGCATGCTCCTCGAGTCCAATCCCGACCCGGAATACTGGGCCAGGGTGGCCGGGACAGTTGGCCAGGTCGCAAACATGTCGGGAGCCATGTTTGCCCGGCGGACTGAAGAGAAGTTTGCTCAATGGCTCCTTGCCAATGCAGCGACCCGCCTCTCGCCGGCTGAACTGCGGCGTATGCGTTTGGACGCGATCGAAAACCGACCAGAACCTTCTGTGCTTGCCGATGTACAGGCGCTGTTTCAGGAGTCGCTGGCCGAGGATGCGGATGACGACTTTTGCATGCGAGTCGCACTCGTCTGGGCGGCACGTGCGCTGGAGATGGGGCAGTGGGCTGAGGCAGAGGTTGCCGCCACCAAAGCCCTGTCCATGATCGTAACCGAAGACAGTCCCGAAGATGAACTGCTCGATCGGCTTTTTCCCAAGCCCGCGTGGATGTTTGGTCTCCCGCACCGCCTTCTGGGCGCAGCCGCCATGGGTTTGGGCAGGGTAGACGATGCCTTCGAACAGTTCCGGCTCGGTTTTGCGAGCGGGGGTAGCAGCGTGCTCTCCACCAAGCGCTTCCTGAACAGCTTTCCTGAAGACCCGCTGAATGAGGCGCTTCTCGAAGTGGGATTGTTGGCGCAGTCTGCTTCGGCCACAGACACGACGTGGCGCGAGACGATCGAGCGCCTCGCGCAGGTGCATCCTGCGGGCGATCGAATCCGCAGTTGCCAAGACAAGCTGCGCACGAGCGCCAAGTGACGGGCAGCTGACCTTCGCCGCGTACCCGTTCACGGGTTCAGGATGAGACTCGGCGCGGGCTTGCCTCGTAGCGAGGCGTCGATCGTGTCGCGGAGGAAGGAGAGAACGTGACGGTCGGTCTTGCGACAAGTCTCGACCACGGTCATGACGCGCTCGGCGAAG
>JBKDQC010000319.1:0-1042 GCA_046342295.1 Deltaproteobacteria bacterium | reverse complement strand
CTCACCGCCGCCACGATCTCCTCGACAGCAGTCGCGAGCCTCTTGAACTCGACGGGGACTCGGATAACGATCTCTTCCACGGGGCATCCTCCGTCTGTCTCGACAACAAAAGGCTCCGGCTCTGCCCCGTGCTTTTCAAGCGGTTCCGCGCGTCGATGTCACATCTTGCTCAGGATGAGATCCGCACCCCCCCTCAACCAGCTCGCCCGGTAACAGTTGACGCCCCGCACCGCCCGATGAGAGCCCTCCTCAGGAATGCATCGCGACCGTGAGAGGCTCCCGTTACCACCCGGGGTACAGTTCGTACGGACTACGGTCTCACCTATTACCGCTCACGACATCGGCCGGGCAACCTCGCTCGATCAGCCAGGTCGTCTGCTGCGCTTCCTCCAGCTCAGCGTATTCGGCCTGTTGCTGGCCCTGTTCGGCTCCGCACAGCTCGACTATCGAGGTGGCGCACGAAACCGGCAGGATGTGGGGGTAGCAGCGGTCGAATCGAGCGCGGGACTCCGCAGGAATGTTCGACAAGGGACCGGCGCATCCCGTCGCCAGCAGAAGCACGAGGACGCATTGTGTTCGACTCATTGGACCATGATCTCCTGCGCGCAGAGCTACAGTGTTCCTGCACTTTTGGTTGGCAGCCGAGGGCGTACGAAATAGTCGACGATTCGGGCAAGGAGACAGCCGTTGTGAGTCGTCGTCCTCGACGGGACGTAGCTAAACCGCGGGGCCGCGTCAAGGTAACGTAATTGTCGCCTGACTCATCACTTCAGCCTCGATTTCGCTCCACGCGAAATCTCGGGTCGCTTCGGACGGTCTTCGTTGGCACACGAGATGGCGAGTGTGAAATGACGCACACGGAATCGGCTGTTGCATACACTTCCCCCTTCCCCCCACGCGAGTACCCGTTCACGGGTTCAGGATGAGACTCGGCGCGGGCTTGCCTCGTAGCGAGGCGTCGATCGTGTCGCGGAGGAAGGAGAGAACGTGACGGTCGGTCTTGCGACAAGTCTCGACCACGGTCATGACGCGCTCGGCGAAG